>CAYFFY010000001.1:0-7676 GCA_964342635.1 uncultured Desulfurococcales archaeon
GCTCTATTACAGGCTGGCCGGCGGGCAAGGGTGAACGGATAGGGTTGGAGGGCGATCTAGACCGACTAGTCGAGGAGTGCCGTGAGCTTGTTGTAAGGGGTGGTGACAACGTTCCATCGATGGTTAGGGTGGCCGCCGCCGGCACACAGGAGGCTGTTCAAGAGCTGCTCAGGGCCAGGGACCAGGCCAAGAGGCTGCTAGATATACTCGCGACGAACTACGCCATGGAGATCTCGCTGCCTAGGAACGTTGACCTCCTCAGGGACTTTGAGCTAGTCGTGTGGCCTGACCCCCTAAACGACACACGCCTTTACGGCCTTCTCCTCCTGGCGGGCTTTACGTTCTCGTTCTACAGGGGTGACAAAAAGTCCGAGTATGAGCCCCTCGAGTTCGTCTTCCTTAGATCTGGCGACGCCTATAGGCCCGTCTTCGCCTACGCGAGGGTCCACTACGACCTGTGCGAGTATAACGTACAGAGCCTCAGGAAGATCAGGGTAATCTACACCTTCCACGGCCATACGCCCTACATAGAGGGCGTTGGGTACGTGAGGCTTAGGTGCCCGAAGGTGAAGCGTAGCGGCGTGCACACTGGAAGAAAGTACTGGGACAGGATGTGGTTGGGAGCCGCAACCACCTTCCTTAAGCTTACGGGGTCCCAGAGGCTCAGCCTGAGAAAGCTCCTCGACCTTGGCCTCGTCAGGGTCATGAAGTGCCCGACGAACTTCAGGAAGAACCCCTTCGAGGGCCCCCTTTTCAGAGGCCCATGATGGCTTAGATTCCCTGGTGCACACCAGAGGGGTAGGTGCTAGGGCTCGCCGGCCAGGCTAGTGGCCCCCAGGTCAGTCAAGAGGGTCTGGATAATATCGTTCGAGCTGTCGCCGATCGTGAAGGTCGGCGGCCTAGGGGAGGCCGTTAGACAGCACGCGGAGGCCCTGTCGGAGAGGGGGCTTGAGGTCACTGTGCTTATGCCGTCCCATGGCAGGCACTTAGACCTCGGCGTTAGGTCGAGGTATGGCCTGAAGCCCCTGGACTTCACGATCTGTGGAGACAGGCGGGGGCTTGACGGCAAGCAGTACAGCTACTGCGTCGGGGCCGAGGAGGCCAGGGTCGACGGCTTCAGGGTCATCGTGTTTAAGGGCCTTGACTACGTTACGGGTGTCGTGTTCGACTCCTGGCATCCCTATTCCTATGCTGAGGAGAAGTCAGCCCTTCTCACAAGGGCTGTCAGGGCGTTCTCCTGGCATGAGGTGCAGCCTGACCTGATACACGTGCACGACTGGCACAGCGTCCTTCCAGGGGTCGCTCTCAGGGACGAGCTGGAGAGGAGGGGCTACGCGATCCCCCTCGTTTTCAGCATAAACCTCAGCGGCTCGCCAAGCTTCCCCTGGCACTACGCCTCCCCCGACTGGGCAGGGCTTGACGATGAGCACCACCTTGTCTGGAGGGTTGTAAGGCATGAGCCCGCTGACAACAGGTCGCTTTGGGACTCTGTTGGAGGCAATGTGGAGGCCTTCGGGGTCCTCACGGCCGACGCGGTAGCCACCGTGAGCTTCTCCTACCTCAGGGAGGAGCTGGAGAGGAAGTACGGGGGCTGGATTGAGGGTAAGTCTTGTGTGATCTACAACTCAACTGACTGGGATAGGGTCCCTGTCGAGAGGTGGATAACGTCTAACTACGGGTCCCTCGACCAAAGCGTGATATATGAGCTCGTTGATAAGTACGTCATTCCTGGGTCAATGGCTGGGTCCCTCGACCCGCGTGACAGGGCTGTCTTCGTCCTTCCGGGCAGGCTCACTTCGCAGAAGGGGATTGATATAGCTGTCAGGGCCCTTGACTACGCGCCCAGCGCCTCCCTGGTTGTACTTGGCGTGCCTGTGGGTGACTATGGGTACGAGCAGTACGTTAAGAGGCTGGCCGAGGAGAGGAACGGGAGAGTTGTTGTCACCACCAACAGGGTCCCCGAGGAGCCGTACAAGGCCATCATAAGGCTGGCCGCAGCCACGTTGATGCCGTCCAGGTGGGAGCCCTTCGGCCTCGTTGCCGTCGAGTCCCTGGCCCTGGGCACCCCTGTGATCGCCACCAGCGTCGGCGGGCTCAAGGAGATAGTTGTCGACATTAGGTCTGGGGAGGGCGACGGCCTCCTCGTGCCCCCTGAGGACCCCCAGTCGCTCGGTCTCGCCATGGAGTCCCTGGCCTATATCTTCTGGCACTGGGAGCCTGAAAGGGTGCCGATACAGGAGGTCAAGCAGGTCGCCCTCAGGAGCCCCACTTTCCCTGATGACGTAAGGTCGTTTGCCGTGAATGACGTTAATAAGCGCTTTAGGAGGGAGGCCGTGGCAGAGTCCCTACAGTCATGCTACGAGAAGGCCAGGACCATGGCATACTATAGGGCGATATCAACATGACCGAGAGGGTACTGCTGTTCTTTGAGCTGCATCAGCCCCTGAGGCTCAAGCGGCTGTCGTCGTTCACGCCGCCAAACCTCCCGACAGACTTTAACGAAGTCCTTGACCACAAGGCTGACGTCAGAATTCTCGATAGGGTCGTAGAGAGGACTTACAGGAAGGCCACCAGCGTACTCCTCGAAGCCGCCGATGATGTTCCAGGGTTCAGGTTCGTGATGAGCATATCCGGGGCGCTCCTCAAGGCGTTAAAGAACAGCTACCCGGACGTCGTTGAGCTTATGGCAAGGGCCGTCTCAAGGGAGGTCATGGAGCCGGTCGCCCAGACCTACTACCACTCCCTCGCGTCACTCATAGACGAGGCCGAGTTCATGGACCAGGTCAAAGCTCAGGCCGACCTGGTTGAGGACCTCCTGGGGTTCAGGCCGCAGGTTGCCGAGAACACGGAGTTCATCTACAACAACGATATAGGCTGCGCCCTGCAGAGGAAGGGCTTCTCGGCCGTCTTCACAGAGGGCGTTGACTGGGTCCTTGGCTGGCGGTCGCCCAACTACGTCTATCAGAACCCAGCCTGTGGAGTGAAAGTCTTCCTGAGGAACTACAGGCTAAGTGACGACATAGGCTTCAGGTTCAGCAATACGTCATGGGATCAGTACCCGCTCACCGCCGACAAGTACGCCGAGTGGATCAGGGCTACCCCCGGCGACCTGGTTGTCATAGCCGTCGACTTCGAGACCTTCGGGGAGCACCACTGGCCTGAGACCGGCATTTACGAGTTCATCAGGTGGCTCCCGAGGGAGATCAACAGAAGGGGGGTAGAGTTCCTCACCGGATCCATGGCCGCTTCCCTCACCCCTAGGGGACTATACGACGTGCCACCCAGCTCCACTATCAGCTGGGCCGACTCGCGGGACCTAGGCGCATGGCTGGGCAACTGGATGCAGAGACAAGCCTTCGAGGTGTTGAGGAGGTACTACTACTTCGCCCGGGCGCTTGGAGGGGACGTGCTTGAGAAATGGAGGACGCTCTCCGTCAGCGATCACTTCTACTACATGGCGACGAGGTGGGGCCCTGAAGCCGCAGTGCACTCGTACTTCAGCCATCTGGGCACCCCATATGAGGCGTTCCTGACGTACTCCTACGCTCTGTACCTCATTGGCCTTGAAATTAAGAGGTCGCTTGAAAGGAACCCTTGCGGGCTGGCAAGGGTCAATCTGCCGCGCGAGCTCTGCTTCCACGCTGGGGACAAAGGTGACCTGTGCAGCCTTGGTCAGCTGACGCGACTCCTAGACAGCGCCAGCGTCGAGAGGAACCTCCTGGATCAGCTTGGAGCCTGGACCTCTGACGTCTTCGGACTTACGCTGGACAGGGCGCTGCAGACGGCAAGGGCGTGTAATAGGTCGTCGTAGCGACTACGAAGCGGCCTCCGGCTAAAGCAATATAACTTTATAGCTATTTTGTGGAGAGGTGGTGGGGCTCATTACTGAGGTCAAGAAGGCCGCCATACCAATAGGGGGACAAGGCACTAGGCTTTACCCGCTGACGGTAGACACGTCGAAGCCCATGGTGAGGTTCCTAAACAGGTTCGTCATAGACTTCATACTGGACGAGCTAGCGCAGCAGGGGGTCAGCGAGGTCTTCCTTGGCGTGAGCGGCTTCTATAACTACCGGGACGTATACGATCACCTTGGCGAGAGGTTCTACTTCAGGTTGCCCGAGGGCAAGAGGGCCTCCCTTAAGCTAAGGTACCAGCCTAACGTCAACACCGTCGGTAACGCCCACTCGATCGCGGTGCTTGCAGACTACTATGACATATCAGACCCTCTATTGATAGTACAAGGCGATACTGTGATAGGCCTCCAGTTGGGCAAGCTTGTAAAGCTTCACGAGCAGCAGGACGCCTTCATGACGATAGTCTTGAAGCCTATACATGATAAGGACGCCATGAGGCAGCTGGGCCTAGCCAAGCTCGCCGCTGACGGCAGGATTGAGTACTTCGTTGAGAAGCCTGCCGACCCCGAGAAGGCCCCGTCGAACCTTGCTAACACCGGCGTCTACCTGCTATCCGAGGACATGATAAAGCTTATGAGGTCTGACGAGTTCCTCGGGCTGGTCAGGGAGGGGAGGGGTGACTTCGGCAGGGACCTTATACCCTATGTGATATCGAGGGGGTATAAGGTCCACGGCTTCGTGACGGACGGCTACTGGTTTGATATAGGTACGCTCGACAGCTTCACCAGCGCGTCGTTCTACCTCCTTTCGTCCCTAAACCCTGACAGGCTGGGGGCGTCCACGGTTTACCATGACAACATATACCTGCAGGGGTCAAGCCCCAGGTCAAAGAAAGACCACATAGACCTCATAGAGAGGTCCGCGCTCAAGAAGGTCAGGGTAACGGGGCCCACACTGATAGGCAGGCACGTGAACATAGAGGACGGATCGGTTATCGAGAACTCTATCGTGGACAACTACGTCATAACGTCAAGCGGATCCACGATCAGGAGGTCCATCGTAATGGATCGGAGCATCATAGGGAGGAATTCGGTAGTCGAGAACAGCGTAATAGGACGACACGTGTACCTAGGCGACAATGTCACCGTTATCAACAGCGTCATCGGAAATGACGTAATTGTGGGTGACAACGCCACGATCGAGAACTCCCTTATATGGCCCCACAGGAGCGTGGAGGTCAACGCGAGGATCGTATCTAAGAGGGGCCCCTATCCTTGAGCGAGTCCGCGCCTCCCTTAAGGAGCTTGTAGGCCTTCGTCTTATCAAGCAGGCCGGCGGCCTTCGAGGCGGCCTCGTCTACGTTATCGGCGGTCACGTTAACTATCAGATTGGTCCCTCTCACCTTAAGCCTAAACCGGCGTTCACCGTTGAGGAAGTATTCCTCTACGACCTCGAACTCGTACTTCGGCAACTTTCCGGCTCCTTGATGAATTAATATCCAGAGGGGACCTTAAAGCTGGGTGCACCTGTTGGAGGAGGTCCCCCTGATAAGGGTTGAGCCACCCGGGCCCATAGCGAGGGGCGTCATAGAGAGGGACTCCAGGGCGCTGGTCCAGTCCTACGTGAGGTGGGTCCCGCTCGTCGCCAAGGAGGCCCATGGGGCCATAGTTGAGGACGTCGACGGAAACAAGTACATAGACCTCAACGCAGGGATAGCGGTAATGAACGTAGGGCACAGCCACCCGAAGGTCGTAGAGGCTATAAAGCGTCAGGCCGAGAGGCTGCAACACTACTCGCTAACTGATTTCTACTATGAGGAGGCCGTGACGGCCGCCGAGAAGCTGATAGGTATCTCCCCGGTTAAGGATCCCAGGGTGTTCTTCACAAACAGCGGCACAGAGAGCATAGAGGGCTCGCTTAAGTTCACTAGGTACTACTTCGGAGGGTCAAGGCAGTACTTCATCGCGTTCCTGGGGGCCTTCCACGGCAGGACCTTCGGCTCCCTCTCGCTGACCGCGAGCAAGGCCCACTACAGGAAGGGCTTCTCGCCAATGGTTCCAGGCGTGATACACGTCCCTTACCCCTACCCCTACCGCTGCCCCTTCAGGACTGAGGACCCGAACGAGTGCGGCGAGGCCGTCCTGGGCTACATTGAGGACTGGATCTTCACGAAGCTCGTTGACCCCTCTGAGGTCGCTGGGATCGTGGTCGAGCCCATACAGGGCGAGGGAGGCTACGTAGTCCCTCCTGACAACTTCCTACCGGGGCTCAGGAGGCTGTGCGACAAGAACGGCATCCTCCTCATAGATGACGAGGTTCAGGCCGGCATGGGCAGGACCGGCAGGTGGTTCGCCATAGAGCACTGGAACGTTAAGCCTGACATAATGGCTCTTGCTAAGGCTGTAGGGGGAGGCCTGCCGCTGGGGGCCGTCGTCGTAAGGGGTGATGTTGCTGGGACGCTCACGAAGGGCAGCCACGCCAACACATTTGGCGGCAACCCGCTGTCTGTCGCCGCCATGAGCGCCGTCATAGACGTAATAAAGGAGGAGCGCCTCCTCGAGAGGGCGTCAAGGCTGGGTGAGGACGCCATAAGGTTCTTCAGCGAGCTTAAGGAAAAGTATGAGATTATCGGCGACGTTAGGGGCAAGGGCCTAATGATCGGCGTTGAGCTCGTCAGGAACAGGAGGACCAAGGAGCCAGCCACGAGGGAGCTGGCCCAGGTCATAGAGAAGTCTTTCAAGCGCGGCGTGGTCGTTATCGGCTCCGGCCTCTCAACGATAAGGATAGCCCCGCCGCTCGTTATTGAGGAGGAGCACCTGCTCAAGGCGCTCAACATAATCGCTGACGTAATAAAGGAGGTCAACTCGGAGCTGAAGCACTGAGATAGCCAACAGACTTTAAGGCCCCCCTTACTTTCTACGGGGGCGCCCTCTTGGCCTTCCAGGTCGACCAGGAGCTTAAGGAGAGGATCATGAACGTGCTGAGAGACGATAAGGGGCTCACGTTCGGTGAGATAGTAGCGGCCCTCTCCTGGACCGGCGACAGGAGGCCCCTAAGGAGAGCAATAGGCGACCTGGTTAGGGAGGGTATGGTACTTAGGGAGCCCAACTACGAGAGGAGGAGGATGACCTTCAGGAGGTCGCCTCGGGCCGGCCGCCCCTAGCAATGACCCTGTACGCCCTATTTGAGTATCTAACGACGTATCCCCTAACCTCGAGCGCCCTCAACACCTTCCCGGCGCTCCTTGTCGATATGCCCAGCACGTTGCTTAGGTCGCTGGGCGTCACGTAGTTCTTGCCGAGCGAGGTGACCACAAGGGCGACGAACTCGAGGCTGACCCGAACCCTGCCCTTCACGCTCGTCACCTTTGCCTGAAGAGCGTTTATATGGGGGAGGACGCCCGCGCGGAACTACGTGGAGGACTGAAAGTGGCTAAGGGCGCGTACACAGCCTATAAGGCGTTGCTTGAGCTCCTAGGGCTCAGGCAGCTTGACGTATACAGGACCCACATCAAGGGCTCGCCCTCAGACATTGTAAGGGTCGTGGAGCCGTCCTCCAGGAAGGTCTTCGAGGTCGAGCTAGGTACGACGAGGGAGTCCCTATCGTATGAGGAGTTCCTTGCCAGGGTGAGGGAGGCCTCAGAGAAGCACGGCGTGAAGATAAGTGACAGGCTCTGGTCAACCGCGGTCGCTAAGGCTCGCGGCCTCTCCCAGAAGACGTCCCCATCCCCTAAGTGACTTCCGGGTTTGCGTGCGGGGGGTGGGATTCGAACCCACGCAGGCCTGCGCCAGCGGGTTCTAAGCCCGCCCCCTTTGGCCTAGC
>CAYFFY010000001.1:7686-51305 GCA_964342635.1 uncultured Desulfurococcales archaeon
AAAGTTCTTAATGTGGTGGCCGAGGGCTATCTAGGTGCACCTGTTGGAGGAGGTCCAGAAGGCCCGCGTGCTAGAGGTCTCCTCGCTGGCAGACCTGGCGAGGCTCGCCGTAGCGATGCTCTCCTTCGCCGTCCTGCTGCCGATTTACAGGTACCAGGAGAGAGACCAGGAGGTCTACTTCCTGCAGACCACCTACCGGGACTACTTTAAGTTCTATGGCGTACCCCTTGTATACCTGTACAGGACCAGGCCCCTGGCCGAGCCCGATAAGGCCAAGTACGTGTTGATTAAGGTTGACGAGGGCGGGGAGAGGGTAGAGGTCGGGGACAGGACAAGGCCTGGATGGACATCGATCCCAATAATAACGCTCAAGGAGAAGCCTGACTTTCTGCCCTGACGCCCTCAGGCCTCACTGTACCATGCGTGGCCCCCCTCCCAAGAGCCTCCTCTATTATGTCACGGAGCTCCCTGCCCCCCTCGACCTCCTGCAACAAGGCCTCCCCGAGCTCGCTGAGCCTGTATATCTTGTAGCTCCCCCTTGAGTACAGCGGCTCGAGGAAGCCCATCTCACTCAGGCACGAGACCAAGGAGAGGGCCTTATACTTTGGAATCCCCAGCTTCTGCGCCACGTCACCAGGCGACATGGCCTCCGAGTCCTTGAAAGCCTTTATGACGTCTATTACGAGCTCACCCAACGGGGCCACCTTGACTGCGCTAGGCAACTCGGCTATTTAGGGGGAGAGCCCTTTAGCGGGCGAGGGGCCTTGAAGGGGTATAGGCTTGGGCTGACACTAATTACAGTTCTCGTCGTCATCCTCGCGATGACCCCCTCACCAAGAGCGTACTGGTCCGGGGAGGACGCGTGGAGCCCCTCGTTCCTCCTGCTGAGCAACTGGGTTAACGACTCGGCCCTTGTTTACACCGGCGTTCCCATAACGAACGCCACATTCAACGGCCTGAGGAACCTCCCGTTAAGCGTGAGCAACATATACCTCGGACCCTATGGGATACTGCCGCTTAACCTGACCTTTGATGGGCCATACTCGGAGGACGCGTATCTCACGCTTAACAACACTATTGTCGCTGAGGGCGCCTACGGATATGTCGAGGTTATTATGCCGCCTCAGACGCCTTACCTTCTCGTTATAGCCCGCCTGTCATCTCCATTCAACCTGACCCTCGGCCTCACCGGCAGGGCGTGGCTGATCGATAACCACACCGCGGAGCTTGAGGTCGTGGGGTCAAACTACACCCTGACGGCGTTCCTTTGCTCCAACGCCAGCCTGCTGCCTCTCGAACGTGGGGTATTAGTCAAGGGCGTTCCTGGACCTTTTTACGTGTCCCTCTCGCTCGGCTCCACCTGCCCTCCTGACGTGTATCAGCTCGTAGAGCTAAACTATGAGAGGGTGAGCCGGTGGCTCAGCGAGTCACGCGAGCCCGTAGGGGTCTCATCCGGCCTCGCCGAGGAGTACTTCCTGTCCCTCCTTGTTCTCAAGGACGACCAGAACCCCTACCTTGGAACGTTTGCCGCCTCGCCGAGCCCGCTCTACTTATACACGTGGGCCAGGGACTCGTCTTTTGCCGCCATGGCGCTTCAGGCGGCCGGCCACTACCGCTCTGCCCTTAAGTTCTGGACCTGGATGGCCCAGGCTACCAGGTACGGTGAGGCTTGGTACACGAGGTACAACTTCTACACGGGCGCCCCTGACGAGAGCTACGCGATCCCTGAGTACGATAGCCTCGGCCTCTTCGAGATAGGCGTCTACGAGTACTATGAGTACACAAAGAACGTCACGTTCCTTGACTATATGGCCAGGGCGCTCAACGAGACGGCGACGTTTCAGGCCTCCTCAATTATGTCCTCTAGCGTACACCTGATCCCTCAGGACCTAAGCGTATGGGAGTACAGGACGGCCTACCACTTCTGGACCGAGGCCCTAAACCTGGTAGGCATGTATTACGCCGAGATGGCCTTAAGCGTAGCAGGCTATAACGTCACGGCGCTTGAGGAGGCTAGCTCCGAGCTTAACCAGAGCATTCAAAGGTACTTCTGGAACGGGTCAGCTTTCTACACTGCAACGGTGCCCTCGGTTCTCTTCACCCCCTCAGGCAGGCTGGTAGTCCCACAGCCAGAGGCCCCCTACGTCAGCTCGTCCTCGATTCTCCCCTTAGCGTTAGGCGAAGGCCTGTGGCCCATTAACGAGGCCTCAAACGACGTGGGCGTGGTCTTGAGAGGGCTCTGGAGCCCAATGGTAGGGGGCCTGGTTAGGTTCTACGGCGACGCCTACCACTACGATAATTACCTATATGATAGCAGTGGGCCGAACCCTCCGTGGGTCCTTACCACGCTTTTCCTTGCATACTATTACGCCGTGAACGGCAACAGCACAGGCGCTGAGCGATTGTTATCTTGGACTTTGGTCCACTCACAACACGGCCTCCTCCCTGAGGCGGTTGACCCCAACTACGGTAACCCCCTCCCCACCACCTCGCCGCTCACGTGGTCCTCAGCTATGTACGTCCTGACGGTCCTCGCCCTATCTAGGCCAAGAAGCGCGGGAACCTACACAGTAGCGGCCGTTAGTGTCATAGTCGCCTTGCTTGCCGTCACGTACATAATGCAGAGGCTTGGAGCGAGGAGGGTGCGCAGGCTCGAAGTGCCTACCCCATGATCGCAATAAACCTCTGCATCATTGAGGGAAATAATACCCCCCACTCACGTCTGCAGCGGGAACGTAGGTGGAGCACCCGTGGATACCTAACAGCACCCCTCCCGTTAAGTCCGAGATGCTCAAGGTCATCGGCGTCGAAGGGCCTGACGAGCTCTTCAAGGACGTCCCGTCCTCCATCCTAATGAACGAGGATCGCTGGAACTCGCTCTCCATAGGTGCGGGCAGGCCCCTAAGCGAGGTAGAGGTCTCAAGGATCCTCGAGGGGAAGCTGTCAAGGGTCAGACGGCTGAGGGCGCCTCCATTTGCAGGTGGCGGGGTGTGGCCTCATTATGTGCCTCCGGTCATCAAGAAGATCGTGGAGAGGGGGGAGTTCCTGACCTCTTACACCCCTTATCAGCCTGAGATAAGCCAAGGACTCCTCCAGGCCCTCTTTGAGTACCAGAGCCTTATGGCTGACCTGCTAGCTATGGATGTCGTCAACGCTAGCATGTACGACTGGGGCAGCTCCCTTGGTGAGGCTGCCCTGATGGCCGTAAGGGTCAAGGGCGTTAAGAGGGTCCTCGTGCCGTCCGTCATCAACCCCTTCCACCTGAGGACACTAGAGGCCTATACCTGGTCCCAGGGGATAACGATAGACACGTACTCTGTTAGCCTTGAAACTGGCTACGTTGATCTCGAGGACCTTAAGGCCAAGCTTAGCGGTAAGGCGTCAGCAGTCTACCTTGAGTTCCCCTATACCTTTACTGGCGTCGTCGACGTGAACGCCGCTGCCATTGGGGAGATAGCCCATGACTTGAGGGCCCTCTACATAGTTGGTGTTAACCCCATCGCCATGGGGCTCTACAAGCCGCCGGGAGAGCTAGGAGCTGACGTTGCCATAGGGGATGGACAGCCACTGGGGCTTGGCCTCAACCTGGGCGGCTCCACGCTCGGGATATTCGCAGTGAAGTGGGATGGCGAGCTCGTGAAGCAGATGCCTGGCAGGCTGATAGGTATGACGACCGACAGCTCTGGTCGTAGGTCCTTTACCATGATCCTTCAGACAAGGGAACAGCACATAAGGAGGTCAAAGGCCACCAGTAACATAACGACCAACGCGGCGCTCAACGCAATAGCGGCGGCCGTGTACCTGTCGTTGTTGGGAAGGCGCGGTATAAGGGAGCTAGCGGAGTCCATCTGGTACAGGGCGCACTATGCCGCTGAGAGGCTCTCAGGCCTAAGCGGCTTTACGTCCCCTGCGCTAAAGGGGGAGTTCTTCGGCGACTTAGTGATCTCGGCACCGATGGACTATGAGGTGGCCTGGAGGAGCGCCCTCAACGCGGGCTACATGGCTGGGCTGCCGCTCAGCAAGTACGTCCCCTGGGCCCCAAGGGAGTGGGGCCTGCTCAGCTTCACGGAGGTTCACACAAAAGATGACATAGATTCCCTGATATCCGTCCTCAGGGAGGTGACGGCTAGTTGAACTTCAGGCAGGCCCGATGGGATGAGCCGCTCATCTACGAGCTTAGCCAGGGGAGGAGGGGGGCCACAATTAGCGACACGCCGACAGAGTTGAAGGCCGAGGTGGGCCCCCTCAGCATATCCATGCAGATCGCGAGGGGAGAGGGGCCCCTGCTTCCTGAGGTCAGCGAGGTTGAGGTGGTCAGGCACTTTACTAGGCTCTCTGAGATGGCATACGGGGTTGACAACGGGCCCGTGCCCCTGGGCAGCTGTACCATGAAGTACAACCCTAAGGTCGCCCTTAGGTACGCATTCGACGAAGGCCTGTCAATGCTTCACCCCCTGGAGCCCGAGGAGTACTACCAGGGCGTACTCGAGGCCCTCTACGAGCTACAGACGTGGCTTGCCGCCATAACGGGCATGGACTTGTGCTCCCTTGGTATCACCGCAGGGGCCCAAGGGGAACTGGCCGGCGCCCTGATAATTAGAAGGTATCACGACCTTAAGGGCCAGTCCTCAACTAAGACCGAGATCATCGTCCCCGACTCGGCCCACGGAACGAACCCGGCCAGCGCGGCCATGGCAGGCTTCAAGGTTGTTGAGATACCGACCGCGGAAGACGGCAACATGGACTATGAGGCCTTCAGGGCCGCCCTTGGACCTCAGACCGCCGGGCTCATGTTGACCAATCCCTCAACCCTCGGCCTCTTTGAGGAGAGGGTCCTCAACATAGCTAAAGACGTTCACTCAGTCGACGGCCTGCTGTACTACGACGGCGCTAACCTGAACGGAATACTTGGAAGGGCTAGGCCCGGCGACATGGGGTTCGATATAGCCCACCTCAACTTGCACAAGACCTTCTCCACGCCTCACGGCGGCGGCGGTCCAGGGGCTGGGCCGGTTTGCGTTAAGGACCGGGAGGTCAAAGACGGCGTCAGGCTGGCTGACTTGCTGCCTGGCCCGATCGTCTATTATGACAGGGAGTCCGGGATATACAGGGTCAGGCCCAGCGGCGTAGCGAGCAAGGGGTCCCTTGGGCACTTCCTCGGCAACCTGCCCCAGCTGATCTGGGCCTACGTATACATACTGTCGCTTGGACCTCAGGGCCTAAGGGAGGCCGGCGAGGTAAGCGTGATAAACACGAACTACTTCGTTGCGAGGGTGTTAAGAGGGGCCTCAGGCTACTCGCTCCCCTTCGGTTCGGGGAGACCGAGAAAGCATGAGGCTGTCCTGAGCGCGGAGCCCCTTACGCAGGCGACCGGCGTCACAGCCGAGGACGTAAGTAAGGCGCTCCTCGATGCAGGGCTCTACGCGCCGACCATGTACTTCCCGCTTATCGTTAAGGAAGCGCTGATGTTCGAGTTCACAGAGTCGGAGACTAGGGAGAACATTGACCTGTACGTTAACAGGTTAAAGGAGGTTGAGGAGCTAGCACGTAAGGACCCCGCCGCCCTAAAGGGGATGCCCCTAAATACGGCCTCGCAGAGGGTTGACAACGTGAAGGCTAACCACCCCAGGAGCGTGACGCCCAGCTACAGGGTTGAGAGGCTCAGGTCGATGGGTAGGCAGCTAGTGCTAAGGTGAGGGTTCCAAGCACTTTCTCTTACCTCTCAAAATAGGTTCTACGCTTAAAGCCCCGCTTCATCAACGGCTCTAGGGCAGGCTTGACCAGCGTCGGCGGGAAGTACTTTGCCGTCTTCGGTCACTTTTACCAGCCTCCCCGCTTCAACCCCTGGACCGAGGAGGTTGACCTGGACCCGACCACTAGGCCGTTCCACGACTGGAACGACCTGGTGGCCCATGAAAGCTACATAGCCAACGCCAGGGCCAGGCTCGAGGATGAAGAGGGGTTCGTTGAGGACATTGTCAACAACTACTTTAACCTGAGCTTCAGCTTTGGCCCTCTGCTTCTTCAGTACCTATCTAAACGTTATCCGAGGCTCGTCGAAGCCATAGTGGCGGCCGATAAGGAGAGCGTCGTAAAGCGGTCAGGCCACGGGAACGCGATTGCGCAGCCCTACTCTCACATCATAATGCCGCTATCAAGGCCTGAGTACAGGAGGGCCTCCATATGGTGGGGGATCAGGTTCTTCGAGAAGACGTTCGAGAGGGAGCCTGAGGGCTTCTGGCTTCCAGAGGCCGCGGTCGACAATGAGACCCTCAAGATCCTCAAGGACTTCGGGCTGAAGTTCGTCGTACTGGGGCCTCATCAAATTAAGGGAGTTGTGGGTCCGGACGGGACTAAGATGCCGCTGAGCGAGCAGAGCGCCGACACAAGGATCACCTATAAGGCCGTCCTGCCTGACGGCGAGGATATCGACGTGGTCGTCTATAATAAGTGGCTCTCTGGGCTCATTGCCTTCGGTGACCTGCTGAAGAGCGGCGAGCTCCTGATAAGGAGGACGCTTGAGGCCTACGACGACAGGGCCTCCCCACAGCTAGTGTCAATAGCTGTCGACGGCGAGACCTTTGGCCACCATAAGAGGAGGGGGGAGGTCGAGCTGGCTCGCGCCTTCAGGCTGGCCGAGTCGTACGGATTACGAGTCACAAACCTGGCCGAGTTTGACCTCTCGATAGCGCCACCCTCGACAACGATTGAGATCACTGAGAACACTTCCTGGAGCTGCCCTCACGGGGTTGAAAGGTGGCGAAGCAACTGCGGATGCGGGTCTGAGCTTAGGCCGGGATGGACCCAGGAGTGGAGGGCCCCCCTTAGGGAGGCCATTGACCTCTTAGCCGACGAGTCCCTAAAGGCCCTCTACAACATAGGTAAGACGTTATTTGACGACCCGGTGAGGGCGCTTCTTGACTACGCTGACGTCGTATTTTCCCGCACGCCCGAGGTCACAAGCGATTACCTCCAGAAGCACCTTATAATAGCGGATAGCGAGACCTCCAGGAACACTGCCCTCAGGCTTCTCGAGCTGATCCGGCACTCCATGCTGGCCCAGTCAAGCGATGCCTGGTTCTTCGAGGACATAGCGAGGCCTGAGCCCGTACAGGCCCTTCAGCACGCAAGGAGGGCAGTCGAGCTCCTGAGGTCTATAGGCGGCCCTGACATCGAGCCTAAGCTGCTCGACGTGCTCTCGAGGGCCAAGTCAAACGTGCCGCAGGAAGGCACTGGGAGGGACCTATACCTGAGACATGCCGTCACCTCCTCGATAAGCCCTGAGAGGCTCGCCGCTATGCTTGCTATGAGGCTCCTCTTCGAATCGATGCCGCAGGAGTTCGACTTCTACTCATATAGGGTCGTACTTGAGAGCGTGCTTCCACTTAGACTTGGAAGGTTCAGGGCCGTCTCAGGCCTGGCAACTATGATATCAAAGGTCACGTGGAGCCACTACAGGGTCATGTTCGCGGCGGTCTACTACGGCTGGTACAACATATACGGCGCTGCGGGCGCTGTCAGGTCGACGAAGGACTACGAGGAGCTAGAGAATGCCGTGTCTTCCATGTTCTCTAACGGCATGATACCGGACCTCGTCGACTACCTCGGCAAGAAACTTGACGGGAACATCATAGACGTCAGGGGCACCCTTAAGGACGAGCAGAAGAACGTAATCTGGCACGTGGCGGAGGGCGCGATAACTGACCTGACAAGGCAGTTCGACTCCCTCTACGAGAGCTACGCGCCGCTGATGTATTACATCAGGGGCCTCGGGCTGAACTACCCCAGGGTCTTCGAGCACCTGCTTGAGTACTTCATAGAGAAGTCCCTCATGCAGTCTCTGACCACGAAGCCCCTCAACTCGGCCCTCGTACTCGAGCTCGCAAAGTGGGCCTCGTCCTCAGGGGTTCGCGTAGGGGCCGAGGTGTCTATGCACTTTAAGGCCGCCTTGCTCGAGACGCTGGGCTCGCTTAGGGAGAGGCCAACGGATCAGCAGGCCCTGGATGACATGGAGTCGCTACTCAGGGCATACCTGGGGGTCGGCCTGCCTATTGACCTCCTGGACGAGGTCCAAGAGGCCTTTATAGACCTGAGGAACAACGTCCTCGCGGGGCGGGCTGACGAGCTCAGGTCCACGGGGCTTGACAACAAATATAAGTCTGTCGCGATGCTGCTCAGGGTAAAGTTCCCCTAGCGCCAAGGAACTCTATGAGCCTCTTAGCAATCCTCAGTGATAGGCCCCAAAGCACAAGCTTAGGACCTAGCACGATTCCCTCCACTTGACCCCTTATGGGGTGCGTGACGCTCGTCGGCCTCCGTAACCTGTCAATCTTGACCCAGAAGACCGCGTCAACTTCGGGGTCTACCGGCCTGGGGTCGACGGGCCCTCTCAGCAGGCCGAGGACCGCCTCGGTATAGATGACTGGCCGGGAGACGGTGTGAAACAGGCCCAGGCTGCCAATCACGTGAACTGCCCTGGGCGGCACCCAGGCCTCCTCCCAGGCCTCCCTGAGCGCGGTCTCTGTAGGCGTCTCACCGGGGGCTATGCGCCCCCCTGGGAACGCCACGTCGCACGTGAACCTGCGGGACCCAGCGCAGGACTTCCTCTCAAGAAGTACGTGTTGCGCCGTCCCAGCTACAAGCACTAGCACAGCTGCCTCAGGCCTTTGCTGTTCCAATGCCTTGCCAAGCGTTGACATCATGCGCTTAAATTAATAAGCGCTAGCGATGTGAGATGTCTAACGACCCAAAGGCTTGACCAGGACCTGTGACAGGTGCGGCGTCAGGCCTGCCGTGATGTTTCAGCCGCACACCGGTAGGGCGCTGTGTCTAGACTGCTTCGTTGAGGACGTAATCTCAAGGGTAAAGGCCGAGGTCGAGAGGTGGTCGATGATAGCCCCTGGGGACACGCTGCTCCTAGCCCTAAGTGGCGGCAAGGACGGATACGTGCTGCTCGAGTCGATGGTCAGAATACATAGGCCAAGCAAGATCATCGGCCTAAACATAGTCGAGGGCATTATGGGCTACAACAAGGAAGAGGACGCCAAGTTCCTGGTGCAGACGGCCAAACAGATGGGCGTTGACGTAATTGTCACGAGCGTCAAGGACTACACTGGTATGAGCATTGACGAGATGGTCTCTGAGGCGAGCCGTAGAGGAACCGGCATCTCCGCATGCACCTATTGCGGGCTGGCGAGGCGTAGGATAATGAACTGGTTTGCCAGGGAGCTAGGCGCTGACAAGCTTGTGACCGCCCACAATCTCGACGACGAGTCTCAGACGGCTGTCATTAGCCTCCTAAGAGGCGATCTTGAGAGCCTGCTCAGGCAGCACCCGGCCGCGAGGGTTGTCGAGGACCCCCTGCTGGTCAGGAGGGTCAAGCCCCTCAGGAAAATCTACGAGTGGGAGACCGCTGCCTTCGTTAGGCTCAGGGGATATCACATACAGGAGACCGAGTGCCCTTACATATATCAGCTCCCTACGCTTAGGGCAAGGGTTAGGAGGGCCCTCTACTCCTATGAGGCCGAGCACCCCGGTTCCCTGCTCAGGTTCCTTGAGTCACTTGACGATCTCCTCCTGCCCAAGGCCCTGACCACGAGCCCCGTCCGAGGCCTCGGCAGGTGCGAGGTCTGCGGCGAGCCAGTACCGCAAGGTAAGAGGCTCTGTAAGATGTGCGAGCTCCTTGCAGGCCTCGGTGTCTCAAGGCCAAGGTATGCTGACGCCGCCAAGGTCGTCAGGCTCGGTGTGAGCCTTGGAGGACTGCACGAGAGGAGTTAGGAAGGGCCCCCTGGTAATGGGCAGGAGGGTCCTAAGGATAGGCAGACCCTTCCCCCTGATGGGTCACATAGCCTTTGGCGTCATAGAGAGGGGAACGAACGTAGTTCAAGTCAGGCCGTCAACGCTGTGCTTTCACGACTGCGTGTTCTGCAGCGTTGACGCTGGCCCGTCCTCACGACACAGGAGGGCTGAGTACTTAGTTGATGACGTTGATTGGCTTGTGGAGTGGGTTGACGAGGTGGCAAGGGTTAAGGGAGGGAACGTCGAGGCGCTGATCGACGGGGTCGGTGAGCCGCTGACCAACCCACGAATAGTCGAGCTGGTCAGGAAGCTTAAGTCTATCAATGGAATCGAGAGGGTTGCTATTGAGACGCACGGGGGGAGCCTGTCCCTACCCCTCCTCAAGGCCCTTGACAGGGCCGGACTTGACAGGGTAAACCTAAGCATAGACGCCTTCGAGCCTACCCTTGCAAGGAGGCTCGTTAACGCGGAATGGTACGACGTATCAAGGGTACTATCAGTTGTCGAGAGGGCCCTTCAGGAAACGAGTATAGACTTCGTGCTCACACCTGTCGTCGTCCCTGGCCTCAATGAGGACCAGATGAAGAGGCTCATAGCGTGGGCCAGGCACCACGGTCTGGGCAGGAGGTCAGGGTGGCCCAGTGGCGTCCTGGTACAAAAGTATGAGGTCCACAGATTCGGCAGGAGGCCTCGGGGTGTTAGGCCGTGGACATGGGATCGCTTCTACTCGTTCCTAAGGGGGCTGGAGGCCGAGACCGGCTACAGGCTGCTCCTCAGGCCCGAGGAGATAGGCATCAGGAGGGCCCCAAGGATCGAGAGGCCATACCGCAGAGGCGATGAGATGAGCCTGAGCGTGGCAGGCGAGGGCTGGCTGCGCGGCGAGCTTCTGGCCTCTGACACTAGCTGCCTTAGGTCTTTCTCCCTAATCGGTGTGAGGGGCGACGTCCCTGCAGGCTTCCTGGTCA
Source organism: uncultured Desulfurococcales archaeon (assembly GCA_964342635.1). Taxonomy (GTDB): domain Archaea; phylum Thermoproteota; class Thermoprotei_A; order Sulfolobales; family Acidilobaceae; genus Acidilobus. The sequence continues at coordinate 18,450 of CAYFFY010000001.1, forward strand.
GGGGCCTCATAATAAGGGATGAGGACAACATATACCTGGCCAGGCCCGTCGGCCCCCTAGCATAAACCCAAGATAAAGCAGAAAAGGGGTTTTCAGATAATAGGCCCCGGCGGAAGCACGTGGACTCCAGTGCAGAAGCCAAGGGCATCCACAAGAAGCTCTACAGGATATATTACACAACCTATGATGATGACGTTCACGCGAAGGTTATTGAGCTCCTCAAGTCAAAGTACGGCGTCATGCCGAGGGATGAGAAGTCGGTCGTGGTCCCTGAGTTCAGGTTTGTGGAACTTCCTCTTGACAAGGACGGCCTGAGCGAGGAGATAAAGGCCTTCGTCTCTGAGGTTGTCAGGTCGCAGTACGTCAAGGTTGACAGGATCGACACCTTGAGGTGACGTTACTTGAAGGTTTCGGACCTGCTAGCCAGCGACTCCAATAAGGACCTTAGAGAGCTTGAGGACAACATCATAAGGTACTGGGACTCCAACGACGTTTACGAGAAGGTCAAGGCTAAGTCCAGGCAGAGCACTAGGAAGATCTACTTCCTCGACGGTCCCCCTTACGCCAGCGCCTCCACGATACACATAGGCACCGCGTGGAACAAGGTGCTGAAGGACGCCCTCCTCAGGTACTACAGGATGTCAGGCTACAACGTCTGGGACAAGCCCGGCTATGACACCCATGGGCTCCCCATTGAGATACTCGTTGAGAAGCAGCTGGGGGTCAAGAACAAGAAGGACATCGAGGAAAGGGTTGGCATAGCCAACTTCATAAACGCCTGCCTCAGGCTTGTGGACCAGAACATCAAGGGCATGACCGAGAACTTCAAGCAGCTGGGCGTGTTCATGGACTGGGAGAACCCGTACGTAACGTATGACGACCGCTACATAGAGTCCGGCTGGTACCTAATCAAGAAGGCTCACGAGCAGGGCCTGCTGTACAGGAGCGGGAGGGTCCTCCACTGGTGCCCGCGCTGCGAGACCACGCTCGCCGACTACGAGGTCTCCGAGTACGTTGACCTAGAGGATCCCTCTATATACGTCAAGTTCAGGGTTAGGAACAGTAAGGACACGTACCTTGTGATTTGGACTACAACCCCGTGGACCCTGCCAGCGAACGCCTTCGTGATGGCCCACCCCGACCTTGAGTACGCATACGTTGAGGCCAATGGAGAGAGGTACGTCATAGCCAAGGATAGGGTCGCCCAGGTCATGGAGGAGGTTGGCGTGAGGGAGTACAGGGTCGTTTCACTCGTCAAGGGGAAAGAACTTGAGGGCCTGGGGTACGAGCACCCGCTCGAGGACCTGGTGCCGGCCCAGTCGATACTGAAGGGCTTTCACAGGGTCGTTATGGCGCCGGAGGCCGTAAGCGCCGCTGAGGGCACGGGGCTCGTGCACGCCGCACCCGGCCATGGAGACGTCGACTTCGAGGTAGGCTCCAGGCTCGGCGTGCCGCCCGTCAGCCTCGTCGATAACCATGGCAGGATGACGGACCAGGCAGGTAAGTACGAAGGCCTTTACTTCAGGTCTGAGGCAAACGATGCCATAGTTAAGGACCTGGCGGAGAGGGGGGCCCTGCTGCACGCCGGGAAGGTCGTCCACAAGTACCCCGTCTGCTGGAGGTGCAAGACGCCGCTCGTGCTCAGGGTGACGGACCAGTGGTTCATAGCGGTCAGCAGGCTAAAGGATGTGCTGGCCCGCGAGGTTGAGTCAGCCGAGTGGGTACCCTCGTGGGCCAAGTCGCGCATACTCTCCATGGTAAACAACGTTAGAGACTGGGTCATAAGCAGGCAGAGGTACTGGGGTATACCGTTGCCAATATGGGTGTGTGAGTCATGCGGCCACGTTGAGGTAGCCGGGAGCGTTGACGATGTAGAGAGGCTGGGCGGCGACAGGCCTCGGTCCCTTCACAGACCGTGGGTCGACGAGGTCAAGCTGAGGTGCCCTAAATGCGGAGGAGTAATGAGAAGGGTGCAGGACGTCGCCGACGTATGGTTCGACAGCGGCATAGCCTTCTACGCCAGCCTAGGGTACCCGGCCGACAAGAAGAAGTTCGACGAGCTCATGCCCGTTGACTTCATAGTGGAGGGCCATGACCAGCTAAGGGGCTGGTTCTTCAGCCTCCTCAGAGCCGGTGTCATAGGGTTTGGGAGGACCCCATATCGCAGGGTCCTGATTCACGGCTTCGTGCTCGACGAGCAGGGTAGGGAGATGCACAAGTCGCTAGGGAACTACGTTGCCTTTGAGGACGTCATAGCCAAGTACCCAAGGGACGTCGTAAGGCTCTACGTGTTAAGGAACACCACCTGGGAGGACCTCAGGTTCTCGTGGCGTAACCTGGAGCAGACTGCCAGGGACTTCACGATAATGAGGAATGTCTTCACGTTTGCAGGCCTCTACATGAGCCTTGACGGCTTTGACCCTGAGGCCGTTAAACTGGAGTCTATAAGGGACTTCCTCGAGCCGGAGGACCTGTGGCTCCTGTCGAGGGTCAACAGCGCGCACAGGGACTACCGTAAGGCCTTTGAGAGGCTCGAGGTTCACGAGGCCGCGAAGGTCGTGAGGGACCTTATAGTTGAGGACATAAGCAGGTGGTACGTCAGGCTGATAAGGCGCAGGGTCTGGCAGGAGGAGGACACCCCAAGCAAGAGGGCCGCTTACTTCACCCTCTACTACGCCCTCAGGAGGTGGCTCGCCATGGCGGCACCGCTGATGCCTTTCCTGGCAGAGTACCTGTACCAGGGCCTCATCAGGCCCGCAGAGGCCGGCGCCCCCGAGAGCGTCCACCTCCTTGACATGTCTGAGCCCGATGAGGGCCTGGTAGACCCAGAGCTCGAGAGACAGATGGACGTTATACGCAGTATTGTCGAGGCTGCCGTCTCCGCCAGGGCTAGGGCTGGGATAAAGCTGAGGAGGCCCCTCAGAACGCTATACGTTGTACCGCTTACCGACGAGGTTGGCAGGGCCGTGCAGAGACTTGTCAACGCGCTGATTACCGCAGCCAACGTGAAGGAGGTCAAGTTCGCCCAGGCCGAGTTCCTTGAGAACTTGAGGGTCTACAGGGTAGAGCCCAACTACGGCACCCTTGGACCCGACTTCAAGAGGCTCGCCCAGGCCATAGTTAAGGCGCTTACCGAGAAGCAGGAGGAGGCAGCAAGGGAGCTCCTAAGCAAGGGCGTATATGAGGTGGTTGTGGATGGACGCCCTGTACGGGTTGAGCCCAGGCACGTGAAGATCGTCGCAACTTACCCGGAGTGGCTCGAGGTTATTGAGACGAAGTACGGCCTTGTGGCCCTAGACAAGAGGGTCAGCGAGGAGGAGCAGACAGAGGGGATAGCGAGGGAGGTCGTTCGCAGGATCCAGTTCATGAGGAAGAGGCTCTCCCTGCCAATTGACGCCTACATCGACGTATGGGTCATAGGGGACGACGAGCTGGTCCAGGCTATAAAGTCTAAAGAGTATTACGTTAAGAGTGAGACAAGGGCGCTGGGCCTGGCCTATGCGGAGCCCCCAGCCGGGACATACGTGGAGAACTGGGAGGTCGACGAGAAACGGCTGAAGATAGGGATAACGAAAAGGGAGGAGAAAGGTTAACAATTTTCCCCAGCGAGATCCACACCTACGCCTACTGCCCGCGGATGGCCTTCTTTGAGCTACACTTAGGGAGGCCGAGGGGCCTCAGGGAGAGGCTCAGGCTCCTTCTCGGCAGGCTGTTTCACGCGACGTTCTTCGTGAGTGATAGGCTAAGGGGGCTCTCAAGGGAGGAGCCGGTCAGCCTTGAGGTAGGTAAAGACGTCATGCTTAGGGGGAGGGCTGACGCCCTTGTGATAGAGAGAGACGTCGCAAAGGTTATAGAGAGGAAAAGCAGCAGGCCCCCGAGGAGGGGGGCCTGGGCAAGCGACGTGCTTCAGGCGTCCGCCTACGGCTTCATCCTGCTTAGGGGGAAGGGCCTGTCAGAGGTCTCGCTCGAGCTGAGGTACCCCACCGTCACAAGGGTCTTTAAGATGGACGAAAGGATAACGTCGACGCTGTTGATGGCTATTGACGACCTGATACTAGTGAAGAGACACGGCATAGTACCCGCCGCCAAGAGAGGGCCCCGCTGCAACAGGTGCCCATACAGGGACGTGTGCCTCAGGCTTGACGAGGAGCTGAAGCCTGACGAGGGCGAGGTGTTCGAGCCGGGCTCCTGGCTAAGGGAGCTCAACGTGTTAGAGTAGGGTTTCAGCGATTTTAATCCTAAGCAACCTTTGGTACTTAGGCAGAGCCTTGGACCCGGTAACTAAGGCGTACCAGACCCTCGCCAAGGCCATATCTGATTCGCTTAACGTTGACGAGACCTTGACCTTCTGGCACCTCATGGAGCCCGTCAAGGAGGAGTACGGGGACGCCGCTTTCCCCGCAATAAGGTACACGAAGAACCCTCGATCCCTCGTTGAGAGGCTGGAGGGGTCGCTGAGGGCGCAAGAGGGGCTAAACTACGTGGAGTTAAGGGAGGCAAGCGGCTTCGTGAACGTGAGGCTCGCAGGGGTACAGCTCGCCGAGGCAACCCTATCATGGATGAAATCGCATGGGACCCTTGAGGTCCCTCGCTCCGCTCAGGCCAAGACTATAGTGGTCGAGCACACTAGCGCTAACCCAATTCACCCCCTCCACGTAGGCCACGCGAGGAACGCGTGCATCGGGGACGCGCTCTCCAGGCTCCTTGCAGCCCGAGGTCATAGTGTCCACAGGAGGTTCTATATAGACGACATGGGGAGGCAGGTCGCAATCGCAGCCCTTGGCTTTAAGCTGATAGGGGAGAGGCCCAGGTCGCTCGTCGAAAGGCTGAGGCTCAAGCCTGACAGGCTCGTCGGCTGGGTCTACGCCGTCACCAACACCGCTATTGACGCGGTTAAGGCCAGGGCGTCAAATAACGCAGAGGAGGCTGGGAAGCTGGCCGCCACGCTTTCCCGGCTGAGGCAGCAAGACCCAGGAGGCCTCTTCGATAGGCTCTACGACGCTATACTTTCTCTGAAGGACCCTGAAGCCGAGGTCGCCTCGATCAACGTGAGATATGAGCAGGGCCTTGATCCGGAAAAAGGCCTGATAAGGGAGCTCGTCGAGGTCGTCCTTGAAGGCTTCAGGCAGACCTTAGACAGGATCGGCGTCCACTTTGACTTCTGGGACTGGGAAAGCGACATGGTGTGGAGCGGCGCCGTCAGGAGACTGGTAGAGCAGGCCAGGACGAGCAGGTTCTTCACGAGGCACAAGGACGCAGACGCCATAGATGTCCCGGCCGTCATAGCTAACGTGCTAGCCTCCGATAAGGAGGCCGCGGCCAAGATCCAGATTCCCAAAGGACTTGAGATCCCGCCCCTCATACTGCTCCGGAGCGACGGGTCCACGCTATACACGACCAGGGACATGGCCTACAGCATCTACAAGTTTGAGACCTCAAAGGCGGACATTGTAATAAACGTAATAGGCGTTGACCAGAGGCTCCCCCAGCTTCAGCTGAGGCTTGCCCTACTGGGCCTCGGCTACAGGAAGGAGGCCCTGAACATGATACATTACGACTATGAGGTAGTGAGGCTGCCGACAGGGAGCATGCACGGAAGGAGGGGTGAGTACGTGACGCTAGATGAGGTCCTGGACTACGTTAAGGCGAGGGCCTTCGAGGAGGTAAAGGCCAGGAACCCCGGGGCAGACGCTTCGTGGGCCGATAGGGTTGCTGAGGCCATAGCCGTCGGGGCTGTTAGGTTCACGATGGTGCAGGCCAGAGCCTCTAAGCCCCTAGTGTTCAACGTCGAGAAGGCGCTGAACCTGAAGGAGAGCAGCGGCCCATACCTTCAGTACACATTCGTCAGGGCCAACAACATACTTGAGAAGCACGGCCCGCTGGACCTGGACAGGGCAGACCCCTCGGCCATGAACGATAGCAGGAGGAGGCTGCTAATCAAGGCCCTAAAGACCCCCCTCGTCATAGCCAAGGCCGCCGACGACCTAGCGCCTGAGGACCTCGTTGGACACCTAGTGGCCCTTGCCGACGAGTTCAACACCTGGTACGAGGTCGACAGCGTTATTCACGAGCCCAACGTTGGGGCCAGGGAGCTGAAGGCCGTGATGACCCACGTGGTTAAGGAAGCCCTGAGGCTCGGCATGGAGACGCTCGGGGTACCCGTGCTTGCTAGGATGTGAGGGACCATGCCTTACCACATAGAGGCGGGCACGGTACCTGAGCGCTTCCTGATAACCGGGGACCCCGACAGGGCCACCATGTTCGCCCAGGAGCTTCTGTCAGGCTCCATGCTGTTATCTAGGTCTAGGGGCTTCATGGTCTACAGTGGTGTGTTCAAAGGGGTGCAGGTTGGGATCGCTTCCCACGGGATAGGCGGCCCAAGCGCCCTCATAGTAGTTGAGGAGCTCAGGCAGGCTGGAGCGAGGACCTTCATCAGGGTAGGGACCGCCGGCTCACTCATGGATGACCTTAGGGTAGGCGACGTTATCGTCGTCAAGGGGGCAGGCCTTACATGTGGGGGCGGAGGTCTTGGGCTCTACTACCCACATGGGTTGTGCCCAACCCCATCCCCTGACCCTGAGCTTACGGTGCTCCTGCTGGACAGGGCTAGATCCCAGGGGCTTAGGCCGAGGCTCTCGCTCGCCTTCTCTAGCGATTCCTTCTACGCCGAGGACCCAGAGGCGGCCGAGAGGCTCAGGTCCCTTGGGTATCATGTTGTTGAGATGGAGTGCGCGGGCCTCCTATCGCTAGCGAACCTCAGGGGGCTGAGGGCGGCGTGCGCGCTAGTGGTTAGCAATAGGGTAGGCAAGCATGAGAGGGCTGAACCAGAGAGGCTTAAGCCATCCCTGGTCAGCGCTGCAACTGCGGCCCTTGACACGCTGACCCTAGTGAAGGCCTAGCTCCTCCCTCCTCACTATTATGGAGTCCTTGTGGAGGAGCTGCGAGTACTTCAGGACGATGGGCTGTCTCGGGCCTGGGACGACGAGGAAGCCCCCCCAGGTCCCGAGGATCTCGAGCTCCTTGCCCTCCAGCGCGGCGGGCTCTGCTGTCAGTGGCCTCTGGGGGACGTTAGCGGTCACGGTGAACATGTCCCCGCCCCAGCTCCCCCCAAGCTGCCTAGATGCCCTCTCAGCGGCCTCTGACAGCCTCACGGCCGAGAAGTAGAGGTCAAGGCCGAGGACCCACTTGTGCCTCCAGCTCTCGACGCCGATCCCCTGTCTTGAGAGCTCAAGCTCGGCCTTCCTGGCCTCATATAGGCTATCGGTCTCAATAAGCACCGTGGCAAGCAGGTGCGGCTGCTCGGCTATCCTCTCCAGGAGCCTGAACTTGCGCGTCGTGCCGACCTTGGGCTTATCGCTCCCAAAGTCGAGCATATAGACTACGTACTCCCCTCGGACGCTCTCGTCAATCTTCCTGCACGCCTCCAGGGCCATGGATGACCTACTATCGAGGCACATCGTATAGACCGCCCTTTTCGACCTCCTGTGCTTTGAGCAGAACCCGTCCGCCTGAACCGTGCAGTAAAGCCTCTTGGTCGGATCGTCGGCCTCGTCGAGCGGTCCGTCGTGCCACTGACAGTAAGCGTTCCAGGGACCTGGGGCGATCCTAAGGCGGCCCTTGAACGGGAAGACGTCACTATAGCCCTCGGGCTGCACCAGGAGGTATTCCAGCCTCGCCTCGTATAGCCTTACCTTGAACTCGCTGACCTTCGGTACTAGCAGAAACCCCCTCGACGGCTCCACCACCCTAGTCCCGTCCTCAACAACGGCCTGCTTGACGAGCCTCAACACGGCCCTCAACGGCCGCCCTTCACCGTCGGGCTCGCTAAGCCCTTCAATGCTTATAAGGTGAGGTGCGTGAAGGGCCTGATGAGCTCTTTTTAAGCCTAGCTAGTGGCAAACGATGCGAATGCTCAATGGGTGACAAGCAGGGGCAGCTGAGCCTCTCGGAGCTCAGGCTGCTCAGGGCCTTATCTTCCCTTGAGCGCGGTGAGCTAGACCTGGACTCGTCAGAGGCCAAAATAGGGCTTCCCAAGAGCACGGTCTCCAGCCTCGCCAGGCTCCTCGAGTCAAAGGGCCTCGTGCGCATAATAGCGGAGAACGTTGAGGAACTCAGCCTAACTGACAAGGGGCGGGACGCGCTCGCCAACGGCCTACCCGAGGAGAGGCTTGTTGAGGCCCTGCTCAGGTCAGGCGGGGTTGCACCGGCCGAGTCGCTGAAGGAGGAGCTAGGCCAGGCCTTCTCGGTTGCCCTGGGTCTTGGCATCAAAGCAAACGCCGTTAAGGTCGAGTCCGGCCAGGTCAGGCTCCTGAGCTATGAGGGCCTTAGGGAGGACGCGCAAAGGCTAAGGGGCGCTTTAGCCGCCGTCTCTGAAGGCGGCAGGCCGGACCCTGACACGCTGCGAGTACTGGTATCAAGGGGGCTCGTTAAGGCCTCGAGAAGGAAGGCCGTAAAAGTTGTCCTCACTGAGGAGGGGCTGAGGGCGGTTAGGGAGTCCACCCCAACCATATCAAGGCTGACCCATGAAGTCCTGGTGAGGGGGGACTGGAGGCAGGCCCAGGTCAGGCCCTACGACGTAAGCGTTGAGCCGCCCAGGATCCTCCCTGCCCGCAAGCACCCGCTTGCCGAGTTCATAGAGGAGCTCAAGGACGTAATGGTTGAGTTAGGCTTTGTTGAGGTGGAGGGACCCCTCGTTGAGCTTGAGCTGTTCAACTTTGACGCCCTCTTTCAGCCCCAGGACCACCCAGCCAGGGAGATACAAGACACCCTGTGGCCTGACCTCCCTCCAGCAGACCTCACCCCCTACGCTGACCTGGTCAAGGTAGTCAAGGACGTGCATGAAGGGGGCTGGGGGTACGTGTGGAGCCAGGACGTGGCCGCCAGGCTCATACTGAGGAGCCAGACCACCTCAGTCTCAATAAGGGTCCTAAGCCAGAGGCCAAAGCCCCCCATAAGGTTCTTCACCGTTGACAAGGTATTCAGGGCGGACCCCGTCGACGCAACGCACCTGTCGGACTTTCACCAGCTTGACGGCATAATGGGCTGGCACGGCTACAGCTTCAGGGACCTCCTCGGCTTCCTGACGCAGTTCTCCAGGAAGCTCGGGCTTGAGGTCAGGTTCAAGCCGGCGTACTTCCCGTTCACGGAGCCCAGCGTAGAGGGGTATGCAAAGATAGGCGGCTCCCTTGTCGAGGTCTTCGGGGCCGGCCTGTTCAGGCCCGAGGTGCTTAGGATAGCGGGCGTCGACTATCAGGTTGGGGCGTGGGGCATGGGCGTTGAGAGGCTCGCGCTAGCTAAGTACGGCCTGAGCGATGTCAGGGACCTCTACTCAAAGGACTACGAGTTCCTCTCCTCGTTCAGGGCAAGGGTGTGAGCCGTGGTAAAGCTCCACTTCTCGGCTGAGAGGCTCGCCGAGACGACCGGACTAGAGGTTGGCGTGCTTAAGGACGCGCTCTTCAGGCTCAAGTGCGAGGTCGAGGAGTCCGAGGGCGCCCTTGAGGTCGAGGTTAACCCTGACCGCCCTGACATGTTCTCGGCGGAGGGCATTGGCAGGGCCGTGAGGGGCCTCGCCGCGATTGAGCTCGGCTGGTCGCCGCCCGAGCCAGTGGGCTCCGGCGTTCAGCTCGTCAACGAGTCGCCTAGTTCAAGGCCTGTCATAGCTGGTGCGGTCATATATGGGGCCAACGTTGACGAGCAGTTCCTCGTCGAGCTGATACAGTTCCAGGAGAAGCTCCACGAGACGCTGGGAAGGAGGCGCCGCAAGGTCGCCATAGGCATCCATGACCTCTCGAAGATCAGGGGCAAGAGGCTAACGTACGCACTTGTAGGGCTTGACGCCTACATGGTGCCTCTGGGCTCCAATACCAGGATGACCGTTAAGGACGCCTTGGCCGTCACCGAGCAGGGCGTAAAGTATGGGGGCCTTTCGATAGTTGAGCGCGAAGGCCTTCCACTTCACCCCGCCATAACCGATGAGGAGGGGAACATCATATCGCTGCCCCCTGTCATAAACTCCGAGCTGACGAGGATTGAGGCAGGTACAAAGGACCTCTTTATTGACGTGACGGGGATCGACGAACAGGCCGTGAACCAGGTCCTCAACGTCCTCGTGTTGAACCTCGTAGAGAGGAAGGGGGCACAGCTCGGCACTGTCACGGTGGTCAGGAGAGGCCGGCCAGAGGCCATAAGGCCGTCGCTTGAGACCCACCCGCAGAGGCTTGACCTAGGCTACATTAACGGCGTCCTCGGGACCGACCTAACAGTTGACGAGGTCTCGTTTGCCCTCCTGAAGATGAGGTACCCCATTGAAGCTTCAGCCCTCGCAGGCGATAATCTCATGGCGCAGGTGCCCCCCTTCAGAGTTGATGTGTTGGGGCCGATAGACCTAGTTGAGGACGTGGCGATAGCCCTAGGATACGACTCACCTAAGCTTAACCCTCTTGAGCCGGCGGTGGCGCCCACCGGCTCGTTGTCCCCTATGTCTAGACTGACTAGGAGATCACGCGACCTCATGATAGGCCTCGGATACACGGAGCTCCTCAGCTACCTTCTGATAAGCTTCAACGTCCTCAATATGATGGGCCTCTCGGAGGCTGCGGTCAGGGTCAGGAACCCTGTACAGTCGGACCTTGACGCGCTTAGGCCGTCGCTCGCGCCATCGTTACTCATGGCTATGGCCTATAACGTCAGGAAGAGGAAGCCCGTTAAGTTGTTTGAGATAGGCAAGGTTGTAAATAAGGGGCCCAAAGGCGTGACTGAGGATAGGCGACTCGGAGCCGGCCTTATGGACGACTCTGTGGGATACGAGGACGTTCAGGCCGTCGCTTACTCCTACCTCAGGTCCTTCGGGCTTACACCGTCTGCGACCCCGCTTGTGGCGCCCCGCTTCCTGTTGGACGGGAGGAGCGCCGAGCTTATGGCTAATGGAAGGCCTGTGGGGGTCATTGGTGAGGTCAGGCCTGACGTACTCGAGGGCCTCAACATCGACTACCCCGTAGCCGTTTTCGAACTGTCGCTCGAGAGCTTGATACAGGTGATCACGAGTGGAGGTGCAGGACAGGTCGCCTGATTACCCGCTTCCGGTTAAGAGGGTTGGCTTCAGGGGCGTCGTGAAGAGAGTGACCATTAGGTCGCCCCTGGGCCCCTTCCAGCTAGCGGCCTCCCTCGACTTATTCGTCGAGATCTCCGTGGAGCGCAAGGGAGCCCACCTCTCTCGCAACGTAGACGCGATAAACCTGCTCCAGGCCATACCTGAGGAGTCCTGGAGCCTTGAAGGTTACGTTGACGCGATACACGGCGAGCTACTTGACCTCCACCCCTACAGCAGCTCAGCCACCGTGAGCCTTAGGACTACCTATTGGGCGCCGCTTAGGGCCTACGGAATCGAGGGCGTAGAGCCTGTCAAGGTTAGGCTTACAGTAACGGGCACGAGGGACTCTAAGACCTATTCAACGTCTGTGACCGTCAAGGGCATGACCGTTTGTCCTAGCGCACAGGCCTCGATTTCTGAGATCCTGAAACAGGAAGGTCCATCACCTAGCCACGTTCAGAAGGTACTGCTCACGGGCACGGTAAGGGTGCCAAGGCTAGTCGTGATAAGGGTTGAGGACATAGCCTCATGCCTCTGGTCGTCCCTCTCCGCGCCAGCATTCACGCTGCTCAAGAAGCAGCAGGAGGCAAGGCTCGTCCTAGGAGCCTTCCAGAACCCCAAGTTCGCCGAAGACGTTGTCAGGGAGGCGACTGCCAGGGTCTGGTGCAGGTTCGGGCAGCTGCTCCCCGAGGGCTCCACGATAAAGGCCGAGGTGCTGAGCCTGGAAAGCATACATCCGCAGAACGTGTACGCCATGACGTACGGCACGGCAAGGGAGCTGGCGCACCTTAAGTGCGAGACGATCACGTGCTGAGACCTTCCATCCTTTCAGGTGCGTAAATATACCTCAGCCAATGTAAATGCATTGGGCTCAAAGAGCCTTGAGCAGCTGTCCCACGTCACTCATCGACTGGTACAAGGGCATGGAGTGGGCCATCAGGTGCCCTCAGGGCCTTTACGTTAAGTGCGTTGAGACCAGCTATGGCTTGATCCTCGAGGTGTCGGGCTGCGGCGAGCGGGCAGTGGTTCCCGTTTCGGCAGGCCAGTCGCCCAAGGAGCTGGAGGGCACCGTGGATTGGCTCAACTCGGTCCTTCGAGGCGAGGTTGAGGGGTTCAGAGCGTCGTGCTTGCGACCCCTTAGGCTTGGCCTCGTCAGGCCGGTCAGCTCGGGGCTGAGGTCAGTCACCTATGAAGGCCTTGACCAGGTCTCTGGCGAGAAGGTGCTATTCAAGGTTATGAGAAGGCTTGAGGCCGACAACCTAGAGCACCAAGTGTTAAGATATCTGACCGAGAGGGGGATTGGCGGCGTTCCATCCTATCTATGTCACGTAGAACGTGATGACGGCCTTTACGTGATAGTCACGAGTTTCATCGAGGGGGAGCCTGCGGCCTCCCTATACGTTCAGTCAGCCAGGGCCGGGGACGCTGGCCTTGTCTCAAGGCTGTCGGAGAGGATAGCGTTTAGGGTCGCAGAGCTTCACAGGGCCTTCATTGAATGCGACCAGGACTGGTGCAGGCCGGAGCCCATTAGTGAGCAGGATATTGAGAGGTGGGTTGGAAGGCTCACTTGGAGGGCGTCGTGGCTTAGGTCAGAGGGCCCTTCGCTGGTAAGCCCGGCAGAGAGGCCCCTCCTCTATGAGGCCTCCGACGGCCTCTACGAGCTTGCGGCAAGCCTTGGTCCCACTCTGGGTTCCATGCTCGGCAAGGTCAAGGCTAGGACGCACGGTGACCTACACCTTTACCAGATTGTGGTCTCTAGGGACGAAAATGTCGTAATCACCGACTTCGAGGGGGAGCCCTACAGGATGCCGGCGTCTAAGGCTGAGAAGGAGCCTGTTGAAAGGGACCTGGCCGCCTTTGGAAGAAGCGTCGACTACGCTGCGGTAATGGGTGAGCAGGCTAGGTCTGGGGCCTCGATTGCCGACATTTCAAGCTGGCCCTCGCATGAGACCATTGAATGGGAGCGAGCTGTCTTTGAGCACTTCCTGGCAAGGTACCTTTACGCTGTAGGCCGCCTCTCCGGTGGCGTGACTCGCGAGATAACGCCGGCCGCGCTGACCTTCTGGCTGGCTGAGAGGGCCAGCTACGAGGTGATCTATGAGCTGGTGGCGCGGACAGGTTATCACTACGTACCAATAAGCGCTATAACTAGGCTTGTAGAAGGTAAGGACCCCCTCGTTAAGGCCATAGAGTCCGTCTACTCGTGAGTTAGTATGAGCGTCCTTGGCGTCGAATCGCTGTCCACTATGACGAAGCCGAACCTCATGAACTGCAGCCTGGAGCCCTTGGGGTAACCGGCGAGGGCTTTCTCCGCCACCCCTTCATGCCGAACCAGCTCAAGCCCCTTCGGCTCAAGCACCACGGCCTTGACTGAGGACCGCTCAGGGACCCACTGAACTATCTGAAGGGACCTCTTCCTTGCCTCCTCAAGGCTCACGCCGGCCAGCCTAAGCATGCCCGACTTCGGGTCAACCTCGTAGTTACCCAGGCCCATGAGCCTTACGGCGCCCCTGGCCGCGTCGCTGGCAGATATGTAGACCTTTTCGCCGGGGCACACCGTCAGCTCCCTCGTCCTCTCAGGCCTGTCAGGGTGTAATGGGAGCCTTGACGTAATGCAGTCAGGCTGCTCGAGGCTGAGGGTGACGCCCTTATCGCCTGAGGTCTCGACGAACATAAGCCTGTCGGCTACAGGGTCAAGCCTCTTCCTGTTAGTAGCCGCCAGGTTGGCCCAGCTTAGCTTGGCGTCCGTCGGCTTGACGCCAACGTCAAGTATGACGTCCCATATGGACTCAGGCAGTATACCCCTCCTCCTTAGGCCGGCTATCGTTCCGAACCTTGGGTCGTCCAACCCCATGAACTCGCCCGCCCTTTCCTGCATGACCTTCTTGATGTAGCTCTTGCTCATTATGAACCCCTCCAGCTTGAGTCTCCCGAAGTGTATGAATGTGGGCTCAGACCAGCCGAAGCACCTGTACACGTAGCTCTGCTTCTCGGTGTTCACCTGGTGCTCCTTCCCCCTCAGCACGTGGGTTATCCCCATTATGTGGTCATCAACGCTGACGGCGAAGTTGTAGGTCGGCCACACTATGTACTTGCCCCCGGTCAGCGGGTGAGGATGCTTAGAGGTGTCTATGATCCTCATTGCGACCCAGTCCCTCACGCTGGGGTTTGGGTGCCCGAGGTCGGTCTTGACCCTGATGACGGCATCCCCCTCCCCGTAGTGGCCTGAGAGCATCCTGTCAAACTGCTCCAGCTGCCACTCAGTGGGCATAGAGCGGTAGGAGGGCGGTGTTGAGGCAGCTATCGCCTTCTTGCTCTCATCCCCTCCAAGGTCAACATAGGCACACCCCCTGCTCAGGGCATCCCTTGCGACCTGGTAGAAGACCTCCATCCTGAGGCTTTGGACGTACTCCTCGTCCCACTTGATGCCAAGCCACCTGAGGTCCTCCTTGATGAGGTCGTAAGCCTCCCTGAGGGGGGTCTTTGTCCTCGGGTCCGTGTCCTCGAACCTCAGGACCATCTTGCCCTTGTACATGCGGGCGTACTCGTAGCTGAGTATCGCCGGCCTGGCATTGCCTATGTGTATCACGAAGTCGGGGTTAGGGGCGAACCTAGTCAGGACCCTGCCCTCTACAGCGTTAGGCAGTGGGGGTAGATGAGGCCTCTCCTCACGGCCGCGCTGAGCGCCAGCGGTCTCGCCCAACGCCTCAAGCTCCTGCCTCTGTCTTTCAAGGCCTAGGGCGTTCACCTCCTCGACCACTACCTTGGCCAGCTCGGCCAGCTCCCTGGCCCTGGGCCTGAGATCGGGCCTATCCCCGAGGACACCCGCGATAACGCTGTTGGCCTGGGCGCGCCCTCCATGGAGGACGGCGTTCCTCAGCGCATACCTCCTTATCAGTTGCCTTAGGTCTTCGCTCAAGGTCCCACCAGCTTCACTTCTCACGCTCGGCGCTGAAGACCGCGAGTTCCTTTAACGCTTCATATGCCACCTCGTCCTTCACGTACCCGGCATCCCTCAACGTCACTAGCTTGTCTACGGCGAGCTGCGAGTAGCTGCTGGCGAGGCCCTCAGCGTACTCAAGGGCCCCCGTCTCCTTTATCAGCTCTGCCGCCCTCCTCAGCTTGTCCTCGTCGGCCTTGCCCGAGAATATCTCGGCGAGGAGCTGCCGGGCCTCCTGGCTCTTTGACGCGGCGTAGATCACGAGGAGAGTCTTCTTGCCCCTCCTTAGGTCGCTGTACACCGGCTTACCTGTCTTGGAGGGGTCCCCAAAGACACCAAGGATATCGTCCCTTATCTGGAAGGCTAGGCCGACAAGCCTCCCGTACTCGCCGATGGACTCTATCACCTCGTCCTTTGTCTTGGCCGCTATGGCGCCCATCTTAGCGGAGGCCTCTATGAGGGCCGAAGTCTTAAGGTATATCATACCCAGGTAGTCGCTAGGGCCTACGTCCCACGTCCTCTCAAAGAGCATGTCATATGCCTGGCCCTCAGCTACCTTCCTGGCTGCCTCGGCAAGCACCCTCACCGACTTGGCTACGAAATCTACTGGAAGGCCAACCTCCTGGGAGCCCAGGACGGAGAGGAACGAGGCAGCGAACATCAGGTCACCTGCGGTTATAGCCATAGGGACCCCAAAGGCCTTGTGTACGGTCGGCACTCCGCGCCTGAAGTCATCGTTGTCCATTATGTCGTCGTGGACTAGTGTGAAGTTGTGGAATATCTCAACGGCTAAGGCGAGGGGGGTCGCCCTAACCTCAGCGTCAACCCCGCCAAGGGCCCTGGCAGTCATTAGCACGATAAGGGGCCTGAGCCTCTTGCCGCCGCCCTTTATCAGGTGCGTGCTGGCCCTGTAGAGCTCCTCTGGCGCCCCCTTAAGCGCCTCAAGCAACCTCGAGTCGATCAGAGGCACGTACTTCTTGGAGAGCTCGTCGAGGGTCTCATATGGCAAGTCCTTTACGCCAGAGAAGCGCCTCCAGCCTAGTTTTTAATATGTACCTCTCCAGGCTAACCCCCCTCGCCTCAAGTTCCTCTCTGAGCCTCCCCCACACGGCTACGGGGACCCTCCACAGGTCCTCGACCTTGCTGCCCCCTGCCATGAATATGACGACGCTAAGCTGGTACAGCGTGGCCCCTACGAACGCGGTTAACGACTCGCTTCCCTTTGACAGGGCCCTCAAAGCAGGGGCGGCAAAGCCCGCCAGGTCGGCCCCCAGCGCTACGACCTTAGCGGCATCCAGCCCTGACCTAACGCCTCCGCTCCCAACTATGTAGGCCCAAGGCGCTGTCTCCCTCGCCTCCACCACAGCTATCGCTGTTGGATTCCCCCACCTGTCAGCGAGGGGCCCAGGGTCCTTCGCGGGCACGCCGCCATGCTTGGCCGCGGACCTGAGGGCCTCGACCTTAATCCAGCTCGTGCCGCCTAGGCCAGCGACGTCAAAACACCTGACGCCGATGGAGCCCAGGTACGCTACGTCCTCCCTGCTCAGCCCGGTCCCAACCTCCTTCACCATGACGGGCACCGAAAGCTCGTCGACGAGCTCCTCAACCTTGGCTAGAACCCCTGAGAAGAAGGGGTCCCCTTCGTCCTGAAACGCCTCCTGGCCCGGGTTGAAGTGTATAGCTATGGCGTCAGCCTTTATCATCTCGACGGCCTTAACGGCCTCCTTTACCCCATAGCCCTTGCTGAGCTGGGGAGCGCCTAGGTTGGCGACCACGAAGGCGTCTGGAGCCTTCTCCCTGACAACAGAGTACGTTCTTGCGACGGAGGGGTTCTCGATGCCTGCCCTCTGGCTGCCAACGCCTATTGCTAGCCTGAACCTCTGCGCTACCTCGGCGAGGGCGGCGTTTATGGCCTCAGAGGCCAGGTGGCCTCCTGTCATGCCCGTTATCATAAGGGGGGCGCCGAGGACCTTGCCGCAGAACTCCTTAGAGAGATCAACGTCCTTTAGGTCGATGGAGGGGGACCCCCTGTGTATAATCCTGACGTCGTCGAGGAGGGTGCCCTCGGAGGAGTCCGTAGCGAGCCTTGCGACTATGTCGATGTGTTCCTGCTTCCTCTCGACGGTCCCGTTCATTAAGCGCCCTAGCCCGATAGATGAGGGTCGAGTATTAAGCGCTCTGCGACCTTGAATGGCCCATAACCTCATCAACGACCTCAGCGTAGAGGAAGCCGAGTATTATCCAGGCAAGCAACACGTTTGACTCCGACCTAAGCTGCGAGGAGGCAAGGCTGCTGATGAGGGCCCAGCCGCTGTAGAGCGCCGCTACGAGCCCTGTCAAGACTCCAAGGGACCTCTTGGCTATCCAGCTGAACGCCTTAAGGGACCCGTAGATCATAGCCCTCCTGAGCGCCTTTGCCTCCTCAACAAGGTAGGCAACATTGGCCGATATGTGGACGAAGAGGTTTGCCATACCAGCTAGGGCGCCGTATATCAGGAAGAACGTGAAAGGCCTCGCCGTCACGACGAGGGCTGGGATAACGACAAGCGCGTAGAGCAGTATTGTAGCCAGGACTGCGTTAAATGGGTGTGACCCCCTTATGTGGCCCAGCTGCCCTGGCAGCATGTTGTTCCGGGCCATGGCGTAGATAGTCCTGGAAGTCGCCGCCATGAAGGAGAGCGGCGCGAGGACGCCGTCGTTGAAGGCAGCAAATAGGAGGGGGATGAAGGCAAGGTCCCTGTAGTACAGCCTCATGAAGTCAAGTACTGGAACCCTCGCGGACAGTATGTAATTGATTTTGCCGCTGTACAGGCCGGCGTCAATCATAGAGTACACCACAGCGGCTGTTAGGAGCCCGCCAAGAATTACAACCAGGATCGCCGCCCTCCCAACGTCCTCCTTCTTGACGGCCTCCCCGGCCAGGGGTGTTATAGAGCCGTACCCTGTAGGGATCCCTACCGCAAACAGGATCGCGGCGGCAAGGGTCTCTGAACTGGGCCAGCCTACGTGGAGGGGGTTGTACAGGCGGAGCCTGACGAGGGCCAGGTCGGCCACTATTATGAAGACCAGGGCAGCGAGCTCAATAGACGCCGCGACCTCGGCGTACCTGGCTGATGGTCTTATACCAAGGGCAAGGAAGAGCGAGGAAAGGATCAGTATGATCACCGAGCCCAGGAGAGGGCTCAGCCCGAGCGCGTATCTGAGTATGTACGTGGCGCCCATCACGTAGGCCGCGCCGTACAGTACAGAGTAAAGTATGTATGTCCACCCGGTCTCAAGGCCTAGCCTTCGAGTCATGCTGTATAGGGCATATATGTAGTAACCGCCGACCTCCCCATACCTCTTTGACAGGCCGTAGACGGATACGGCGTTCAGCAACACAACGAGGGTGCCGAGCATTATGACCAGGGGGGCCGCGTACCCAACGTATATCACCACGCCGGTCGCGTATGACAGGAGGCTGAGGAGCGCTGCCTGCCCGCCGAAAGAGAGGAATACGAGGTCTTTGAACGTAAGCGCCCTGACCAGGCCAGAGCCCTGGCTCGCCTCACCTCCAGACCCTGGTCGTGCGTTAGCGGCGTCGGCCCTATTTGTCATCGCATAAGTTATTCTCAATATGGGTTTTAAGCATTGCTAGACCGAACGTAGCCGTTGAGCGCGAAGCCGGTGAAGCACACAGACGACGAGGCCTGCGGCTACAAGATCGAGCTCGAGAGATCGTTACAAGAGGTACTGGACCTAAAGGCGCAGTACGAGTCCATGTACGCGGACCTATCGTCGATACTGGCCGCTGAAGACGAGCTGACCTCATGCCTAAGGCTACACGTTGAGGGGTACTTTGAAAACCTTAGCCCCCCGCCGCAACCTGAAAGGCTGAACTTCGACACCCAAGTTAAGGTAGATGAGGATATGGGCTGCGAAGAGGCGTTAAGGGCCCTGTTAACCCTTAGGTCACGCGCGTCGTCGCTTAACTTCATGCTCGCCGAGCTCAGGGGCTTCCTAATTAATGAGATCATTAGACTGGCCGGGCTTGTCGGCCTATGCAGGCACTATGAGCCGGAGCTAGCGGAGAAGGCCTACTCTAACGTCCTTGACGTCAACCTAAGGAGATACCTGGCCCTGTGACGTTAACGCCCTTCCGACAGCCCTCCCCTTATCGACCAGGGTGTAAACAGCGTAGATGACCTCGGCTATCACGAGCGCCTGCACAGGGTCAAAGACGTAGCTTACGTGCCCGGATAGGCTTGTCAGGGCCTCAACCAGGGGGTACAGCGTGACCTTTGCGTGGAGCAAGACAGCGTCGTAGGTTAAGTGCCCCGCGTCAGCGCCCAACATGAGGCCCAGCGGGACGTACCTGAGCCTGGCATATGTGAGAATAGCGAGCACGTAGATGAGAAGGCCTACGTCTACGACAAGGCCGGCCGCCTGGGACCCGCCCCAGGCCGCGAGGTAGCCGAGCACCGCCAACAGCGTCGCGAAGATTACTACCACCAGCACGACGGCCTTCTCACCGCTCACCGTGTCCTGTTTTGGCCCCTGGCTCACAACCCACCCCCTTGCCAACATCCTAGTAACGCGGCTTTAAAAACGGCCTAAGGACAATGACCGCTGGGAGACGCTAGATGTTTAGGCATGGACGCCGCGGGGGCTTCGAGTCAGAGGCGCTCATTAATGCGGTGATAGACAACATAGGCCTCTCCAAGGGGATGACGGTGGCAGACCTGGGCTCTGGGGCGGGAAGATTCACCTTAGGGATTGCCAGTGCCGTTGGACCTGATGGCAAGGTCTACGCCATAGACGTCGATGAGGGCGCGCTCAGGGAGCTCCAGGGGAGGGCAAGGTCCCTAGGGATCAACAACGTGGAGACCATAAGGGCTGACCTAACTCAGGGCATCCCGCTGCCCCCCTCGTCCATAGACGTTGCCTTCATGGCCAACGTGCTTCACGGCTTCGTCCACTCAGGCTCGGGGGAGGCGGTTGTGAAGGAGGTTGAGAGGGTCTTGAGGTCAGGGGGCCTATTCATCGTGGTCGACTTCATCAAGTCCCTTACGGCCTTCGGGCCGCCGCCGTGGATCAGGGTCAGCCCCGAGGAGGTAGTTGACCTTGTCGCTAAGGCCTCGACCCTGTTAAGACTTGAGGAAAGGCGAGACGATATAGGGTTCTCGCACTACCTGCTTAAGTTCAGAAAGGCCTTCAGCCCAGGGCTGCAGACGAAGGGTTCGACATAAAGCCAAAACGCTCGGGTCAGTTATACCCATAGGCGCGGGCCGCCCCACAAAGACCTTATCGCCATGACTAGCAGAGGTCCCTTACCTCTGGGTTCCTTATCTTGAACCTCTCGTTCCTGGCGACCAGGCCCCTTTCATGGTAGGCGAGGGCCTCCCAGAAGCCGTCAATGTACTCCCCCTCAACGCTTATCCTGGTGACCCACTTGGCTCCCTTCCAGCCATATAGGTTAGGGTTGAACAGCCTGGCCGGCCCACCGTTCTCAGGTCCCAGAGGCTTTCCGTCCAAGCTAAGCACAAGCAACGTCCTACTGGCCTCATTCAACGGGATCACTGAAGAGTACCCGGTCGCGCTCTCGGCGTAGACCCAGCCTGCCCCAGGCGCACCACCGACTTCCCTCAGGAGGTCGCTTAGCAAGACGCCCTCGTACCTCCTCCCCTTCACGGTCCAGCCTGTGACGCAATGGAAGTCGAGGGGACCTTGATCCATTGAAGCGGCCTTGATATAGTCGTATCCGAGGACCTTCCGCTTGCCGCCTGACTCTAGCGTGAGGCCCCACGACTGCGCAGGGATCCTGGGTATCTGGCCCTCCGCCACGTATATGACGAACTTTGGAATTGTGACCTGGCCGACGGGAGCTTCTTCGCCTGGGCAGTCAACAGATGCCTCCCTGTAGCCCACGTTGAGGCCTACCTCAAGGACGCGCCCAGCTGACATCTCCTCAACTACGTCAGGCGGAACTATGCCTAACGCGCCCGCATATAGGACCCCGGACACGTTGAGGGGGATCCCCTTCCTTACCGCGAGCCTCAGCTCGCCAAACTCGGCGGAGCCAAAGAGCAGCCTGAACTTGTAGAGCTCGAAAGACCTCCCTATCAGCTCCCTCTCGGAGAACAGCGGGGTTGAATCGACCTTGAGCAGGTCCCTGACGAGGCTGACCGCCTCCCCCGCCATGTAGTTTACCTCGCCTATCCCGTCTGCTGAGCCCGAGACGCTGCAGTCTAGAACAATGGAGATCCCGACCTTTGTGAGCCTCCTGTTAAGGTAGGCTCTGCACCCGCTGACAGACCCGGCCAGAGAGACCCCTTCCTGTGGAGGCCTGACCCCCTTATTTTTCACTAGTACGTTGAGGCGGGACCACGCTCGAGAGGCTTGACAAGATCTACAGCGCGACGGCCCGCAAGGCATACGCTCTTGTCGCGATGTCCTCCCTCTTCGCAAGGGGGGACAAGCAGAGGCACACGCTAGTCGCAGTAGACGAAACCCATAACTTAATAGACGCGGGGGTGACGCCGTAGGGAGGATGATGGCTGAGTCGAGGAAGTACAGGCTTCACATAGCCATAGCGACGCAGTCCCCCTCATCAATACCCAACGGCGTGCTGTTGAACTCCAACACCAAGGTAGTCCATGCGCTAAGGAGCCCACGGGACAAGGAGGTCATATCCCAGACCATGAACCTGCACTACGGCCTGCTGGAGGAGCTTGACAAGCTCAGGACAGGGGAGGCGCTAGTCCAGTCCCCCTCAACCCCCAGACCTGCCCTCGTAAGAGTCGAGCTCAGACCCCCACGCCACGACGGCGTCGGAGACCTCGTCAAGGGCGAGCCAGTCAATCCTAATGCCGACGTCCCAAGACTCCAGCTTGTCAAAGAACACGCGAAGTGAGCCCTCAACGTCGGTGCCTGAGGTGTCGACCTCGAAGACCATATCCTCATAGCCTACGAGCTCCCCTGCTATGGCGCCTAGCGCCTCAGCCATTACGTTCTCAAGCACCTTCCTCCTGCCCCACCCCCTTGCCTCAAGCCTGGACGCGAGCATGAGGGGGTTCGCCCTGAGCAGGGCGACCGCTGCCGTCCCATGGTAGATCTCGTCATCCTCAAGGAACAGGCTGGGATAGTGTGTCGCGATCACGCTGCAGGGACCCCTGATGCCCTCCTTTACGGCCTCGACGAGCCTGACCTCGTCGATTATCAACGTGTCAGGCCTCTCTGGGTCGGGTACTCCAAGGGACCTCTCGAGCGCGATACTTGAGGGCTCTATTACGCCGCAGTTCAGCTCAGCTGCTAGCAACCGGGCGAACGTGCTCTTCCCGACCCCCGGCGTGCCAGCAACTACCAGGGTGAAGGGCTGGAACCCCTCCGCCTCCGGGCCCAAAGCTTAGACACCTCGTCTATAGGCTGTGAGCTGTAGACCTCCTGGACGCCGCCCCTCGACACCTTGACGACAGGACTTCTCGACGCGCCTCCAACCCTCCCTATGAACGAGTGCTCAACCCCTAGCCTCATCAGCACCGACTCAGCCTCACCTGCCCTCTCTGGGGGTACAGTCGCGACCAGTGCGCCGCTGCCCATGGCCTTAAGGGGGTCCACGGAGAGGGCGCCTAGTATGTCCCTTGTCAGGTCTAGGACCCGCACCCTGTCACCGTCGACCTCCACATCCTTTCCGGACGCCAGGGCGAGCTCGTAGAGGGCACCAAGGAGACCCCCTTCAGTGACGTCATGCATGCTCGTCACCACCCCCTCCTCGGCCAGGGCCAGGGCGTAGTTCACCACGCTGAGCCCCTCAAACAGCTTCAGCGCCTCGCTCAGCGTGTCCTGAGCGACGCCACGTGACATAGCCTCCTCCTTAAAGTCCACGGCCGTGATTACCGTGGCCTCGAGCGCGGCGGGCCCCACCTGGACAACCAGGTCACCGGCCCTCGCCCCACCGGTCCTAATTGCGCAACCGTTGCAGGCGCACCCGAACACTGTGGCGACCACGATAGGCCTCGTCAAGTTGGGGGCGGCCTCGGTGTGGCCGCCGACTATCTCGACGCCGAGCCTCTCGGCCTCCCTCGCCGCGTCCTCTACTATGGCGGCCAGCGACGAAAGCCTGGAGCCAGCGGGCATCATCACGTCAAGTACGGCCCAGGAGGGCCTTGCCCCCCTAGTCGCCACGTCGTTCGAAGCTACGTCAATAGCCATTGCGCCGACCCTGTAGGTAGCCTCCGTTATGGGGTCGCTGTGGACGGCCAGGACGCAGCTGCCCATATCTATGAGGGCCGCGTCCTCGCCTACCGCCGGCCCAAGCGTTGTCGAGAGCCTAGTGAGGCCTGACACCCTGGAAAGTACGAGCTCGGACAGTTCCTGGGTTGGAAGCTTGCCTACCCATCCGCCCTCATACATACCCGGTCCGGCGCCCATACCGGCTGCCCCGTCAAGGAGAAGACGTCAATACTCCTCCCTTGCGATCCTGGCCGCCTTGACCATGTTTACCAGCTTCGCCTTAGCCACCTCCCTCGGGAGCCTCTTGAGGCCGCAGTCGGGGTTTACGTAAACCTTCTCAGGGGGCAGTATGCCAAGTTTCATGAGCCTGTCTATGGACTGCTTTACATCCTCCACTGTCTCGACCTGCAGCGAGTGCACGTCGAGTAGGCCGTAGCCGAGCTCCTTGTTGTAGCCGTACTCCTTTAGATAGGGGAGCAGCCTGAAGTCGCTGTTCTTGAACTCGAGGGCGAACTGGTCGACCGGGTAGTCAAGTATGTAAGGGAGCAGCCTCTCAAGGCGGCCGTAGCATATGTGCACTATCCTCTTTACGCCAAGCCCTGACAGGATATACCTCAGGGCCTCCCCCGCCAGCTCGGCCTCCTCGCGCCAGGGCCTCGTCGACAGCGCCGGCTCATCTACCTGGACGTACTTAGCCCCTGCCCTGACAGCGTCGAGGACCTCCTCCCTTATTACATTGGCAAGGGCCATTATGAGCTCGTGCCTGTCCCTGTAGTGGAGGTTGAAGCTCCACTCCATCATGGTGTAGGGCCCCGTTATGATGAACTTGACGGGCCGGCCTTCGCTTATCGACGCGGCGTAGGCCCAGTCCTCTACTGCGAGCGGGCCCGCCCTCTGAAGCCCCCCGACTATGACTGGCTTCCTGAAGTACATGTTATCAAATATCCTGACCCACTCGCCCTCGCTGTACCCCTTAACCCTCTGGGCGAAGTACACGACCATGTCCTCACGGGACTGCTCTCCATCGCTTATTATGTCAACGCCCGCCTCGAGGTAGTCCTTGACGACCTCGGATATAGGCGTCCTAATGAGCCTGTGGAACTCCTCTTCGGAGATCTCCCCCTTGTCCCTCCTCTTTATGATCTCCGAGGCCCCCGCGATCTTAGGGTAGCTGCCGATCACCGTCGTCGGGAACTTTGAGGGAACCTCGTAGCTCACTTCTTCTCACCCCCTTATGGCCTCCGCATAGCGGCCCAGAAGGAACGTCTTTCTAAGGCTATATGTGTAGGGGACTACGTCAAACCATGTAGTTGTAGTTATGCCAGCCTCCCCGTCGTAGCCCCTCAGGGCCTGGCCAACCCATTCCTTTACCCTTTCCAGGCCGTCGTCTTCGATCCTCCTGGCGTCTATGACGCCAAGCACAGGCCTATGTTCGCCGAACCCGTGCTTGGCTATCAGGTCAAGGGCCCTCTTGGGGGCGTCGGCTAGGTCAAGGGAGAGGTATGTGGTCTTCGCCTCTAGTATCTCTGTGTAGACCTCGTCACGTGGGACGTCAAAGTACACGGCGAGCACGGTGGGTATCTTGAGCTGGGACGTAATGCGATTTATGAGCTCAACGGCTAGCCTGACGTCGTCCTTTGCTGTGTCAGGATCTGAGAGTATGGGCTCATCTATCTGTAAGGCCCCAGCACCCGCGGCCTCTGCCTGCTTGGCCTCCAGGGAGAGGACAGACGCTATCCCGTCGGCCAGGTCATCCTTGCTCAGGCCTGAGGCGTTCTTTGACATAAGGGTGAAGGTCAGAGGGCCAGGTATCACGGCCTTCAGCGGTGAAGGTTCAGCGATGGCCAAGTACGATAAGATCCTCGGGGGCCAAACGAACGTGGAGGGGTCGGGCCTGTCAAGGAAAATAGGTACCCTGTAGAAGAAGTTGTTGTCAAAGTACCTTAGGAGGCCGTCCAGGGCTACGTTCCTCCACGCGCTGACGAAGGGCCTAAATATATCGTGCCAGTCCACCATGCCGTCCACGACGAACCTCAGGCCGGCTGCCTCCTGCGCCCCTATCAGGGCCGCCCCCGCCGCCATCACGTTCCAGCCTGACTGGGTAGCCGACGTAACGCCCCTCTCGACATCCCTGAGGGCGTGCCTTACCTCCCTCTGCCGAGGGTAGCCCCCGAGCGCCATTGCCCACAGCTCCAAGTTTGGTCCCTGGGGCCGTGATGAGCCCTAGTAAAAAGCCTATTGTTATCCCCTCAGCTGATCAAGGCATCCATATCTCGACTACTTTTAAACCGTGAATTCTGGGAGAGGCCGGGATGATGCTTGCCAAAGCTTACGAGAAACGTGTACATAGTTGACGGGGTCAGGGTTCCGGTAGGGAGGTTCGGAGGGGCCTACAAGGACGTGCCCGCCACTGACCTCGCCACGTTCACGCTGAGCGAGCTCCTGTCGAGGAACGGCCTGAGGCCAGGCGAGCTTGACCTAGTGATCTACGGTCACGTGATAAGGGCCGGGACGGGCATGGACACTGCCCGCCAGGTCGCCATCAAGTCCGGCGTCCCCGAGAGCGTGGACTCCATGACGGTTGACATGGTGTGCGCCAGCGGGATGGCCGCCATAATCACGGCCGCCAACTACATCGCGGCTGGGAGCTATAGGCTTGTCGTGGCCGGGGGGATGGAGTCCATGAGCAACGCCCCCTTCCTAATATCGCCGGGTGCCAGGTGGGGGGTAAAGCACCTGATAGGCAGGGAGTGGAAGATCCTCGACTCGATGGTCTATGACGGGCTCTGGGACGTCATGTTTAACAAGGTAATGGGGGAGGAGGCGGACATGACAGCGAGGGAGTACAGGGCCCCGAGGGACGCGCTGGACTTCGTATCCTTTGAGAGCCACATGAGGGCCGCCAAGGCCTGGGACTCAGGCGCGATGAAGGACTTCGTGGTCCCCTACGTCAGGAACGGTAAGGAGGCGCTAACCCAGGATGAGGGCATAAGGAGGGACACCAGCATCGAGAAGCTAAAGGCCCTGCCCCACGCCTTCACCCCTGATGGGCCCCACACCGCCGGCTCGAGCTCCCAGCTGAGCGACGGGGCCGCCTCGCTCCTCATCGCCAGCGAGGAGGCGGTCAGATCACTGGGGCTGAAGCCCCTGGCCAGGATCGTTGGGTTCGCCTACCACGGGGTCGAGACCTGGAGGTTCCCCGCGGCGCCTGTTGGGGCTGTTAAGAAGCTCCTAGACGACGTAGGCTGGCCCAAGGACTCTGTCGACTTCTGGGAGAACAACGAGGCCTTCGCGGTCAACAGCTACATAATGCACACGGAGCTGGGGATACCCTACGACAGGCTTAACGTGCACGGGGGCGCGATCGCTGTTGGGCACCCGCTCGGCATGAGCGGGGCCAGGATCACGCTCGAGCTGATAAACGTCCTGAGGAGGCACGGGGGCAGGAGAGGGGTCGCGTCAATATGCCACGGGCTTGGAGGGGCGGCCGCCATGGCCCTGGAGCTAGTTTAAGCCATGACGCTGCCCCAGCGTTGGTTTAGGACGGCCCTTACCGTCTCAGCGTTCACCCTGAAGGCCTGAAGCTCCTCAAGCCTAGCCGCCCTCCTGGCCTCGGCCTCCCTTAGCATTTCCTTCTGCCACTCCTCAGTCACCTCAACCTGAGGGACTGGCTCGCTTCTCCCAGTTGGCCCTATGTGAACGAGCGTGAAGTAGCTCGTGGTAGTGTGCCTCTCCTCACTGGTCACCTCGTCTCTCTTCACAACCTTGGCCGTCACCTCAAGGCTTGACTTGCCAACATACGTCAGCGCGCTGTACGTTATCAGCGTCTCCCCCAGCAGGACCGGGACGTAGAAGTCCGTGCTGTCAACCGAGGCTGTCACTACCGCCCCTCGGGCGTACCTGGTGGCGACTATGGCTGTGGCCTCGTCGAGGAGCCTCATCAGCCTTCCCGCGAAGAGGGCGTTGATCTGCATTACATCCTCAGGCATTACAACCTTTTGGGTGACTATCATGTACCCAGGTATCAGCGGCCTGAGGGGGGCAGTGTCGTAAACCTTCTGCTTGCGGTCCTTTATCCTGGCCTCCCGCGCCTTCCTCCTCTTTACGGCGTCTTCGTACAGGGCCACCTCCTCGGGGGCCCTCGGGCTTATGCACACGCCCACGGGCGTGGGCTTCAGGTCCCTCCCCACGGCGACGTACGTCATGTGGGATAAAGTCGTCAGCCTCCTCTCATTCATGACAGGGTTCTCGGCCTCGACAAGCAGGCTGACCTCCATGCTCGTCCTCCCCACGTAGTCGATCCATGACGTGATTACGGCGTTCTCGCCGACCAGGACCGGTGACACGAAGAAGAGGCTCTCGAGGCTTGCCAGCAGGGTGGGCCTCCTGGCCAGTCGGGTCGCTGCCATGCTTGACGCCTGGACCATCCAGTCCTCCATTATGCCACCGAACAGCATCCCAAGCGGATTCGCGTGCATCGGGAGGACCTGGAATATCGTTGTTGACAGGGTCTGAAACGGCGAGAGCTCCTTCTCGCACCTTACGTCATCAGGCAACCGACAGCCCTATTGGTAAGTCGAGGGCTAGAATAAGTCGTTAACTCACTCGCACACGGCCTCGACCAGGACCTTCCTGACGGCTATACCCCTCTCCTTTAGCCTGGCCGTGAGCTCCTCCAGGAGGCCCCCGTCTAAGTCAAATATCTTCCCTGTGTTCCTGCAATATATGTTTACGTGCGGCATGGGCTGGTCTATCCTCAGCTTGTCCTCCACGGTGAACGTCTCTATGACCCCCATGGACTCTAGCATCTTGATCGTGTTGTATACGGTCGATATGCCGACCCTCGGCAGCTGGCTCTGCGCATCGTCAAAGAGCTCCTTGAGGGACGCGTGGTCCTTGACCCTGGTAAGTATCAGCTTTGTGAGCAGAACCCTCTGGGGGGTGACCCTCTTCTCCTCCTCGCTCATCTTCTCAAGTATCTCCTGCAGCTTCTCCCTGAGCAGGACGTCCTCTTCCTTTTCTGTGCTCATTTTCAATCACTACGCCTTTTCGGTAAGCCAAGGTTTATAAGTGATCATACTTATATGGCCTGGACAGGGCTACTTGGTGAACTCTGTCAGCTTCCTCTGCCTTCTGACCACACCGAGCATTAGGCTGTCCCCGAGCACAATGTCCGGTTCTGCCCTGAGCCAGCCCCTTATCAAACCTGCCAGCGCCCCAACGTCATTGACTATTTGTGGCCTCTTCATCATGGCGGCCCTCACGCTCTCCCTTATGTGCCAGTTGCCGACGGGCGCATAGTAGCTGGGGAGAACCTCCCTTACTATCAGCACGTCCGCCCTCCTCCTCGACGAGGCCATGAACTCGAGCACGGCCAGCCTCGCGGCGGAGAAGCCCCCGTCCACGGCAGAGGCCCTACCCATAGGGTCCTCCCTCACGACCCAGGCCACGGGCCTTGAGGAGGCCGAGGCCCAGAAGCTCATGGGATGCCAGACCTCTATCCACTCAAAGGACCCCTCCCCGGGCGTCAGGGCCACGAGGAACCTGTTGCCGAGGTACTCGTGCGTGTAGACCTCTATCGTGTCGACCTCCCTGGCGTCCCTCACCTGCGACCTCAGCCACCTTGATATGGTGTCGTCAACGGCCGTTATGGCCCAGCGCGTGGGCACCACCCTACGGCCCCTCTGCCTCCCCAGGAAGCCGAGGCTCAGAAGGTCCTGGATCTTGTATACGTCGACGCCCTGCCTGTAGAGCTCCCACATAACCTCCTGGGCCAGGGCGTCGTCCCATATGGCCCTTTCAATGGCCCTCGGGAGCTTGGGCGACCCCCCTATTATGACCCTCTCAGCGGGGGCCCTTGGACCCACGGGCTTCGTTATCCCGTCAAACCTAAGCCTGGGCATAGGAGGGGTCCTCAGGACTAACTCAGAGTCGACCGGCCTCTCCGATACGACCGCGAGCCCAAGCTCTGTCTCGTAAAGCCTCCACGGCTCGTGCACGTCGAGCCTCTGGAACGCCGAGATCATGCTCCCCCTCAGGGCGACTATCCTTGACAGCGGCTCTGTCCTCCTGGCCCACTCCGTAGGGGCGTCATAATAGGCGGCCTCCTCCCCTCTCCTGCCCGGCGGCACCATGAAGTAGAGGTTCACCTTAGGGTAGCCAGCCTCCCCCACGAGCGCGCTCGGCGGGGTCGCCCCCTCTACCTCCCTCCCTGAGACGAGCTGAAGGGCCCCGACCTGCGCCCTGAACTTCTCAAGGATTGGACAGTAGGGCAGGCCGCAGAGTAGCTTGTACCCCTTGCACCTAGCGCACAGCTCTGGCGGGATTGTCGGCAAGGCGCCTCAGGAGTATAGTAGCGCGTTGTGCAGTTTTGAGGCTCTCGGGTATACCTTCACGGTCTCGAGGTTCTCGGGCACCAGGACCTCGGGTGCCGACTCAAAGCCCAGCTTGTCCCACCTGCCCTTTATCGTGGTTGCCAGCACCGCCAGCTGCGAGACCTCACCGTGGTTAAGGATGATCGTCCTGGGCTTGGGCGTTAGCCGCCTGAGGAAAGCGAGCAGCTCGCTCCTGTTGGCGTGACCGGAGAAGCCCTCGACCCTCTCGACCTCAAGGTTGACCTTAAAGGGCCTGAGCCTGCCCTCGTCCTCTAGCTGAACCTCCTTCTCACCTTCCACTATCCTCCTGCCAAGAGTCCCTGATGCCTGGTAGCTCACGAACACTATTGCGTTCTTAGGGTTCTCTGCCAGCCTCTTGAAGTACTCGATTATGGGCCCGCCAACCATCATGCCGCTCGTTGAGATTATTATGGCCGGGCCCTGGGAGAATATGGCCTCGTCCCTCTTGGATGAGTCGTTGACGAACATCATCTGGGGGCTGATGAAGGGGTTCTCCCCCTGGTTCATTATCTGGTCCCTGATGTCCCTCGATAGCAGCTCCGGGTAGGCTGTGTAGATGGCCGTCACCTCGTATATAAGCCCGTCGATGTAGATCGGCATCTCCGGTATCTTCTTCTCGGCCATGGCCTTGCTTAGAAGGACCATCATGTCCTGGGCCCTCCCGACCGCCATGACCGGTATCAACACCTTGCCCCCTCTCTGGTAGACCTTGTTTACTACCTGGAACAGCTGCTGCTCCGCCTCCTCCCTCGTCGGCGTGTCCGTGCCGCCGTACGTGCTCTCCATTATCAGCGTCTCAACCCTGTGGTACTCGGTCTTGGCCGGAGGCTGCAGCCTCAGGGTCGGCCCCTCCTTGAAGCCGTAGTACTTGATGTCGCCCGTGTAGAGTATGTTGAAGAGCCCCTGCCCTATGTGTATGTGGACGAGCGCTGAGCCCAGTATGTGGCCGGCGTCGCTGAAGGTGAGCTTCGCGTCAGGGGACAGGTCGGTGACCACATCATAGTTCACGGTTATAGTGTGGTTCAACATAGTGGTCAGGTCCTTCAGGGTGAAGGGAGGCTCCTTGCCCTCCTTGGCGTAAAGGTCTATGAAGTCCTTGAGGAGCAGGGTGGCGATGTCCCTAGTAGGTGGCGTCATGTAGATCGGGCCCCTGTAGCCGTACTTGTACAGCAGGGGGGCAAGCCCAACGTGGTCCATGTGGGCGTGGGATATCACCACGGCGTCCAGCTCGTCGAGCCTGAGCTCCGACGCGTCAAACTTAGGGTAGGACTCAGGCCCGTAGCCGCTCTGGGCGAACCCGACGTCGAGGAGTATCCTGCTCTCGGCGGTGTCGATCAGTATGCATGACCTGCCGACCTCGCCGAAGCCTCCCAGGCCGGTTATCCTGACGTGCTTAGGTCCCACTATCATGTCCCTGTATATCCTCTCGCCGATGTCCCTTAGCGCCTTCCTTCTCTCTGAAGAGGACATCAGGTAAAGCTCGTTGAGCGCATTGAGCGTCTTGCTGATGAGCGGCGGCTTCCTCTGAACCTCGAGCCTCCAGCCCGTCTGCGCTAGCACCTGGCTCCTGAAGACCTTACCCTTCCCTATCAGCTTCCCCGGCTTGTCCGTGAGGACCCTGACCTCTCCTAGGACCTCGTCGAACTGTATGTCGCTGGGGGTTATGGATACGTCCTCAGGCGCGTTCTCAAGGATGTACTTTATCGTGAACTCCTTGGTCGCGCGGGCCTTGGGGTCACTTCGCACCACGATCCTCTTCCTGAGCTGCTTTGCCAGCTCCTTTACCTTCTCCTCACCCTCAAGTATCCACTTCGGGTTCTTGACGTAGATCGCTATCTCCGGGCCCTCGAACTCTATCTTCGTTATCTCAGCGTCAGCCAGGTTTTTGTATATCTCTGTGACTATGAGTCTGCGTAGCTCAACGCCTGAAACCAGCTTCCTCTCCTCGCCTGTTGCGGGCTGACTCTCCAAAGCTACCCACCTTGTGTGGACGCTACAGGAAGTTCCTGTGCTCCCTTCACTCGGCTATCCTGTTCTGAACGGTATAAATCTTTCTTGATACGTATCGCGTCCTATTACGGTAACGTCAATCCCGTCGCCAGTAGCAGCGTCCCTGAGTATCGCCGACCTTACGGCGTCTGACGCGAGCTTAACGGCGCTCTCGAGGTCGAGGTCCTCGGAGTAGTCCCTCTCAAGGACCCCAAGCGCCACAGGGGACCCTGACCCGGTCGCCGTCACCTTCTCCTCAGTCACTCCGCCGTAGGGGTCTATTGCGTACAGCCTAGGCGCAGTATCATACCCACCTATTAGCAGCTGAACGATATAAGGGAAGTACTTGCTCGAGGAGAGTACGTTAGCGAGAAGGGTCGCCATACCGTAGATGCTAAGCCTCCTCCCGCCGCTTATCTCATAGTACCTGGCCTCCTCCCTTATCATGTCGGCCAGCGCCTGGGCGTCAGCCACGAGGCCAGATATCGTCATCGCGGAGTAATCGGTGACCTTGACTATCTTCTTTACGGACCTGCTGGCTATAGTGTAGCCGGCCGTGGCCCTCTTGTCAGCGGCTAGGACCACGTAGTCCTTTATCACAAGCCCAACGGTGGTAGTGCCGTGGCGTGCCCTGAGGCCCCAGCTGTCGACGCTTATGCTCAATGCTGTAACCCCCCTTGCTGAATACGGTAGCCCTATTAAATGTGAATGCTGTGCGCTTCTACTCTATGACGCCGGTCTTAAGGGCCAGTTCCTCAGCCGCCTCCCTCGTAAGTCCCCTCTCGCCCAGGATCGTGTACCTTTCGGGCCTTATCGAGGCAGCCTTCAACAGTGCCTCTATCACCTCCTCGTCGCTGACCCCGAGCTCCTTGGCTGTCGTGGGCGCCCCTGTCTCCTTGAGCAGCCGCCTGAACCTTCTCCAGTCTAGCCCGTGAAGGTACGACATCATTATGGTCCCGACGCCAACGGCCTCCCCGTGAAGTGGCGGGTTCCTGCTCACGAGGTCTAGAGCGTGGGCGAAGAGGTGCTCGGAGCCGCTTGCGGGCCTGCTGCTCCCAGCTATGCACATAGCGACGCCGCTGCTCACGAGCGCCTCTACGAGGGCCCTAACGCCTTCCCTCTCCTCAAGCCCTATCTGCCTCGCGTACGCGCTTACGTGCTTGGCGCTCATGAGCGCTAGGCTCGCCGCGTAGGCCCCGTAGTACTCCCCCCTCAGCTTGTGGGCGAGCCTC
>CAYFFY010000002.1:0-35365 GCA_964342635.1 uncultured Desulfurococcales archaeon
TTTCAATAAAGGCTCTCGGTAGTACCCAAGATAGCTGGCGGCCCCAAGTAAGGGGAGTATGGTGAGAAGAATGAGGGTGCTGAGCTTTAAGGTGGAGGATGACCTCCTTGAGCTCCTGGAGGAGTACGCGAGGAAAAGGAACATTTCTAAGTCTGAGATTATCAGGAGGGCCCTTAGGCAGTACATAAACTCCGACAAGGACAGACCCTACATAGGGAAGTACATAAAGGTCTACACATAACGTTTTGTTTTTCGGAAAAAGGAAGGATGTAGTGAAGTCCTAGGGGTTTAGGACTTCGATCTTTCACTCTTCTGGCAGCTTTATGGTGACAGGCTCCTGCTCCACCTTCTTCAGGTCAACGCCGGGAAGGGTCTCAGCCTCGGGCGGCAGGGGCACCCTTTCTCCCTTATCCGGAGGTGGCCCTATGATCTTGCTCGTCCTCCTCTTGAAGAGCCCAAGCCTGTACTTGAACAGCCTGCTTCTCAGGGACTGTATAGCTCCTGCTGGGTCAACGGCCTTGGGGCACACAGCGCTGCACGACGCTGCGAAGTGGCACCGGTGACATCCATGTTCAGTGTCAACTACTATGAACCTCTCGCCCCACCCCTCGTCCCTCACGTCATTTACGAACCTGAGGGCGTACATGAGCGCCTGGGGGCCGAGGAACTCCGGGTCAGCCGCCACGACAGGGCACGCAGCGTAGCAGAGGCCGCAGTACACGCAGTTGGTGTACTGATATATCTGGAGGTACTCGTCGGGGTACATATCGTACTGTCCTTTCGGGTTCTCCTGCTCCTCCTTGTCCTTCCTGATTAGATACGGCTTCACAGCTCTATGCTTGTTGAAGAAGTCGGAGTAGTCAGTGACGAGGTCCCTTATCACGGGGAAGTTGTAAAGAGGCTCAACGGTGATGACCGGGTTCGCCTCGCTGACAACCTCGGGAAGCTGTGTCTGGCAGGCTAGCCTAGGCGTGCCGTTAATTACCATGCCGCAGCTTCCGCACATACCCTGCCTGCAGCTGTACCTGAGCACAAGCGTATGGTCCTGGGTTTCCTTAACCCTCAGGAGAGCGTCAAGAACAGTCATGCCCTTATAGGTCTCAACCTTGTACTCCTGCCACCACGACCTTCTCGTCTCAGGGTCGTACCTCCTTACTCTGAGGAGCACAACCTTCGGGGGGACCTTCCTGGCGGCCTCTACATCAATGGCCACTCCCTCTCACCTCCTATATATAGGGCGGAAGCTTCACTACGGTGACTGTGGCGATAGCGGCGAACACAATAAATACTATCCAGAACAGCGCATTTATCACAGCCGTGTAGGCCCTCCCCTGTCTGAGCTCAAGCAGCATCCCCCTCACGCCATTCAGCCCATGGAACAGCGCAACATATGCCAAGAGAAGCAGGGCCCAACCATATGAGGTATACGAGTGGTAAACGAAGGCTGCCGTTAGGGTCTGATCCATGGTTGAAAGTCCCCAGATCCAGGGCACCCTTTCAAGCAGGTGGAACCCCAACAGGCCGATCAAGAGTATAGCCGTTATGTACTGCCAGATCTGTAGGTTTGAGGCTCTTGACGCCAATATCACCACCCCCTCAAGAGAATATCACCACGCCTGCAAAAAGCCACAGGACGATCCACACGACAAAAACAGCATAGAGCCACTGCCTTTGTGCTGCCCTGAGAGTCCCAGGGATGAACGGAGGTGTAGGCTCCCCCGGCTTGCCAACGCCCGCGCCGAAGAACTCTGTCAGCAGAAGGCGGACGCCGTTCGGTGCGTGGAAGAGCACGGCGCCTGCGATTATGAACTCGCCTATCCTGAATGCAAGCCCAGCCTCGACCTTCATTATGTCGCCCCAGAACTGCCAGCCCGGGATGTGGTACACTATCGGGGCCCACACGGGGGAGTCCGTCTCTAATATGTGGGCCAGCAGGAACAACAGGATTATGAAGCCGGTTATTCTGTGAAGAACAAATGCGACCCTCTCCGGGTTGTCCTTCGTCTTTACAGTCCATGGGTTAATGCTCGACCTCCAGAAGCCTGGCCTGTTCTCCTTCTCCTTGGGAACCTCCCCTGACATCACCATCACCCTAGTACTTCCTCTCGACAGGCTTCCACGTCGTTAATCTGACGGGCCAGTATGTAAATCTAATTCCGAGGGAAGTACTTGCGTCCCTAACCACAATAGTGTGCTTCAGCCAGTTAACGTCGTCTCTCTTTTTGTAGTCAAGCCTGTAGTGCGCGCCCCTACTCTCAGTCCTATTTAAGGCTGATGCAGCCACTATCGCTGCGTTCTGAACTAAGTTATAGGTCTCAAGGGCAGCCACAAGGTCGGTGTTGTAGGCCCTGTTCTTGTCCTCTACGTAGATATCGTTAAGGTATGAGTCCCTGAGCTTGAGCAGCTCGCTGAGCCCTTCGCTCATGTTGGTCCCGTCCCTGAAGACGTAGAAGTCCTTCATCATAATGTCCTGTATCCTCTTCTTTACTTGATAGGACGGCGTTCCGCTCTCCCTCTTAAGGAGCCCCCATACGAAGTCCTCCTCCTTCTTATACAAGTCTGGTTGTGGCTCCGGAGGCGGTGAGGCAGCCTTCAGGGCGTACTCAGCGGCCAGCTCACCGGCTATTCTGCCGCTCACCAGGCACTCGGCGGTGGAGTTGCTCCCAAGCCTGTTAGCGCCGTGCAGGGAGGCGGCCGACGCCTCCCCGGCCGCGAAGAGGCCCTTTACCCACTTGTTGTCAGAGCTCATGACCCTGTAGAGTGAGTCGGTGGCGATGCCTCCCATGTGATAGTGAGCCGCTGGGAAGACGGGCAGGGGATCTGACACTATGTCAAGGCCAACGTACCTGAGGCCTATTTCCCTTATACTCGGCAGCTTCATGTTGATCTTCTCCTCGCCCAGGTGGGTCAGGTCAAGTAGTACGTATGGCATGCCGGAAGTCTCATCAGTGAATGCCCTTCCCTCGACGAACTCCGTGAATATAGCCCTTGAGACGACGTCCCTTGGCGCCAGGTCAAGGAACTTCGGTGCGTACCTCGCCATGAACCTCTCGCCGTTCTTGTTCCTGAGGATGCCACCCTCGCCCCTGGCGCCCTCCGTTATCAGGATCCCAGTCGGAACAAGTCCTGTCGGGTGGAACTGGACCATCTCGGGGTCCTTTATGGGGAGCCCTGCCCTGTATGCGGCCGCCATGCCATCGCCTGTGGCCGTGTGCGAATACGTGGTGAACGCGTAGAGTCTCCCTATGCCGCCCATTGCTATTATGGCCGCCTTGCTTCTAAAGAGGTAAAGCTTGCCATCCTTGAGGTTGATGGCGAAGGCTCCCTTGTAGGTGTCATCCTCGATAACGAAGTCGGTTACGAACCACTCGTCGTATCTCTCCCAGCCATCGTATTGAAGAAGCTTGTTGTAGAGGGTCCTCATCTCTGCGTGGCCGACCTTGTCGGCGGCCATCGTTGCCCTAGGGAAGCTGTGGCCGCCGAAGGGCCTCTGCATTATCCTGCCGTCAGGTCTTCTAGTCCACTGGAGCCCCCAGTGCTCCAGTAGAAGTATCTCCTCGGGCATAAGCTTCGCGAACGTCCAGGCGACGTCCTGGTCCCCTAGGAAATCTGAGCCCTTCACTGTGTCCCAGGCGTGGAGCGCGACGCTGTCGCCCTCCTGAGGATAGAGGGCTGCCGCCGTTCCCCCCTCTGCAGCCACGCTGTGGCTCCTCATTAGCTGGACCTTGCTTATTATGCCGACGTCGAGTTTCTCGCCGTACTTCCTCTTTATCTCTACGGCGGCCCTAAGGCCTGCAATCCCTGACCCTATCACGACCACGTCATGATAAATCGTCTCTACAGGCAAGGGGCCTGGCCCCTGCGGGCTCTCCTATGGGAAGATTATAAAGATTGCAAGAAACACGTTAATTGTCGTGGTAAAGTCCCTGGGACATACATCACGACCTCTTCCTCACGGACTCCACATACGCGGCGTGGTCAAGGAACTTCGATCTGTCAAGGGGCGAGGAGGGCTCGATCACCGCTATCCACCCTCCGTCGTAGGGCTCCTTGTTTATTAGCTCCGGTTGGTCAAGGAGCCTCTCATTCACCTCAACGACCCTACCGGTAATAGGGGCGTATACCTCAGCCGTGGCCTTGACCGACTCGAGCACAGCCAGGTCCATCCCCTCACTGACCTCCTGTCCTACCTTCGGCAGGTCAACGCCGACAACGTCCTTCAGCTGCTTCTGGGCGTAGTCCGTTATCCCTACCCTGACCCTGCCCCCCTCGTCCCTCAGCCACTCGTCCGATGAGGTGTAAAGAAGAGCATCGTCGACAACAAAGGTGACCTTCCCAAGCGACACCGTAAACCTGGCCAATCCTTATCACCCTACCCCGAAGGCCCGGGTAGGTATTAATGGTATTAATGCGGTTGCCAGGGAGGGGAGGGGGCGCTCGTGGAGGCGGTCCTGAAGGAGGCTGAGAGGCTAGGTGCCAGGTTCGCTGACGTCAGGTATTACAGGGCCGAGACATTGGTAGTCTCCAGCTCAGAGGTCAGGGACCTTGTTAGCAACTACGGAGTAAGCGAGGGCTACGCCCTAAGGGCCCTCGTTGAGGGTGGATGGGGGTACTACTCAGGCACCGAGCTAACCTCAGACGCAGCGAGGGTCGCGGTCTCAAGCTCGCCTAGGACCGGTAGGGCCAGGGTTCGCCTGCTTTCGCCAAAGAGGGACAGGGTCACAATTCCTGAGAGGTCGCCGCTGAGCAAAACGCCGGCTGAGGTGCTTGCCGACGTGCGTAGGCTTAGGGAAAGAGTGCTCTCCGCCGACAACAGGATAAGAAGCGCGACGGTCACGTACT
Source organism: uncultured Desulfurococcales archaeon (assembly GCA_964342635.1). GTDB lineage: Archaea > Thermoproteota > Thermoprotei_A > Sulfolobales > Acidilobaceae > Acidilobus. The sequence continues at coordinate 4,843 of CAYFFY010000002.1, forward strand.
CATACGCTCGCTACAGGAAGGCTTATATCAGCACCGACGGACGTGACATTGAGATGGAGTATTCGATACACAGGCTCGCCATGACAGCCGTCGCCAGGGAAGGTGACGTCATAGCCTCAGCCTACCACGGCGTCGCGACGTACCTAGGCTACCCCCTCGAGGTCTTCGATGCGAACCAGCAGCTTGACGTCCTTGTCAGGAGGCTCAGGAACCAGCTAATTGGGGTACACCCGAGGCCTGGCGAGTACCCAGTCGTGCTTTCGCCCGAGGTCTCAGGCGTATTCGCGCATGAGGCGCTTGGACACCTCGCCGAGGCTGACCTCGCCATCGACGGGATTTTGTCGAGGCTAAGGGGCAAGAGGATAGCGGGGGAGTTCGTTAACGTCTCAGACTCCCCCTCCGTTGACCACCCGATGGCCGTCGGCGTGTTGCCCTATGACGACGAGGGAGTTGACGGCAAGGAGGTGAAAATCATAGAGGGGGGCGTGGTGAAGGAGTTCATGTCAGACAGGTCATATGCTGCGGCCCTCAACATTGATCCAACGGGTAACGGAAGGGCTGAGGACTTCAGGAGCAGCGTGCTGATAAGGATGAGGAACACGTACTTCAAGCCCGGTGACCTGACGCTCGATGAGCTACTTGAAGACGTAAAGGAGGGCTTCCTAATGCTCTCCGTTATGGGCGGTCAGACAAGCCCAGACGGCACCTTTCAGTTTGGTATCCAGGAGGGGTACCACGTGGTAGGGGGCGAGCTTAAGGAGCCCCTGAGGACTGCCGGGATAGCAGGGTACACCATAGAGACCATCGCTAACATAGATGGGGTCACCAGGGACTTTGACGTGAGGCCTGGGGTATGCGGAAAGGGAGGCCAGAGTGTTTTCGTTGGTACCGGGGGCCCGTACGTGAGGGTCTCGAAGTTGAAGGTGGGGTGAGCGAGTTGGATCTCGACCAGGTTATCTCAAGGCTCTCAGGCCTCGGGGCGCAGGCCGAAATAGTAAACGTGAACACGTTCATGGCGGACTACTCCTGGGAGAAAGGATCCCAGCACGGTATGACCTACAGCGAGAGGGGGTACGGCCTTCGCGTGGTCAAGGGGTCCAGGCAGGGCTTCGCCTATGGCCCCAGGCTAGACGACGAACTGATGTCAAGGGCCCTCAAAGCAGCTGAGGCAGCGGCGCCCGATGCGTTTAACTCGATTCCCCAGCCGGAGGGCCCTGTAGAGCCCCTCCCTGAGGCCTTTGACCCCTCACTTGAGGAGCCACAGGAACACGTTAGGGGAGCCCTGGACGTGGTCCTCGCAGAGGCCTCAGGCGAGGTGAACGTGATAATGGCTAGGTCATGGGGAGGGTGGGCTGAGGTAACGGTAAGGAACTCCGAAGGCGTCGACGTGGCCTTTAGGGGGTCCTACTGCGGCGTAGCGGTGACAGGAAACGTTGTTGAGCAGGAATACGTGGGGCCAGAGATCACCGAGTACCTAGACGCTAGGTCCTCCAGGGACCTGATGCCGGAGGTTGTGATAAGGAGGCTTACGGAGAAGGCCGAGATGACAAGGAACAGAAGGAGGGCTCAGCTTTCTGGGAGGCCAATACTATTTACGCCAAAGGCCGTCAACTCCCTCTTGTTCCCGCTGCTGAATCACGCGGCGAGCCTCGAGAACGTGTTCAGGGGGAGGAGCCCGCTGAGGCCGGGCGCGAGCCTAGGGTCTCGCATAGACATCTATGACGACCCCAGGCTGCCCAACGCTCCTTGGTCAAGACCCTTTGACGGAGAGGGGCTTCCAACGAGGAGAACACAGGTCATAAGGGAAGGGGCCTTCGAGACGGCCCTGTCAAACACTTACTGGTCAAGGAGAGCGGGCGCGGCGAACACCCACTCGTCATGGAGGACGTTTATGACGCCTCCGGCCATATCTGCCACATATTTTATGTTCGACGTCCCTTCAGTAAAGGACATAGGCGACGCCGTCATTGTTGATGATGTTCAGGGGGTGCACACGAGCAACTTCGACACAGGAGAGTTCTCGGTGACCGCATCAGTTGCCTGGGACTCAGAGGGCGGGCTGAGGGAGTTCGTGATCTCAGGGGACCTCAGGTCCCTCTTGTCAGGCATCATTGGGGCCCTGCCCGTTCCTGAGAGGTATGGGAGGGTCGTCACGGGATCTCTCCTGGTGGGCGGGCTCAGGATTTCATCTTAGCCCTCATATTCAACACATTTTAGGGTCTACCGTGGAAAAACCGTAGCGGCTTGATGTTCCGGTCACTAGTGACGCTGGCTGTCCTGGCTGTCTCCCTGTGGCTGTTGTTCACGCGGCAGCTAAGGCATGACATAGTTGGTGTCATCTCAGCCCTAGTCCTGGTGGCTGCAGGCGTGGTTGCCCCGGGCACGCTCCTGCAGGACCTCTCATCAACAGCTGTAATCGTCTTGGTGACGGCCATGATGATTTCTGGGGTACTCTCAGCGTCCGGCGTTCTTGATGTAGTCGGTGACAGGATCGCGCTCGCGGTTAGGAATGAGTACATAGCGGTAGTTCTGGTCCTCGTAATGGTAGCAGTATTTTCGGGATTCGTAAGCGACGTGGCCATCATGCTGGCCTTCATGCCAGTGATTTCGGCGATAGCCTCAAGGTTCAAGAGAGGGCAGTCACGCTACCTCATAGCACTGTCCTACGCCGCCATAGCAGGTGGCAGGTATACAATGCTAGGGACCTCATCAAACATCATATTGGAGTCGCTATGGATCAACAGGTTCGGCAGGCCTCTTGACATCCTTGCCCCTGCCAAGACAGGCCTGTTGGAGGCCCTCAGCGTAGCGGTGGCGGTCGCTGTACTGGGTCCCCTGCTCGTAAGGGCTCGAGAGAGGAAGGCGAACATCGAGGAGCTAGGTCCAAGGGAGTACCTCATGGAGGTCCAGCTGACGGGGGAGAGGTCGTTCACCGACGTGAGGGAGCTTGAGAAGAAGCTCGGCGTTAAGGTCATCATGACAAAGCGTAGGACTCTGCGCTCCAGGTGGAGGTCCAGGGCATCAGGTGCCGAGACGAGGGGGACCCTGCTGGTTAGGGTGCCTAAGGAGAGAATTACTGTACTGCTGAGCGAGAAGGGGATAAAGACTACGATAAGTGGAGGCCCTCTTTACGAGCTGTTGGTTTCGTCAGGCTCGAGGCTCGTCGAAAGAACCATCGATGAAGTGAACAGGGAAAGCGCCGGGCTCAGGGTTGTGGGGGTCTGGTCCAGCAAGAAGGTGACCGACCTGAGTCGCTATGCCCTGAGACCTGGGGACGTGATACTTGTAGAGGGAAAGGAGGAGGACGTGGCCTCATTAGCTGAGGACGCAGGACTGATGCCTATCCGCGGTAGTCCGCTTAAGGTCCTTGACACTACGTCGGCTGCAGCTGGCTTGATGGGTATCTCAATAGCCGTCGCGGGGTCGCTGTTAGGCCTCAACGTGGCCCTGAGCTTCATTACCGGCGCGGTCGCTGCAGCCACAGTCTCAGCGGTGACTGCCTCAACCTCGCTCCTGAGGAGGATTTACTCATTCGTGGACTGGCCCGTAATAGTGTTCGTGGGCACCTACATGACCGTAGGCCAGGCCCTGCTCCACAGCGGGCTGGGCTCATACGTCGCGTTCCTAACAGCATACCCGCTTGCGCTATTCGGGGTCTCCCTCGTGCTGTCTAACCTGGTTGGCAATGCGGCGACAGCGTCTATACTTGGACCTCTTGCCGTCTATTCGCCTCACCCACTTACGTCTGTAATAGCAGTTGCCATGGGGGCGTCATCAACCTTCCTGACGCCTGCCTCACATCCGTGTAACATGGTAGCCTACTCGGTTGGGGGGTACGACCCCAAGGAGTTCGTTAAGGTTGGGGCCGTCGCGATAGCTGTCGTAACAGCGCTTACAGTGTTCCTAGTCATGAAATAGGGTCCGCATGCGACTGCCTTGAGAGGAGGCGCGATTATTTGTAAGGGGCTCTGGCAGCTCGTGCCCAGCTCATCGCCGTAACTGGCTCGCGAGAGGTGCATACTCGTCACTGCCCCTCGGCGGAACAGCAGCGGGCGGCTAATCTGCCTAAGTTCACGGGTACATAGGTTATACTCTTTAGCTGGCCTAACTAGAGATAAAACGGTGGAGCTGTTGAAGGCCCCTACAAGGCTCGTCATAAGTGACGACGACCTGAAACGGTTTGTGACAGGGGGTGACGTGCCCACCTTCCCCTATTTCGCGGCAGGCGATTTCAGCCTAGAGGGTAAGGCTTTCGATATAAGGTCGCCCATCGATATGAACGTGATCGCCCACACGTCTAGGCCGTCCATCGAGCAGGCGCTTAATGTGCTTGACAATGTGTACTCGGTAGGACGGCAGAAGATTAGGGACACCCCTGGCGAGGAGAGGGTCGAGGTATTTGAGAGGGCGGCCGACAACATCGAGAGGGCTAAGGAGGACTTCGTGAATATCCTTATTCTCAACGCCGGGAAGACCAGGAGGAGCGCCGAGGGCGAGGTTCAGGCCGCCATAGAGAGGCTCAGGCTGGCCAAGCTTGACGTGAGAAGGATCTACGGGGACTACGTGCCAGGGGACTGGTCGAGGGACACCCTTGAGACCGAGGCCATAGTTAAGAGGGAGCCCATTGGCGTGATCGCCGCCGTCCTGCCCTTTAACTACCCGCTCTTCGATGCGGCCAACAAGATCGTTTACTCCGCCATCGCGGGCAACGCGGTTATAGTGAAGCCTGCAAGCTCTGACCCGCTGCCCACGCTAGTCCTGGCCAAGATTCTCATCGACGCGGGCTTCCCCCCCGAGGCGCTGGCGGTCCTCCCACTGGGAGGTAGGGATATGGGCCAGCTGATCTCAGATAGGAGGATCGCGGCGATATCGTTCACGGGGAGCACAGAGACTGGCCTCGAGGTGATCAGGGAGGCCGGGATAAAGCAGTACGTGATGGAGCTCGGCGGAGGGGACCCTGCCATAGTACTTGACGACGCTGATATCGACGCGGCGGCCCAGAAGATAGTGACTGGCATAACGAGCTACTCTGGCCAAAGGTGCGACTCGATCAAGTTCATATTTGCTGAGGAGGGCGTCTACGATGAGCTGAAGGAAAAGATCGTTGAGGGGCTCTCTAAGGTTAAGGTCGGAGACCCAAGGGAGCCCGACACCGATATGGGTCCCCTTATCGACGTCGAGACGGCAGACGAGGTGATATACGCGACTAAGGACGCCGTCTCGAGGGGTGGCACAATCCTTTACGGAGGTGAAAAGATTGACGAGCTGGGGCCAAACTACATAAGGCCCACGCTTATTGAGGTCGACGCCTCAAGGCTTCCCTCGCTATACCTTTACAACAAGGAGGTCTTCGCCTCACTGGCGGCAATGGTCAAGATGCAAAGCCTTGACCAGGCGATAGCCCTGTCAAACGGGAGGAGGTATGGCCTCGACGCTGCCATATTCGGCCACGACGTAACCAAGATAAGGAGAGCCGCCAGGCTGCTCGAGGTCGGCGCCGTTTATATCAATGACTACCCCAAGCACGGCATTGCCTACTACCCATTCGGCGGCATGAAGGACTCCGGCATCGGGAGGGAAGGAATCGGGTATACCATAGAGTATGTGACTGCCTATAAGTCAATAATTTACAACTACAGGGGAGCCGGCGTCTGGGATTACCTATGAGCCCTCACTAGAGCTCAGCTAGCCCTACCTCGGCCAAGGTGTTGACGTACCTGACTAGCCACTCAGGGGACGCCCACCTGCTGCCGTAAACCCCCCCGAGCAGGGCTGCTACCTCGCCGAGGTCTCTGCCTGGGGTTATGAGGAAGAGACCCTCAGTGAAGTACACGGCCTCGGCTCCCTGACCAGCCTCGCCCATTGTCTTAGCGAGCTCGAGTGCGGCGTCGATCGACTTCCTGGCTACGAAGCGGAGCGACTCTATGATCGGTGGTCTTGACTTCACCGCCACCCCTGTCTTCACAGGGTAGCCATGGGGAACTAACGACAGTTGCCTCGTCCCAATCGCGGAGGCGACTAGGCTGGCAGCCAGCCTCGCGGCCAGCTCGTCGCCTGCCGCCAGGTGCCTGGAAACCAGCCTATCCACGAGCGAGCCGCGGAATTGGGCTGGGTCAGGCTGGTGACTTGAAGCTATTACTGCCGACAGTGCGGCAGCGGCTGACGAGAACCGCAGCGCCCTCCTCGAGACCCTGTCAAGGTCATCCATGTCTGTGTGGTAGAACTCGTGGGGCCAGCCGTTCAGCATAGCTGATGGTATGCCGAGCGCAGCCGCTATGTCATGATCGCTCCCGGGCTCATAGGGAGTTATGATGCTCCAGTTGAGCCCGGAGACGTCGGAGACTGCCTGCACGGCCTCATGTAGGGCCGCGTCCGCTATTCCAGGCTTCGACAGAGAGGACGCAACCACCCTTATAGGGCCGTTCTGGCCGCCCGGCTCGGCACCAACCATATCAAAGTTTATCACATCAGTGACCAGCCCGGCCAGGTTCTTGCTCAGCGCGACGGCGCTGCCCGTGTACTCAGGCGCCCATATGAACCTGATGGTCTTTTCAGGGGGCGGCATCTCGCCCCTGTCTATAAGCCTTGAGAGGGCGACGGCTGCCTCCATGAGCGCTGCTGACCCGCTAGCGTTGTCGTTGGCTCCGGGGGTAGGGTGACATATGTGGGCGATTAGGGCAGGCCCAGGCGTCTCCCTGTCGCCGAGCCACGCGATAACTATTGGGAAGCCCGGGTCCCTCCTGACGTCAGAGTCCACCATGAGGTCGATCTTACCACCTCCCCTGAGCGTGACTGCGATGGACCTGGGTATAGAGACGGCCGGCATGGTGAAGTTGGTGGCCTCGTTCCTCGTGAGGAAAAGGCTCTTGTAAGGCACGGCGTCAGGCGGCCCTGAGTTGGAGTAAAGCGCTACCCCCGCCGCCCCGGCATCAATGGCGAGCCTGTAAACGATGTAGGGGTTGCCAGGGCTAACGACGATCTTTCCCCTGGCGCCCGTGTAGGCGGCCGGGTTCCACCATTCCCTGTCAACGACCACGGCCTCCCCTGAGACCTCTCCCCCGCTAGGCGGGGAGTGGCCTACTGCAAGGGTGGGGTGCCCCTCAAGGGTTAGTCGAGTGCCGCCTACCTCAACCTTGGCGTCGTGGATTGCCCAGCCCGTCGGGGCGGTTATCCAATCAGGCACGCCGGTGCCCCCGAACTTAACGAGATCGACCTCAAGGCTGTCGCCGGCGTCGGCGAGAAGGGTCTCCTGTACGTACCTAGCTGCGTCGACAATCCCTATGGTCCCTTGCACCCTGTTGTAGGAGGTTATCGCAGCTATATACCTCATCACCCTGTGCTCGCTTACGGCCCCCCATATTGACCTAAGCGCCCTAGCTATTAGCTCTGACCGCTCGCTCAAGGGCCTCATCCCCAAAAGCTGGGAAAGGCAGAATAATAATGCCTTACCTCTGCGCTTGAGTCCGTGAAGATAGCTGGAGAGGTCAGGGGGTTCCGAGTCGACAACGGTTTCGTCGTCCTGGAGACCGCAGAGGGAGAGTTCTCAGTAAGGGGGGAGCTCGTGGGCGTTAGGAGGGTCTCGCCGGGAGGCGCTAGGGCACTAGTCTCGCTGATATTGTCAGCCATCATAATAGCGTCTATGCTTATTACCGCTAGACCTGAAGGCTCGTGGCCCTTCGTTATCCTCATAGCTTACGTTGGTATATTGACGGCAGCGGGTATAGGCGCGTACATGTCGGCTTACTTGCTTCTTCCCAGGAGGGCAGTCATACTCAGGACAGAAGAGGGTTACGTTGCATATCTCCTCAATGCAGGGAAAAAGTTAAATGGAGGGCCTGATAGTCGGTTAGCGCCATGACCATAGACGTTGAGAGGTCAGAACACGTTTCCTGGGTCATCGTTGACAGGCAGGAGGCCGGCAATTCCCTGGGCCTTAAGGACACCCTCGAGCTGACTACCACTATAACGCGGGAGTGCAGCGCGACCGGAACCTCAGTCGTCGCCATCACGGGGGCCGGGGAGAAGTTCTTCATAAGCGGAATCGACCTCAAGGAGACGGCCGAGGTAACGGACCTTGACCAGGCGTGGAGGCTTATGTATGAGGGCCTTGGCGGGGTATGCCGCGCGATATTCTCCTGCAGGAAGCCGGTCATCGCCGCGGTAAACGGGTACGCCCTCGGCGCTGGCTTCGAGATGCTTTACGCCGCAGATCTCGCCTACGCTTTGAGGCACGCAAGGCTTGGGGTCCCACCTGTCAAGTACGGCATGGTCCCCCCTGCCTCCTCCACAATAGGGGTCCTGCTCGCCAACTCAAAGCTGATATCATATCTTGTCCTTACCGGTGAGATGATAACCGCCGATGACGCCCTTCGCTACGGGCTAATCAATGACGTGGTTGACGATCTGCCCTCCCTCAGAAGAAAGGTCGAGGAGGTAGCCGCCAAGATAGTGGCCAATGAGCCTGAGGCAGTTTACGCCGCAAGGGCCCTGATGGCCGAGGCCAAGATGCAGTGGCTGAGCGACAAGGGTCTAAGGACGCTGGCGGCGTTCACTGCCAGGCCTGCGGTAAGGAGAAGGATCGAGGAGCTCCTTCTTAACAGGGGAGGGAAGGCTAGTCAGGGGTGACGGCTAGGGCCCTATCGCCGGCGTCGCCCAGGCCAGGGACTATGAAGAATGCACTGTTAAGGTCAGTGTCGACGGCGAGCGTGTAGACAGACGCTTCTGGATGAGCCCTCGTCAGGTACGTAAGCCCAGGCCTTGACGCTATAACCGAGCCAACTATCACCTTCCCAGTGCCTATCCTCTTGACCTCGTCTATGACCCTGCTCACGGTCTTCCCGGTGGCGAGCATGGGGTCGAGGACTACTGAGACGCCATTGTGTACGCTGGGGAGTCTCCTGTAGTACAGCTCCACCCTGACTCCCCCCGGGTCCTCATAGCGCCTCGCCGCCACCAGGCCTATCCTTGAAGATGGGAAAACCTCGGAGTACCCCTCGACGAGCGGCAGCCCCGCCCCAAGGACTCCGACGATTAACGGCGGGGAGGCCAGGTCAAGTTCCTCGGCGACCGCGCCGAGCGGGGTCGTTACATCAACCTTAACCCACTCAAGCTCACGGGAGCTGTAGATCGCGATGAGCCTACCCGCGTCGCGCATGAGCCTCCTGAACTCGTCAGGGGGGGTTGACCTGTCACGCAGCCTTGCCAGGAGCCACCTCGCGTAGGGTAGCTCACTCCCTATTACCTGTACCCGTTCCAACGCAGACGCCCTTAGGGTCTGCCAGCTAAGGGTTAAAGGGATGTCGCCTTCCATAGCGCACCTCATGGAAAGGCTTTAAATGACCCAAGGTCCAAAGGGCCCGGTCCGACATGGCTAAGGGCCCCATCGAGAAGGTCCTCCAGGCAGTGATTGAGCTAGAGAAGTCGATAAGCGACGCCGAGAAGCGAGTAGAGGAGGTTCAGAAGGAGCTAATAAGGAGAGCTGATGCCGCCTCCGCTGAGCTCTCGCAGGAGGCCGCAAGGCACATAACAGAGGTGGCAAAGGAGCTCGAGGACCTCTACAGGGCTGAGGCCTTGAAGGTAGAGGAAGACGCTAAGAGGAGGTTAGCTCTTGTGGAGGAGGACCTCCGTAAAAGGGCGTCGCAGAACTTCGATAGGGCGGTCAGCAGCGTCGTAGACGCGATAAAGAGGCTGGCATCCGGTGAGTGATACTTGGGCAGCCCCGCAGCCTACGCCAAGGTGGTTCCAAGGCTCAGGCTCCTGAAGTCAGGCCTTCTCGGGGAGAGGGTTCGTGACCTATCACCTCCGCTGCTCGAAGCGTTATCTGCGCTGAGGGACACGGTGTACGCCTCAATAGCTGAGGCCAAGGACCTTAGCTCGCTTGAGAGGCTCATCGCCGCCAGGTTCTTCTCGACCGTTGATGAACTGATCAAGCTGTCACCGAGCGAGGCCGTAGAAATCGTCAGGTCGTTCGCGTTGGTCAGGGAGGCTGAGGACCTTCTGACCCTGGCGAGGGCCGTGGCTGATGGCTCACCGCTACCCAGGTGGCTGCCGTCTATGGAGTGGTCCTCATCAGAGCTCCCTTATCTGCTTTCCGAGATTGAGACCTCACCATCGATAACTAGGCTGCCAGAGCTTATCAGGGAGCCCTTGCTGAGGTCAAGCCTCTCAGGGGCCCTTCAGGCGTATGCGGAGACAAAGTCGCCGGAGGCCTTCACGTGGTACTCGCTCGCTGCCCAGGCCTCAATACTTAGCAGAGCGCTTGAAGGCCTGGAGGGGCAGGACGCTGTTGAGACCCAGAAGATCGTATGTCCCCTCTTCGAGGAGAGGCTCGCTCTGGCCGCCCTGCAGGCGTGGGCGCTGAGGGTCAGCCCAAGGACTCTGGCAAGGGGGCTTCCCTTAAGGGCCCTGTGCGGGACCAACGTAAACGCTATCGCCTCCGCGTATGAAAGGAACGTCGAAAGCGACGTGGTCTCCCTCGCGACGGAACTCTTAGGCCTACTCAGGCATGTGAGGCTGGAAGGCAAGGAGCTGCGCGACGTAATGGCTTCAGCGAGGAAGACTGCAAGGGTCTCAGCTGTTAGGTCGGCGGCCGCGGCATTCGAGGGCTACCCCTACACGCCTGCCCTGATAGCGGCCGGCCTGGTTCTCCTTTGGGTGGACCTAGATAACCTCAGGACGGCCCTGCTTGGGATAGGCCTCGGCCTCAGCCAGCAAGAACTTGAGCCCGCGTTGGCCTAGCACCAAAGGGCCTCCTAGCTAGGCCGGCTCCTGCGAGCCCTGCGAAAGGGATATCTTAGGGGCCCTAGCCTTGAGGGCCTCCCAGTCCTTCAAGTTGTATATGCACCCGGGGTCAGGGGCCAGCGGGTCTCCGTAGTACCCATAGGCCCTGGCCCTGCATCCTCCGCATATGTTGCGATAGGGGCAAACCCTACAGAAGCCCTTGAGCTTGTCCCTGTCTCTGAGGTCCTGGAAGAGACGCGCCTTCGTCCAGATGTCCCAGAAGCTCTGCTTCCTCACGTTCCCAACGGTCACGGGCAGGAAGACGCAGGGCGCGACGTCGCCGTTCGGCTGAATCGCCGCGTAGATCCTGCCGGCCCCGCACCCCCCGACGAACTCGGCGACGGCCTTCACTATGGGGTCACCGCTGACGGCGAAGTGGGTGGGTGCTACTTCCTGGCCGCCGCTGACCTGCAGGGCCACCCTGCCGTACTGGGGGGCGGTGCTCACTATTTGAAGCCCCGGGCGTTTCTTCATTTCTAGGTAGACCTCCCTCATGAACTTCTCCCTCTCTACCGGGTCGAGGTCGAGCCAGACGTTGTCAAGCCCCCGACCGGTGGGAACGAAGTTGAAGAATATGACCCTCTTGACGCCTATCTCATCGGCTAGGTCAAGGATCTCCTTGACCTCACCTATGTTAAGCTTGGTAATCGTAACGGCCATGCCGTGGTCCATCCCAAGCTTAACGGCGTTCTCAAGGGCCTTTAAGGCCCTCTCCCATGACCCCTTGACCCCCCTGAACCTGTCATGCTTATCTGGGTCGGCGCTGTCTATTGAGACCTCAACGTACTTAAGGCCCTCCTCCTTGGCCCTGTTGAGCTCATTAATGTTCGCGAACAGCCACCCGTTAGTCGCGACGGCGGCATGTATCCCCCTTGATGCAATCTCCCTCAGGACCCTGTGGAAGTGCGGGTGTATGGTGGGCTCGCCCCCGCTGAGCGCAATGGAGGCGACCCCTGCCCTGTCAAGCTCGTCGACAACCCTCAGCTTCTCCTCAAGAGTTAGCTCGTCAGGCGTGGGCGCGCCGGCCCTCTGATAGCAATGCATGCACCTTAGGTTACACATGTTAGTGAAGTTCCAGACTATCAGGAAGGGTGCCGGCATCTTCTGCGGCACCGTGACGCCGTAGAGCCCCAAGCCCTTCATGACCAGGGCCACGCCTCTCCTTATCGCGGGGTCACTTATGGCCTTCCTGACGTCATCTATGTCACCGCGCAATGCCCTGACCCCTATCTCGATCGTGTAGTTGATGAGCGGTATGAGGAACCTCGCGTAGAGAGGGCACTCAGCTATCTGCTCGCCCGCTAGCCTGCTGAGCGCGTGGTATATGAGGGGGGCCTCCTTCAATGTGCCGTCCGCATATGTAACCTTAACGGTCCTGCTGGCAAGCCTCAGGGATGCCCTCGTAAGCGGGCTGTTGAATATGAACCTGATCCCCGCCAGGAGGTGACCTATGTCGCCCTTTCCCTCCCCTGTCTGAGCCTGGCCTCCCTCGCCGAGGGAGGGGAGATAGGCGTCCTGGTCAGGGCTCAATCTTTCTCACCTCCCCACCTCAGGGGCTCAAAGACCCTTCCGAGGGCGTCACCGAAGGCCGAGAGGAACTCCTTGCCAATAACTGAAACAAGGTCACCGAACCTGTGAGCCCTTAGCTCCTGTGCCATGAACCCCCACCTGAGGTAGAACCTCCTGTACGCGTAGACGAGCATGCGGCCCAGCTGATCCGCTGTGAAGTGAAAGCCTTTGATGACCGGCCTCACGGTGGTGTAGTGCTCCCAGTCCCTGTCGACTATCAGTCCGTGCTTATTGGCGAAGTCCCAGAGGGGGGTACCAGGGTATGGCGTTAGGGCCGTAAACTGGGCGTAGTCCGGCTGCAGCCCTATAGCGAGCTCAACTGTACGCTTCATGTCATCAACGGTCTCCCATGGGAACCCTAGGATAAACGCTCCTGTGGCGAAGCCCCCAAGCTCCTTCTTCCACTGGAAGACCCTCTTCGCCTGCTCTATGGTAATCCTCTTGCCAATCCTGTTCAGGGTGTCCTGACTTGCTGACTCAACGCCGAAGTAGAGGGCGTTACAACCGTTGTCGTACAGGAGCTTCATGATGTCCCTGTTCACGTGATCGACCCTGGCCCCGCAGGAGAAGCTTATGTCGAGCCCCCTTGACTTTATCTCCCCTACGAAATCCCTGACGAACTTCCAGTTGGCTGTGAACTCATCATCGGTGAAGACTATGGTCCTCGCGTCGTATTTGTGAACCAGGTACTCTATCTCGTCAGCCACGTTCTTTGGCGACCTGTAGCGGTACCTCCTACCCCAGTAGTAGCTAGTTATGCAGTATATGCACCCATAGGGGCAGCCACGACTTGCCATAACGTGTGCGATCCTGATAGGCTTGTCGAACAGGGTGTACTTGTCCATGTCCAGAAGGTCCCTGTCTGGCCACGGCAGCTTGTCCAGGTCCTCAATCATCGGCCTGTCAGGCGTAACGATTGTCTTCTTCCCGTCCCTGAAGGCTAGGCCCCTCACGTTATGGAGGACCTCCTTGTCACGCGGGGACTTCTCGAGGGCCTCAACAAGCTCAAGCATGGTGAGCTCCCCTTCCCCCCTTACAACGATGTCGTAACCGGCGTCTAGGGCCTCATCATACATATAGGTGACGTGGGTGCCCCCCGCGACTGCTGTGACGTCGGGCAGCTCGCGCTTCAGCTCCCTCACCGCCATGTAGCCCTTGGGGGCAAGCGGGGTCATCATCGACACGCCGACTATGTCTGGCGAGAAGGACTTGACCTCGTGTAGCCAGTCCTTTAGCGCGAGCCTCTTGGTCGGGCTGTCGACGATCTTCACTTTGTGGTCAGCCTGCTCTAGAACGGAAGCTATGTACGCGAGGCCGAGGGGAGGGGCCCTCATACCTGTGACCTTGTAAATCTCAAGGTTATGGACCTCTGGAGGGAGGGCGAGCACGACCCTCAAGGCAGGGGCCCAATTTCTAATATGTAGCGAACCGAGCTTATACGGCAATGCGTAGATGCCAATTACGTTATACTCAAGGAAGGACAAAGATGGAGGCCCGGGTACCTGGACGCCTTCCCTTTAACCCTCAAAGTCTGAACACCCCTAGGGGGAGTTGCATGGGGAGGCTGAGGTTCGGACCCGCCGGGAGGCCAACCACGTTCAACGGGGACTACGAGGAGGTGCCGCCGCTGCTGAGGCAGATGGGCCTCGAGGCGCTAGAATACGAGGCCGTGAGGGGCGTCAGGATCACAAAGGCCAAGGCCGAGGCTATTAGGAAGGCCGCAGAGGAGAACGACGTCGTGTTAAGCATGCACGCCCCCTACTTCATTAACCTGGCCAGCCCAGACGAGGAGACAGTCAGGAAGAGCGTTGAGAGGCTCAGGGAGGCTGCCCAGGCCTCGGAGTGGATGGGGGCCTACGCTGTGGTCTTCCACCCAGGGTACATTAAGGGCAACTCGAGCAGGGAGGAGGCCCTCAACAGGGTCATATCCGCCATTGCGCAGCTCTTGAACTCGCTTGAGCTGAGGGTTGCCTGGCTCGCGCCTGAGACCACGGGAAAGGACTCGCAGGTAGGAGACGTAGACGAGACCATAGCGATCTGTAGGTCCCACGAAAGGCTGAGGCCAGCCATAGACTGGGCGCACCTTCACGCCAGGTCGGAGGGGAGGGCGATAAATGGCGTGGACGAGGTCATCAAGATCGTGGAGAAGATAGAGAGTGAACTCGGCGTTTGGGCCGTCAGGCCGCTGCACACCCACTTCTCAAAGATAGAGTACGGGAAGGGCGGGGAGAGGGAGCACCACGCTCTCTCAGAGCAGGGCTTTGGGCCGGAGTGGGAGGTCGTCTGCAGGGCGTATCTGGAGACCGGGATAGACGCGGTCGTCATAAGCGAGAGCCCGGTACTCGAGAAGGACGCGCTCGTCATGAAGGAGATTTGCTCGAAGCTCGGCTAGGCCTGCCCCTGAGCCTCGGTAGCCTCGGTCTCCGCCCTAACGCCTGCGCTCAGTGACACCACGTCTGACAGCACCTTCACCTTCTCGACAGCAGCCATGGCCTCAGGCACTAGTAGGTGCCTGAGCCTGTATATGGCGTCAAGCTGGATCAGCATCTTGCCCGACTCCTCGTGCCCGCAAATCTCGCACCTGAACGAGTATGAGAACTCAACGAACCTGTCCCTGTCCTTCTCCACGGGCCCCCTTATCTCGTAGACGTAGACGCCGGGCGCGCCACAGGCAGGGCATAGTGCAGGCCTGCGCACGCTCCTTAGCTCCAACCAGGTCCCCTTATGGTCTTACCTAGCTGCTAATAAGGAGTGTAGGGGTGTAACGCTACTGGTGCGGCGTCAGGGCGTCGTCCTGCCTCCTGAACGCGCTCCGTTGTCGCTTTGAGGCTGATTTGATGTCTCGTCCAGGGTTTATTACCTCGGGGGTTCCCTTGATATCGGCGCCCGCTGAGGGAGCCCGTCATAGGCGGTGACGGCGATTTGCCCCAGAGGAGCGACAACGAGAGGGAGAGAATCAGGAGAGAGGCAGGTGAGGCCTCATATGAGCTGGGCAAGCCCCTCCCCGAGGTGGTTCTGAGGCTACGGAGGCTCCTTCGGCGGGCCATTAAGGCCTCAGTCACGTCGAAGAAGAGGTTTATGGTAGTCCTGAGCAGCAGCGACCCGATAAGGCTCGGCGTCGCCACTGCAAGCGTCCTCATAACCTACGAGTCTGTTATGAGGGAGCTGAAGGGCAGGGGGCTCCTAAGGGTCCTATACGCCTTCAGCGCCGAGCATGAGGACTCCCAGCTGAGGAAAGAGCTAGTCAAGCGCTCCGTCAAGGAAAGGTGTAACATAACGAAGCTGACAATTACCAAGGCCGAGGACGCCAGGAGGTACCTAGGAACCACGTACCAGGGGCTCGTGCTGGATTTGGTCAATGACCTTAAGCCCAACAGGATCGGCATACTCACAGGCATAGTTGAGGGCGGGGGCGTTATTGTGCTCCAGGTGCCTGGCTGGCAGGGGTGGGACGCCCAGCTGACAGAGTTCAAGAAGAACCTGGTAGTTCCAGGGTATACGGAGCCAAGGCACGTGTTCATAACCTGGTTCAAGAGGAAGCTGCTGCAGCACACCCGCAACATCTTCGTCGTAGACCTGGACTCTGACGTGATCATAAGCGGGGAGCCCATACAGGCATCGCCGCCGAAGGAGACAAGGATCGAGATCCCAAGGGAGGCGAGGTTCCCCGAGGAGATATACAGGCTTGCTGTGACGCAGGACCAGGTCAACGCCATAAGGAGCGCGGAGTGGCTCGTCGATCCACCCAAGGAAGGGGGGAAGAAGATGCTCGTGATAACGGCTGACAGGGGCAGGGGCAAGAGCTGCGCTGCAGGCATATCAATGGTGGGCTTCATCTACCTTGCTAGGAATGCCTCCAGGAAGGTTAAGGTCATCGTGACCTCCCCAGACCTCGAGAACACGCAGAGCCTGATGGAGCTGGCCGCAAAGGCTTTCGAGCAGGTTGGCGTGGAGGCGAGGCCTGTCAGGGCAGGTGGGGAGGTCAGAGGCTTCAGGGGGGAAGGGTTCAGGGTTGACTACGTTAGGCCGGCCGAGGCGCCTGACGAGAGGGCCGACCTCATCATCATCGACGAGGCCAGCGGTCTGCCGGTCCCCCTGCTCCACAGGATATGGAGGGCCCATGACAGGATACTGGTTGCCTCAACCGTTCACGGCTACGAGGGGGCCGGCAGGGGTTTCAGCGTCAGGTTCCTGGGCGAGGTCAAGAGGGACCCGAGGACCGAGGTAAGGACCTACGAGATGGAGGAGCCTATAAGGTACTCAAGCGACGACCCGATCGAAGAGTGGCTCTTTGACGTGCTGCTTCTCGACGCTGAGGCTGCAGATCTAGACCAGAAAGACGTTGACGATATAGCAAACGGGAGGCTATTCTACCTCGTGACGGACCAGCGGGAGCTATTCACAGAGAAAGGCGAGGAAATGCTTAGGCAGATCTTCGGCATATACGTCCAGGCCCACTACAGGAACGAGCCAGACGACCTGGCGCTTATGGCTGACGCTCCGCACTACTCGATAAGGGCTGTCGCTACACCAGGCGGGAAAGTCGTCTCGGCCGCGCTCCTGGCCGAGGAGGGCGGCCTTGACCCCGACCTGTCAGTCACCCTGCTCAACCAGGACAAGACCAAGGGCAACATAATACCGGACAGGATAATTAAGCACCTGCGAGTCCCGGCCTTTGGCACCTTGAAGGGCTGGAGGGTCGTGAGGATAGCGACTCACCCAGCAGTTCAGGACAAGGGCCTGGGATCAAGGCTTCTCTCGTATATCTACGAGGAGGCTGTCAAGAGGGGCTACGATTGGGTTGGCAGCGGCTTCGGCGTGAGCGACAAGCTAGCCAGGTTCTGGTCCAGGAACGGCTTCGTGATAGTGCACATCAGCCCCGACAGGAACCCGGTCAGCGGCGAGTACACGGTCCTAGTGCTTAGGCCCATTAGTGAGGAGGCGGCGCGCCTGACCCAGGCAGCTTCGAGGGAGCTTAAGCAGAAGCTGATCGGAAGCCTTTATGACACGTACAGAGACATGGAGCCCGAGGTAGCAGCCGCAATCCTTAAGGCCCTGGGGCCCATAAGCGACTCGCCTAGGCCGCTAAGCAGGTTGAAGCTGCAGAGGCTTGCAGCTTACCTCTATGGAACTATGACCTATGAGACCGCTAACGACGTAATTCGCGAGGTAGTTACGCTGTACTGGGAGATGGCCCCACGGAACGAGGGCCTCCTAAGCTTGAAGGAGGAGGTGGCTACGATACTGAAGGTCCTCCAGGGGAGGAGGTGGCATGAGGTCGCCGGCGAGCTGTGGGCTGGAATAGATGAGGCCCTTACCATTGTGAAGGGCGCGGTCAGGAAGATTGCAGGGCTTTACTATGGCCTGACAGAGGCCTCAATCGAGGGCCTCACCATCGACGAGCTTCAGGAGGCCTAACCTGATCTTCAGCGGGCCGTCTGCCTTATCACCCGGCTGGCCTTGAGGCCGAGGCTGCCTTAAGGCGCGACGGGTGTCCTGTGCGCTCCCGATTTACCTTCAAGGCCATGCACGTCTGGTCAACAAGGCCGATACGATCCATTGACGTAAGGCTAGGCGTCGGAGTCCCCTATCACGTAGACGTAGAGCGTCCTCTGCCACCCGCTCCTGTCACCCACAACCCTGACGGGCTTCCACCCCGGGATCTGGAAGTCGAGGGTCACTACCCTCGTGCCCGGCTTGAGCTCCTGCTTCAGCTTTGGCTTAAGCGCCTCGTTAACGCTAGTAAGGAGATACATGTAGACGACCGTTGCGTCCCTTATTGGCACCCTGAAGAAGTCGCCGTGAACGATTTCAACCCTGCCCTCCAGTCCCTCCCTCTTAACCCTCTCTCCCGCCTCCCTTACCAGCTCGTCCCTTAGCTCGACCCCTACCGCCTTCTTGATTGGGTACCTCTTTGCAGCCTCAATCACGATCCTTCCGTCGCCTGCTCCGAGGTCATATAGCACGTCGCCCTCCTTGAGGTCAAGGGCCTCAAAGACCAGGTCGAGGACCTCTGGCCTCGTAGGAACGAACGGAACTGACGGTCCCCCGAACGCCAACGCTATCCACCCCAGGTCGTCCTGTGAGCTCCCCGGCCCGCCCGAACCAGACACCCTTTTACGCTTTGGCAAATGTGGGACGTTTAAAACCCTCAGCCGCAGCCTTCAGGGACCTTGTAGGTCCTGTTGTGGTAGATGAGGGGACAGGGCTGCTCCACGACCTCCCCTGCGATCACTTCTCCTACGACAATTGAGTGGTCCCCCCCGTCGTATACCGCCCACCTCCTGGCCACGAGGTACGGCCTGGCGACCGGTATGAGGGGACCGTAGGAGCCCTCAATGTAGTTAACGGCTCTCAGCTTTACCAGCGGGTCCTCGGGCTCCGCCATAATTCTCGAGATCCACTCGTCCCCCTTCCCTAATAGGGTCACGATGAAGTGATCAGCCGTAACAAGGACCCTGTGGTTCCTGCTTCCCTTGTCCACGCATATCAGTATGAGGGGAGGGTTAAGGCTGAGGCTCGTCATACTGGTTACGGTGAGCGCGGCGTACTCGCCCCCCGCGCTCCTGGCGGTAACAACGTAGACTTGCTGCGCGGCTGACCTCATGAAGCCCTTTATCAGGTCAGCCGGGCCAGACAAACCCCGATACCACCTCAAGTTAAGGGCTAGGGCGGTTAACCGTTATCTTCCTTCGACTCCTCCTCGGCCTCCTCGGACTCAGGCTCCGAGGACTTCATCTGCGCCCTGTAGACCTCGTAAGCGGTCTCCATAGCGTACTTCAGGGCCGCCTTGGCCTTAAGGACCTCTAGGGTCGTAAACAGCCCGTCAAACTTAACCTCAGCGACGGTCCCGTCCGGCCTCTCCTTTACGCTAAACTTAACGCCCTCGCCAGTCCCTGCCCCACCCGACCTAGACTGATAGGACCTTATCTCGGCCTCGACGGTCTGGAGGTACTCCCTTATCTCCCTTGGAAGGGCAAGTGGCAGCTCGGGGACCGCCCTAACGTAGCTCTCACCTCTGAAAATCCTCGCAACCCTCCTGCGTCCGACCTTCACATCCTCAGGCCTCTCGGTCGGGCTTGCCTTCCCTGAGTCCTCAAGGTACTCAAGGAGGGTCCTCAGAACCCTGAGCTCCTCCTCAAGCTCCTCAACCCTTTTCCTAACGTACGCCTCCAGGTCCTCCTTGTTGACGGCCTTACTCTGCTGCTGGCTCAACCCTGCCCCCTTCTCCTTTCAGGCTGGAACACCTATGCCTGTGGGCGCTAAGTAATACCAGAAGAGGGCTGCTCTAGGCCTCTGAGATCAGGGAGGCCCCCTGGACGCCTGCGTAGAGCGCCGTGGCCCAGCGGGCCCTCCTTCCCATCGCCTCCTGGACGGCCCCCTCAGAGCCGAATGGGGCCAGCGCGATGACAGAGCCTCCAAGGCCTGCTCCTGTGAGCTTTGCTCCGAGCGCCCCTGCTCTCCTCGCGGCGTAGACTATCTCCTCGAGCTCGGGCGTAGAGACACCTATAGCGGACAGTAGGCCGTGGTTTATGTTCATGAGCATCCCAAGCCTCTCAAAGCTCCTGACCCTGATAGACTCCCAGGCGGCCCCCACTATCTCGTCAACCGCGCTCAGGAGATGACGCTTCACTGACCCAAGCCTCTCAAGTAAGCTGAGTACGCTAGACACGGGCCCCATGGTACTCCTCCTAATACCTGAGTCGGCGACGACTAGGGAGACGCCCTCAAGCCGTTCATGTCTGTCTATAACGCCATCGCCCTTCCTGAAAAGTATGACGCCGCCGTTGACAACGGTGACCGGGTCGACACCGCTTGGGTTGCCGTGTGCAACCCTCTCGCCCTCCATGGTTACCATGAATAGCTCGTCCCTGCTCATGTCGGACCCTACTAGGCCAGCGAGGGCGAGCGCAGCGGCCGCCGACGCTGCCGCGCTTGAGCCCAGGCCAGCCCCGTCAGGGATCTCGCTACGAATCGTAAGCCTGAAGGCCGGTATGTCGAAGTCCCTTGCCCTGAGGGCCCTCAGCACAGCGGCTATTGGCTGCAGCTCGGCCGGGCCAGAGTATGAGAGGTCCGGCCCTGGGATAGTCACGCGGAGCCCGAGCTCGATTGAGACTATCTCGGAAGGCCATAGTTTGAGTTCCTCGGCTTCCGCGTAGGCGTACAGCCCCAGCGAGGCCGACACGGCGCGGGTGCCACTCACAACGAAGTGCTCGCCTAGAAGTATCGCCTTGGCGGGCGCCCTCGCCACAGACCTCCGTGTCAACCGGTCCCCCTGGGAGCATCGGCAGTCCTGGTTAAATCGCTGAGGCGGGCAGAGGCGTTAAGGGACCTGAGCACGGTCACAAAGCCCGTGTGGCCTATCATCCTGACTGCTGGCCTAAGCGCCTCCCCCCTTGGTTCCCACTCCCTCTTAACGAGCTCGCTCACCTCCTGGACCACGAACTGACCCGTGCCCCTAACCCGGTCAAGCAACTTAACGACCTGGTTAACCGTAGGCGTGAAGATGACGACGGGGGCGGAGGGCTTGAGCGCCCTATGCACGGCGGGCAAAGCGTTCCACGGGTCCGGCATGTCAAGGAAGGCGGCGTCTAACTCGGCATCCTCTGCTCCTGACCTGACGTCAGCCTTCCTGAACGTGACGCAGGAGGAGAACCCTGAGGACTCAACGTTCCCCTTAGCCATTGAGAGCATGTCGTCCCTCACCTCATATGAGTAGACCATGCCGCCAGGGCAGACGTGGACGGCAAGCCACACCGTCAGGAAGCCGCTCCCTGCCCCGGCCTCCAGGACTTTCATGCCTGGCGTCAGTCCAGCGACAGAGGCAATGTAGCCAGCGTCCTTGGGGTATACGACCTGGCTTCTCCTGGGGTATATGTACATGATAGCGTCGTGCAGTGTCGGTCTCAGTATATAGGCGGTGCCCCTTTCGAGCCTTATTGACGAACCGTATGGCAGCCCAATCACGTCTGAGCCCCTGAACGAGCCAGCGAACGTTGAGTAAGAGGCGGTCGCCCTCAGCATGAAGGCATAGGTCTTCCTCCTCTCCTTTCCCTCAACGATCATGACGACCCAGTCGCCCTCGTTGACGGACACTTGAGGCCCTCGGAAGAGGCGACAGGCTAAGGTTTTTTGGTGAAGCTCCGGTCCAGCAACTGGACCGAAGTGGCCTACGCGGGCTTTGATGTCGAGGGTGTCGAGGAGATCCACGAAGAGATGCTAAGGCTAGCCAAGACCATGGTCCAGAGAGTGGACCCGCAGGAGGCAAGGAAAGAGCTAGAGGAGGTCATGAGGTCCCTCTCAAAGTATGGGCCTAGGGAGGTCAGGTTCGGGACAGAGGTGCCCAAGGTCGAGGTAAAGCTCTCCAGGGCCTCAGCGCTTATAATCGTGCTTCCCCCTAAGCACAAGCTGCTCGCGGTCGAGACGTCAAAGGACATGCATCACTGCCTTGAGTGGGCCGCCGGTGCTGGGAAGTACCCAGTTCTCCTATATTACTCAAGGAGGGGGGTAATGACTACGACTGCCTACCTCTACCTTGGGAACGTCATGGAGGACAACAACCTTGGCGTCCTTTTTGTGAACGGTCCGCCCAAGGAAATAACTGAGGTCCTTGACTTGCTTGAGAGGAAGGGGGAGTACATGCCCTCGGAGAACGAGGTGGTAGATTTCAGGTTCTGACCCCCTGCCTATAGGCCCCCAGCAACGAAATTACCGTGACCTATCAGCTCCTGCGGAATTGGCCTGGCAGCGATGAGAACTACCTGACGGTCCTTCACGGCCCACTCAACCTCGAGCGGGCTCGCCTTGATGGCCTCCTCAGCGGCGACAGCGAGCGACGCTATCCTAATCGCGTCGTCCTCTGAAAGGGACGGGTCTGGCGGCTCAGGAGAGGGGAGCCTCTGAAGGACCCCCTGCGCGGCCACCAGGTGTGTGGGCTTTGGGAGGACCCTTACCTCCAGGACCCTGGTCGGCCCAAAGTCAACGACGAACGTGTCGTGCGTCGCCGCGCCCCTTATGAGATCCACGTGGAGGCCCTTCACCGCCTGAATCACGATGACCCTGTCGCCCGTGACCGGGTCAACGGTGTATGCGACGCCCGAGGACTCAACGCTGTACAGCCTCTGAAGCACAGCCCCCACAGGCCGAACTCCCAGCTCTCTTGCAGTCGCCTCGACACTGGAGACCCACCCGGACAGGTCACGCTCTACGACCTGAGTGAGCTCGTATGCTGCAAGGTATGCGCCTAGAGGCGGGCCTTCGAGGCTCGGCCTGACCAGGAGCGGGCCGGCCTCCAGCTCTTCTTCCGGGCAGGTGGGGGGCCAGCCGGTCAGCAGGGCCCCCCAGAAGGGTAGCTTGGACGTGGCGAGGCTTTCCGCGTGCTTTCCCTCGTGCCCGAGGGCGTCCTGATGAGGGGGTCCGCAGCTCAAGAGAGGATCCTCTCCAGCTGGCCCCTAGCCTCCTCGAGCCTGACCGTGACCCTCTCCCCCGTTACCTGGGAGTATAGCGTCACGCTCTGGGACTGCTCCTCCAGGGGGCCAACGAAGGCGAAGACGGGTACCCCCCACCTTAACCCCCTCCTCCTCTGGGCATCCTGACCAGACCTCAACAGGTCAACGCGTACGCTGAACCCCCACCCCCTCATCACCTCCGCTACTCTCCATGCGTACCTGAAGCTCTCGGGCGTCACGTTCACAACGAGTACCTGGGTATAGGTCTTCTTTGCCGTCTGAAATATGCCGACCTCCACGCCCGCGTCTATCAGCCTATCCAGACCTATGCTAACCCCGGTTGCGGGGATCTGCCTCCCTGTGAAAAGCCCGACAAGGTTGTCGTACCTTCCGCCTCCGGCGACGCTACCTATTGAAGGCCTGTCGAGGACCACCTCAAGTATGGGCCCAGTATAGTAGTCGAGCCCCCTCACCAGCGACATGTCGAACAGCAGAGATGAGGGCCTCTTAACAAGGTCAGCCACCTGCACGAGATGCTCAACACCCTCCTTAACCCTTTGGTTTGAGCCGTGCCTCCTCATTATCTCCTCGAGCGTTGACCGAGGTTCGCCATACAGCGACGCTATGCTGACGACAGTTGAGGCGGCTGACTCGCCAAGAAGCCTCGTGAGCTCTGACCTTACCCCGTCGAGACCTACCTTGTCAAGCTTGTCTATAACCCTATACACTGGGAGCGGGTCAGATATGCCAAGCTCCTCCTCGAAAACCCCTGCGAGTATCCTCCTGTCGTTTAGGAGTACCTTCAGCCCCTGACCGACACCCATGGCCTCAAGTGCGTCGATGGTAGCGTTGATCACCTCTGCGTCCGCCTCGGGATATGGGCTCCCGACTATATCGGCGTCGCTCTGGTAGAACTCCCTATACCTGCCCCTCTGCGGCTCCTCGTGCCTCCAGACCGGCGCGATCTGGTACCTCTTGAACGGCATTGGTATCTCGGGGTGAGACGCGATGAACCTGGCAAGGGGGACAGTGAGGTCATACCTGAGGGCGTACTCCCTGTCACTCCACGGGTCCTTGAACCTCCATATCAGCCTTCCCTCTGCCTCCTCCCCGTACTTGCCAGCGAGGACCTCCCAGTGCTCGACAGCAGGCGTCTCTAGAGGGTCAAAACCGTACCTCCTGTAGACGGCCTCGATCCTCGATATCAGCTCCCTCCTCAGTATCGCCAGCTCGGGCGGTACGTCCCTGAACCCCCTTGGTGGCCTCAGCTCCATCCGGGCACCCAGACGGCTTGTCGGCCGCCGGCTTAAGGCCTTAGTAGTTCCCTTCCAGCTCGATCACCCTCCCTGGGATGGAGGCTGAGACGTAGCAGGGCCTGGGCTCCAGCCTGGTGGCCACGTAAACGATGAGATCTTCAAGGGCTCCCTGGCCGCCAACCGCCTCCCAGAGAGGTCTATGGTCAACGGCTGCAAGAAGCTCGTTGAGCGCGCGGGCCAGCTCCTCTACGTCCAAATGCCCGTCCTTGGATGAGTAACAGACGCAGGCCCTGACGGTAACGTCGTGGCCGTGCAGGCCATAGCCCATCGACTCAACCCTCATTGCGACGCTGATCGTCGCCTCCGCGCAGACCCTCCATACCATTGCCTGACCACCCGGTACAAGGAGACAGCTATGGACGCTGCCGCAAGGAGCATTGAGGCCGCCAAGATCGGGGACATGGCTCACGTTCCGTCTTAGCCGACTAGGCTAAAAGCTTGGAGGCCCCTCCCCCAGGAGGAAGGGTGGTAGGGACGGCTTGTGTCGACAACCCAACAGAATTCATCAAGAGGTACGAAGTTGACGCGAGAATCGTTGACTTTGGGGAAAGCGTAGAGACCGTGGACTCGGCCTCACGTGTGGCTAGGATCCCTCCCTCTGACATAGTTAAGACCCTGCTGCTCGTGGTTGACGGCAGGCCCATGGCCGTGCTTCTGCCAGGTGACAAGAAGCTCGACTACAGAAAGCTTTCGGCACTGACCAAGGCCTCGAAGATCAGGATGGCGTCACCTGACGAAATAGTTGAGCTCACGAGCCAGATGCCTGGCGGCCTCACGCCTCTCTCTGAGTGCATTAGGGGGCTAAAGATAATCATGGACGCCAGCATAACGTCAAAGGAGAGGGTGTGGGTCGGCGGGGGCTCACCCACCGCGCTTGCAGAGGTTAAGGTAGCAGACCTTGTGAGGGTCCTGAGGCCGACCCTTGCTGATATCGCCCAATGATGAACCTCCTTGGCAGACCCCCCTGGCAACAAGGCCTGGCTCTGCCAGCTTTAACGAAGGTGGTCAGGTAAGCCCTATAGTTGGCCCCAGGGGCCCCTGACTGGCAGGTCGCGCAATCAACCCCTCCTCATCGGAGCACCTCAGCCTATGTCGGCCCGCTCATCCCAGGCTTATTGTGGCCCCGGCGTATTTATCGTTGGTCCCGTTACCGTTCCTTTCCCAAGGCGTTACTATCACCTGCTCGTCCTGAGTGTACGTCCTCCCGAGCTTGAGGGCAAGCTCCGCCTTAGCCACCTCGTACCCGAGGTAGGCGGAGTGCTCCGGGTCAAGGCCGAACTGCCTCACTGCGGCCCTCGCCACGCTCATCGCGTGTTTGCCGACCATTGAGGCGACCGCCCTCCCCTGCCTCACCAGAGTGACCATGATCTCGCCTGAGGCGTGGTCAACTGAGACTACAACATAGTGGTCTGTCGCGATCTTCGGCTCGACGTAGCCAACGCTCTCAATGGGGACGCCTTGCGCTGGAGGCTTTGGGGGAGGGCTGGCCTGCTTGAGCACCAGAAGCCTGCTGAACATGCCCCTCTCTGTCGACTTGGCCTGCCACGCCTGCTCCGCGAGCCTCACCGCCTCCCTGGCCTCCGCGGTGCCTCTGAACGACTTGTAGGTCTCCTCGACGACGAGGTAGGCTGAGGCCCCTAGCTCCACGGCCATGAGAGCGAGAAGGCCGTGGACGCCGCCGGTGTCGGCCTCGACGTCCTCAGTGACGTCTGCGGCTGAGAAGAGGATAGGGGACGAGAGCCTTGCGGAGGCCTCGGCGTACCTCATAAGACTTGACGTCATTCCTAGGGGAGGGACTTCAAGGACTGGGTCTATAATAAGCCTGAAGCCCCTCAGCTCCCTCTCAACCCTTTCCGCCTCCCTTAGATCCCTTGAGGACACGATGACGACGGAATCCCTTATGAGGTCGGCGGCCGCGAGCGCGACCTCTGCCGTGACTGAAACCCCCTCAGCTCCAGCCGATAAAGCTGACTCTATCTGGGGGGCCGAAGAGGCCTCAGCGATCACCGGCCTACCTGATGAAAGGGCTGCCCTCACCCTAGAGGCCAGCTCGTCAGGCGTCATGGATTGTACGGAGCCTACCACGATTAGGTCAGCCCCGTCAGCTACAAGCCTCCTGGAGACTTGACCCACAGCGTCAGGGGGCGTCTCAGGGCCCGCCTCAGCAAATATGAGGACCGGCGGCCCTCTCCTTGGGATCGACAGCCCGCCGATCCTAAAGGCCTGCTCGTAGGTGAGGCTCGGCCTCAGCGACCCAAGCACCTCATCGGCGCTCTTAAGTGGGTCCAGCTGGACCCCCTTGGCCACAAGCGAAAGGGCGGCCGGGAGCTCGCCGAGAGCCTTCGGCCCCTTGTAGGTTGGCCTTGAGATAACTGCCGTGATATCCCTCGCGTCCCCCGTAACTGCCCCAGGGACTATCACAATGTCGGCGGAAGAAAGTAACCCCGCGAGGTCAGGCCTAGACCTCAGTATCGACGCTATGGTCCTGGTTGTCAATATCGAGATGACGGGAACAGGGAGGGGGACGACGATTGTCTCGACTTCACGGACCCCCTTTAGGGTCTCCCTCACCAGCGGATCTGCTGTCCTGCTCGTCAGTATGCCTACCCTCAAGTCTACCACCCGGACACCGTATCCAGCGGGTTATAAATAAGACCCCTTCGTACACTGGGCAACGCGAGGCTTAATATCGCGGCGCATGGGGATAACTGGGGTCGCTTTTGAGGGCGAATCTGTTAACGGGCTTCAGCCCTGACCTGCTCACCTTCACCGAAGTCCCAGACCCCTCGCCCGGGCCCGAAGAGGTCGTCATCAGGGTCGTAACGGCGGGCGTTAACCCTGTCGACTACTACACGGTCAGCGGCATTAGGACTATATCGCCGATGCCCCACATACCCGGTGTTGAGGTAGCTGGTGAGGTCGTCAAGGTCGGAAGCGCCGTCAAGGACGTCTCACCAGGCGACAGGGTTGTCGTCTACCCCAGGGTCTTTGACGGTACGTGTGACCTCTGCATGGCAGGGCTTGAGCACCTCTGTCGCAACGGAGGCGTTTGGGGGGTTGTCACGAACGGAGGTTGGGCTGAGCTAGCCGTCTCCAAGGCCGCTAACGTGTTAAAGCTTACCGATAACGTCGACTGGGAGCTTGCCGCCTCTCTTACGGTGTCAGCCCTGACACCTTTCCACGCACTACTGCAGGCCAATGTGGCCCCTGGGGACGTGGTAGTTGTCGTGGGGGCCAGCGGCAACACTGGCCAGTTCGCAGTCCAGCTGGCGAAGCTAATGGGCGCCAGGGTGCTAGCCGTGACCAGCAAGGAGTGGCTTAAGGACTTCGGGGCTGACGAGGTAGCCCCGCTGAGCCAGAGCCTCGAGGCCCTGAAGAGGATGACGGGCGGGAAGCTCGCCGACGTCGTAGTTGACTCGGTCGGGAGAAGCACCTTATCGACGAGCCTTAAGCTCCTCGATAGAAGGGGAAGGCTTGTTACGTTCGGGGCCCTTACCGGTGAGCCCCAGGCCGCGTCGTTAGTTGACATATACTCGAGGGAGCTCAGGATAATCGGCTCCACCGGGGGGACGAGGTGGGAGCTCAGGAGGCTGATAGAGCTAGCTGGCAGGGGGCTCCTCAAGGTTAAGGTCTGGAGGAGGGTAGGGCTGGACCAGGCAAGGCACGCGCTCGAGCTGCTGTTCTCAAAGGACAGGGACGGAAGGGTGATACTGGCCTCCTGAGGTGATACCATGATAGAGTCCGCGCTCGCGAAGTCCTCAAGGCCCGTACTATCCATAGGCCCTGACGAGATGGTAAAGGAGGCCGCTGAGTTCATGGCTAGCGCCGGCGTCAGGAGGCTGGTCGTTAAGGAGGGGCCAAGAGCCATAGGCGTCTTCAGCGCGTATCACCTCGTGAGGCTGCTGGTGACGGGCTCCGACCCCTCAGCTATTAAGGTCTCAGAGGCCGGCCTTGAGGTTCCGGTCTACGTTGACCCCACGTCAAGCCTCCTTGAGGCGGCAAAGGTCATGAGCAGGGACAACGTCACGTCGGCTCTGGTCGGGAGCGAGGACAACGTCCTTGGCATCTTGACAACTCATGACATTGTGGCGGCCCTGGCCAGGTCGTCCCTTGGGCGAAGGCCTCTCCACGAGGCCCTGGCCAGGTCGTACCCTTACGTGGACAGGGAGGCGAAGGTGCTTGAGGCCGCGGCCACAATGATATCCAGGGGGGTAAGCGGCGTGCTGGTCATTGAGGGGGAGCAGCTTCTGGGCGTCCTCACCATGAGGGAGATCCTTGCCCTGTACGCCTCAAAGGGGGTCGAGGGCCTCTCACCGAAGGTCTCCGACGTTCCAATACCGGCGGGGGCCTACGTCGATGAGGGCGCCACGGTATCAGAGGCCGCCTCTGTTATGGACATGGAGGCTACTGACGTCGCCCCAGTACTCTGCGGGACGAAAGTGTGCGGGGCAGTTGACGACGTTACTTTGGCCAGGTGGCTGGCCTCTCTCTAGCCCCCACCGGTCTCCGGCAGTATCACTACTACGCTGCCTGGGGAGACCACGGTGTCAGGCTCAGCCCCCTTGCCGTCGACTATCAGGACGTAGTCGGTTCTCCTAAGCCTCCTTAGGACCGGAGCGATTTCAGCGACTTTGGCCTGGCCCTCAACATCGATCTCTACTTCGGAAGCCCCGGCAAGGTCCGCAATATAGCCAAGGTACTTCACCTTCACCTTCCCCAAGGCGATGCACCCCTGTATGTACTGGTCAACTTAAAGGACGGCTAGCCCTTCCCTTAAAGCCTCCTCTATAGCAGCGCACCGGGTGCAGGTCATGATAAGGCTTGGGGAGCTGAGCGCTGACCAGGCCCAGCCGCTGCTGAAGGATAAGTCGACCATTGCCGTGCTGCCCGTCGGAAGCGTTGAGCAGCACTGCAGGGGGCCCATAGGCGCTGACTCGCTTATAGCAGAGAGGGTTGCTGAGCTAGCCTGCGAGAAGCTTGAGTCCTCAGGCTGGAGATGCGTCATGGCCCCGCCTCTCGAGTACGGGTTCTCGGCTGAGTGGGCTAAGGCCCCAGGCACGCTGAGCCTAAGCCTTGCAACCTTCACGTCGCTGCTCAAGGAGATAGTCAGCGGGCTGATTAGGATGGGAGCGGTGAATGTCGCAGTCATAAACGGCCACTATGGCAACTCCCCGGCGATCGAAGCTGCCCTTAGGGACTTGATGCCCTTCCTCGCGCCTGACGTGGCAGTAGTTCACGTGAACTACTGGGAGGCACTTGACATAAATGTAGGCCACGCGGCGGAGGCAGAGGCTGAGGTCATGAGGGCGCTTGGGTACACTGTCGACTTTGGACGGTGTACATGCGAGGCCGCCGAGTCCCCACGCGGCGCAAAGGTATACAGGAACCCCCCTGAGGTCCCCGCGCAGCTGAGGGTGCCTGCAAAGGGCGAGCTTACAAACGACTACATTGGGGCTGTCGTGGGGTCCGCTGTCGAGAGAGGGATCGTAGCCGCTAGGGGGAACAGGAGGCCCCTGCCTTAACCAATACGAAGGAAGGAGGCCTGGACGCTTATTTTACTTTTTAAGGCACCTTGGCCTGAGGCTGTTGAGAGCGTTGACCACGACTGACAAGGCCATTGTCGTCAGTCACCTAAGTAAGTCATACGGTAGGGTAGTCGCGCTCGAGGACGTGAGCCTGTTCGTTAAGTTCGGCGAGCTCGTTGCCCTCCTGGGCCCCAACGGAGCCGGTAAAACGACCCTTGTCAGGCACCTCTACTGTGAGCTCAAGCCGAGAACCGGTGTCGTTAGCGTCATGGGCCTGAGCCCATGCGAGAGAGGGGTCAGGCTGAGAATGGGTGTCACCCCTCAGGAAGCAGCCCCATACCCTGACCTCACGGTGTACGACAACGTTTACTACGCCGCCAGGATAAGGGGTCTCCCGAGGCAGGATGCCAGGAGGAGGGCCGAGGAGACGCTCAGGGAGCTGGGGCTCTGGGAGCACAGGGACAGGTACGCCATGGACCTCTCAGGCGGCCTTAAGAGGAGGACCCTCATAGCCATGGCATTCGTTCACTCGCCCCTTGTGATGGTCCTTGACGAGCCAACCACGGGGCTTGACCCTGAGGCGAGGAGGGAGCTATGGGACGTACTGACGAGGCTGAAGGGAGAGGGAAGGGCCATCCTCCTGACGACCCACTACGTTGAAGAGGCCGAGGCGCTGGCCGACAGGGTTTACTTTATCAACAGAAAGGTCATAGCTGAGGGCACCCCCTCTGAGCTGAGGAAGAGGTTCACGTTCTACTACAAGGTTGTTGACCTGGACAACGATAAGGTGTACTACGTGAGGGAGGGCGAGCTAAGGGACTTCATAGGGGAGCTTAAGGGGAGGTTCGAGGTCCGCGCGGCCTCCCTCGAGGAGGTGTACCTGCGG
>CAYFFY010000003.1:0-34271 GCA_964342635.1 uncultured Desulfurococcales archaeon
GCAGCAGGATCGCTATGAGCTTTAGTGCAAGGGGCACGAGGACTCCTGGCTCGCTTATCACGTCCTCGTACCACCCAGTTATAACGTAGACCCTGCCGCTCTTCACGGCGGCTATGTCAGCGTAGGCCGGCCCAATCGTTGAGTTAAGCCATGAGTAGAACGAGCTCACGTTGAAGAGGCCTCCATTGCTCATGATAATTATCAACGATGGGTTGGCCTGAAGCATCTCCTCAGGGCTAATCACAGGCCAGCCGCTCAAGTTTCCGAACACGTTGGCGCCGCCCGCGAGGGTTATCAGGTCGTTGATGAACGTTGACCCGCCTGCCACATAGGTCGGGTTTATCCATAGCACGACAGTGGCGTTCACCTCGCCTTGCCCCCTTACAGCTGTCTCGGTCTCCGCTATGGCCTCAGACATGTTCTCGACGACCTCGACGGCCTGTGCGACGTGACCTGTCGCCTCTCCTGCCATTATCACGGCCCTGTAAATGTCCTCGAGCGACGAGGTTGATGGAAGGAGTACGACAGGGATCCCGTACTGCTGCAGTGTCTCCGCTATGTAATTGTTATAGCCCCAACCAGCTGTGCCGATTACAAGGTCTGGCCTAAGCGATAGTATCTCCTCAATGCTCGGAGAGCTGTACGTTGACCCGATGGACTTCACGGCCCCCCCAGTCACTAGGGAGCTAAGGGTGTAGTTGAAGGGCGGGGGAAGGTATGTGATGCTATCGTTGTCAATGCCGACTAGCTGATTGGACGCCCCTATGGCAAGCAGTATCTCAGTGGCCGCTGGGTCCAGTGACACTACGCGTGTCGGCTGGTCAGGTACTACGACGCTCCTGTTAAGGGCGTCCACTATGATTACAGGGAAGCCAATCCTTGCCTCGACGGTCTTTAGCTGCGACTCTAGTTCGCTCACCTGCTGGCCCAGGCTCGAGTTTACCTGAGATAGGTCCGAGCCAAGCTCCTCGGCGCTCTTCGCTAGCTTGCTCTCATAGCTTATGTACGTCTGTAGCGTAGAGTTCACTGTGGACACGCTCCCGCTTAGCCTGGAGACGTCAGCTTGAAGCCTCGATAGCTGAATGGAGTTGTAAATCGAGAGAGCTGCGACCAAGACAATAAGGACGGCCAATAAGGCCGTTACGTAACCTCCTTTCGCCAAGCTTCCCACACCTGGATACCGTATCCAGCGTTATATAAGCCTTGCTGGCCTGGCGCTGGTTAAGGCCGGGACGCCTATGTAGCGTTATATCCTTGGCAGCGTCCAATAATGGAGGCTGGGACGCGTTGCTTGAGTCCCTGGCTCAGGCCGTCGCCCTCGTCTCAAGGGAGCAGGTTAGGGGGGCAGCCTGGTCGGCCGAGACCCTCTCCCACGCGATCATAGACGACGCGAGTGCAGGGAACGCCTCATGTGACGACTTGAACGGGATCGAGAGGCTTGTGGCGAGCGCGAACCCTACCATGGGGAGCCTGTCGAACCTGGCCTGGACGCTGAGGGAGGCATGCCTTCACGGATTCTCAATCCAGGAGGCGGCCGAGGCGTTCATTGAGTACATCAGGTCATCAAGGGCCGAAGTAGTCTCTCACGCCCGTGACCTAGTTAAGGACAAACCGATCACAGCGGTGACGCTGAGCTACAGCACTAACGTGCTAGAGACCCTGGCCTCGCTTGGACTCCTGCTGAGGAAGGTCTACGTACTTGAGAGCCTACCTGGGGGCGAGGGGAGGTCCGCGGCCGTTGAGCTCAGAAACAGGAGGATCGAAGTTGAGCTCCTCCCAGACAGCGCTGCAAGCCTTGTGGTAGGCAGCGTCGACCTAGTCATCATGGGGGCCGATAACGTCACCCTTGACGGGTGCGTCTATAACAAGCTGGGGTCAAGGAACCTCGCTATACTGGCCGGGTACTTCGGTAAGCCCGTCGTCGCCGCCTTCGAGCCGTATAAGATATCAGCGGACGCACAGTGTGGGGGCGTAAGGATCCTTGAGAGGACCTACGCGGCCGAGCCGTGGGGAGAGGTAACGTATAAGGTCTTTGACGAGCTGACGAGAGACCTCGTGGACGCCGTGCTAAGCGTGCGCGGCCTAGGCGATAACACCCCCTCGAACCTTTCAGCCCTTAGGAAGTCCTTTGAGGAGTGGGTCATGGAAAGGCTGATGGGCAGGGCTGGACCGCCGCAGTCTGGCAGGTGAGGAAGTTGACCCTCATGGTGAAGCTGTCAAGGCCGACGACCGCGAGGGGTCAGGACGTAATAGCCGCGGCCCTGATGGCGAGGCCGGCCCTCGCCGGCTTCCTCATCAAGTCAGCCCTCATGCCCTATATCGGCCTGACAGGCCTGTCCAAGCTGTCGTCCCGCGGCGAGGAGAAGCTGCTCATAGCTGACCTCAGGCTTGAGGACACGCCTGGCGACCTGGGAGGGCTACAGTCGCTTTCGGGCCTAGTCTCAGGGGTCACGGTGTCGATTAGGCTCGCGGTCAGCCGCGACTGGCCGTTCGTGGCTGAGGCCTTAAGGGCGGCCCGTATAGCCCCCGTGCTCTCCTTCACATGGTACGAGCTTGAGCAGGAGGGACTGACCGCCGACAGGGTCGCGTCCGTCGCCAGGTCAAGTGGCATAAATTACGTCATGCTCGTAAGGCCAGAGCCAAGCCTCGTCAAAGACCTCCTCGCAATGGCTCCCCAGCTCAGTGTAATCCTGGACGGAATTGAACTGGGCTCCGGCATCTGCATAGGGGCCTCATACGAGGTAATAGGCCAGGAGGTCCTTGACGCCGAGGACCCACTTAGGTCAGTCAGGGTGACCATCTACGGACAGAAGAGGAGCGCCGAGGATTGCGAGGCTGGACGTCAGCCCCTGAGGGCCTTCCAGACGTGAACGGACCTCTGTACGACCGTCACGGCGGCAAGCACCGCGATCAGAAGGACGATCGCGTTGACGAGAAGTGACTCCATGAGCGCGGCCGCCAAAGAGGCTATGAACAGGAGAACAGACCTCTCCCCCCTCTCGGTGAGGCCGACCCCCTCCATCTTGACGCCGAGCTGCTCGCCCTTTGACCTGGAGTAGCTTACAAGGAACGAGAACGTCAGCGCCGCGACAGAAGCGTAGATGTTCGCCCCCATGATGATAAGGGACGTAAGGAAGAGGGCGTCGGAGAGCCTGTCCGAGAGCGAGTCCAGGTACGAGCCGAAGCGGCTCGTCCTGTTCAGGGCCCTTGCAACAGCGCCGTCCAGCACGTCCATGACGCTCGAGACGGCAATTAGGACAGGGACAAGCCATAGGACGCCTGTGCCTGCCGCGACCGGGGCAAGGGCTGCCAGTGCAAGCCCCAGGTAAGTTATCTCGTCAGGCTTCACACCAAGTCTGGCGAGGGCCTTGCCGATGGTCGCGGGCGCCGCCCTGTTAATGAACTCCCTCAGCCTGCCCATCACCACATCCTTTCACCAGCCCCATTGAGTCGCCGATGACTCTTACCTCATATCCGCGGGACAGGAACGCCTTGACTAGGCTCTTAAGTTTTAGGTATGCCCGCGGACCTGTCCCAACCCATATGTCGGGCCTCCAGTGCCTGACCTTGACGAACTCCCAAGGGTGGGCGAACAGGGTCACGTAGTCGAGGTGCAAAAGCCTCGGGAGCAACGCCTCTGCTGCCGGCATCCTCAGCACGCTGCTGGTTACCGTGGCTGGCACCCTCAGGAGGCCGCTCTGGCACAACGGCTTCCTCTTAAAGGGCGGCTTGTACGCTGCGAGGCTCGAGTCAACAGTGACGCCAAGCTCCGCCAGGCGTGGCAGAAGCTGCCTCGGCAGGGCAAGGTTCGGGGCCCTGAAAGACCTGACGTCATAGAACCTCCTAAGCACGCTCAATGACCTCGCCACGCCCTCGGTGGCCCGTGCCAGGGGTACCTTGTCGAGCCTCACGTGTTCATAGCCGTGGCTGGCTAGCTCGTGCCCCCTGTCGACGATCTGCCTTGCCAGCCACTTCCTATCCTCAACAAGTCGGGCCACGACGAAGAAAGTCGCCCTGACCCTGAGCTCGTCAAGTAGGTCGAGCAGGCCGGGCAGGCCCTCATCAAGGCCCCTCGTTGTGTTAAGGTAAGGGGGCGAGTCAGGCTCTACGTCGAACGACAGGAACAATGCCCTCCTTTGCGCGCTCATGGTAGAGCCACTTCCTCTCTTTGCACCACTCCCCTTGCCTTACTGGGTCCCCGACCATCCTACGATAAATCCTGTAGACCAGGAATCGTCTGTCCATGGTCTCACAGCCCTCGAGGGCGCTCAGATAGGCCGGCATGATGAAGCTTTCAATGACGTTGTCACAGTCGAAGACCTCTGAGCGGCGCTCCGCGGCTTCCGACATCCTCTTGTAAAGGCCCTGGTCCTCATAAGTCCTCACTATAGCCTCAGCCATCGCCTCGGCACCTTCAACTATCATGCCGCTCTCGCCGTCACTGACCAGGTCGACAACGCCCGGCGACCTGTAAACAACCGGGACGGCGCCCAGCGCCATCGCCTCTAGGACGGCGAGGCCAAACGACTCCCTGTAGCTGGTCAGAGCGAAGAAGTCGGCTGCCGCGAGTATCTTGGCTATCTCCCCCCTAGGCCTCACGCCAAGCAGCCTCACCTGCCTGTCAAGCCCCCTTCTGGAGAGCTCGGCCCTAAGGGACGGGCCCAGGGTTCCATCACCTATCACGTAGAAGCTCGCCCGCGCGAGGCGCCTCGTCACAAGCTCTGCTACCCTCGTGACCTCCAGGGGGTTTTTCCTCCTGGAGAGCCTAGAGGTTATAATTACGACAGGATCGCCTTCAAGCTCAACGGGCTCCGCGGCCTCACGCCAAGTCCTCACGTTTATGCAGTTAGGGGTCACAACAGCGCTCCTGCCGCTGAGCAATTCGATATCTGCAGCGGCAGCCCTTGACACGCCCGTAAGAACATTGGGCCACTTCAAGCCGTAACGCACCAGCCTCCTGACGGGCGCTGGGATCCCGTCGCTGAGGAGAGAGTGGTTGGTTAGCAAGCTCGGGATCCCGGTGCCGCCGCTGGCGATCACGGCCGTGAGGAGGCTTAGCGTTGACGAGATGCCGTGCGAGTGGACGAGGTCGAAGGCGTTCCTCTTCAAAAAGAGGAGCGACCTGGTCACCGTAAGCGGGTCAACGGTTACCTCATCAACCCAATGGACATGGCTTGGAATCCAGTAAACAGTGTACCCGTCACCCATGACCTCTAGCTTCGGCCTGTCTCCCGACGCCGAGTTTGGATGGGTTACGACGAAGACCTCATGCCCTCTCCTAGAGAGGCCTGAGGCAAGCTCATGTATGCTAACCTCTACCCCGCCGACCCTTGGCAGGAACCAGTCAGAGACGAGGGCGACCCTAAGCCTCTCCACGCCTCAGCCACCTTTTAGCCTCCTCAAGGACGCGCCACGAGCCAGTGACGGCCAGCACAATAAGCCCCACAGTAGCCGGGATCACGGTGTCAACCAGCCTGAGAGCTATAACATACAGCGCCGCGACGCCGGCTGGGACGCCCATGAGGGCAAGGGCCGCGAACGAGCCGGCGTCAAACACGCCGACGCCGGCTGGGGTGGGCGCCATAGATAAAACCCTTATCGTGACGTAGAGGATAACTGCGTCCAGTATAGTCGGAACGTACCCAAGTATCACCAAGATGTACGCGACCTTGAAGAGGTCTAACATTATAATCAGGAATGACAGGCCCATGTATGTCGTGAACGTCTTCTTGTCCGAGGCTAGCATCTTCAGGTCGGAAAGGAGGCCCCAGAGGGCCTTCTTTAGCCTTCCCTGAGGGTTAGCCTGCTCCGCCTGCGCGTAGGCTATGCCTGCAAGACCTATTGGCGCCTTTGAGGCGAGCGCCACTACGAGAAGCGCTGCGACGATGATGCCCTCGCTGACCCACTCCATCGTTGTGGCTGATATTACCTTGCCCCTGTCCATATTAGGCGACCTGACGTAGGCTACCCTGAAGGCCTCCTGGGCCACCTTGTTACCCGGTATGAACACGCCTATCGGGAAGCTTGCCGTTATGGCCTCAAGGGCCTGAAGGTAGGAGACCCTCAGGCCGAGAAAGCGAAGGCCTGCGCGCCACCTGAGGGCCCAGAGGAGAGTAAGTGCGAGGTTCGCGGCTGTCCCGAACGCGACAGCGTAGCCCGCCTCCCTTAGGTAGGTCATTAAGCTCGACAGGTCACCTACATCAAGCACGGCGCTTAAGGCGATTGGCCGTTCGTTAATAAAAGCTTTCAGGCCAGTGCAGCCGGCAGGAGGCTCACGTGTACCTGCCCCCGTTGATGCTGATCACGTGACCTGTTATGTTACCTGACCTTGCCGGGTCCGCGAGGAAATATATCGCCTCAGAAATGTCCTCAGGCCTCGCAATCCTGCCGAGGGGGTGCATCGCAATTACCTGGGCCCTGAACTTGGGGTCTGAGAGCAGCTGCGCCGTCATGTCGGTCTCAACGAAGCTCGGCGCTACCGCGTTGACCCTTATCGAGAGCCTAGCTAGCTCAACGGCGAGCTTCTTAGTTAGGCCGATGAGGCCGGCCTTGGCGGCCGCGTAGGCAACTCCAGCGACCACGTTACCGGTCTGCCCTGATATGCTTGAAACATTAACTACCGCAGCCCAAGGGGCCCCCCTCATGAGCGGGAGAAGGGCCTTGGTCACATAAAACGGGCCGTACAGGTCAACGCGAATGACCTCGTCCCACCTCTGGGGGGTTACCTCCTCGACGCTCGAGTAGTCGATGACGCCCGCGTTGTTGACGAGGACGTTAAGGTATCCTATGGCTGAGGAGAGCTCATCCGCGAATCTTTTAACGGACTGAAAGTCAGACACGTCCACCTGGTAGTGCAGTGCGGAAGGCGCGCCGGCGGCCAGGAGCTCGTTGACGACGCGCTCAGCGGCCTCCCTGTTGGACTTATACGTAATTACCACCGTGAAGCCCTCCCTAGCGAACCTGACGGCGGTCGCCCTTCCTATACCCCTGTCACCGCCTGTGATGACTACATACCTCTCTTCCAGGGCTGACCCCCTAATTTCCGGGAGGTCGGCCGCTATAACGCCTGTCGGCTCACAGACCGAGGACCCTGTAGATCATGTATATGCCAACAACTATTATTATAACTCCGTATGCCCTCTGCAGGGTCCTCTTTGGGACCCTCAAAGCCAGGCTTGTCCCAGCGTAACCCCCTGCGACGCCCCCTATCACGTAGAGGGCCGAGACCAGGAAGAGGGTGTCTCCAAAAACCGCGTACTCAAGCCCGCTGGCGACGCCGAAGGTGCCGACGCTGATAAGCGACGTCCCGATGGCCCTCGCTATACATAGGCCTGAAGAGAACATGAGGGCTGGCACTATCAGGAAGCCCCCACCTATGCCGAAGTACCCGCTGACGAGCCCTACAACGAACCCCGATGTCGAGACGAGGGCTATGGTCCTTGACGACAGCCTAGGGCAGCGCCGGTAAGCTTCAAGGACCCTGTTAACTTCGTTATGTGTCCCTGCGACAGACTCCCGCAAGAACCCTATGTAAAACCCAAGGACTATCATGGCTATTGCGAAGTAAAGCAGGAGCTTTCCCCCTGGAGTTATGTGGCCAAGGTAGGTGCCGAGCAAACTCCCAATGAGCCCCACGCCGGCGAAGAGGCCGCCCACCCTTGGGGCGACGTTCTTCTTCCTGAGGTGCATGTAGGAGTTAATGAAGGCGTTTACTCCAACGGCCAGCGCCGTCGTCCCAAGGGCTATATGGGCCGCGTTTGGCACTGATGAGAGCCCAACGAAGTAGAGGAGAAGGGGGACCGCAAGTATCGAGCCGCCCCCGCCTATGAGACCCAGCGAGAACCCAACAAGGACACCAGACACGACAGACAGGGCGTACTGAATGGGCGTCAAGACCAGCTCCAATAGGCTCGCCCCCTCTTAGGGTGTATACTCTGTAAATGCCTTTTGCAGGCCTTATTAACATTAGTCAGGTAATTATTGCAAGTTTAGGGCTCCCACTAAGGTATATCGAGCTGCTTCAGCTCCCTGAGAAGGTCATAGTAGGCGACTATCCTGCCCACGTTCCTTGTCCCCTTCGGCCCTGGCATCTTCATAAAGAACCTGTTAGTCGTCACATGGGTTCCGTAAATCCCCCTGTCGACAAGGGACTTAGAAAGCGGCGCTATGGAGGCCATCAGGCCGGCGAGGTTGGCCTTGTCGTTTATCCTGGCGTTGACTATTATCTCGTCCCTGAAGCCTCCAAAGCTCACGTACTCTATGTGCATTGACACGAACTTCCTGTCCCCTAGCGGCTCAAGGTAACCGGTCGGCTTGATGTAGTGAGGCGCGTCGTACCCAAGTATGTCAGAGACTATGCTGCTCTTAGTGACCTCCTTGGAGTGGTTCCTGTCGGGCTCCGTGAGGCTGAGGAAGTCCATGTTTCCGCCTATGTTGAACTGAGCTATGGACACCACCTTCCTCCCCCTCTCCGCCATGTGCTCAAGCAGGTCGGCGGTAAGGGGGGTTGCCCCCGTCGCAGCGTCGTCCCCCAGAACGAGGGCCCTGACCCTCTCATAGTACTTGACGACGCCTGGGCTGTTAGCTACGGGAGGTGGCGTGAAGTTCACGAAGGCTATGGGCCTGCTCGACCTGCGCGCGTACTCAGCCGCGGCGTAGGCGTACGCCATCGAGGCTCCAAGCCTGCACGTGGGGGCCAGCCTCACGAACTCTTGCTCCGTCTCAGCGTAGGCCAGCGGCTCGGTCGTTATTACGTTGATTATAACGTCTGGGGACAGCTTCATAAAAAGGGAGACGAGGTGCTCAGAGGCCTTGAGGGGGTCGCCAAGTATGTCCTCAAGGCCTGTGGCGGAGACTGGCAGGCCCTTCAGGCTGTTGCAATGGATCCCTCTCTCCACAGTGACGTCCTTTAGCGTCCTAGGAATAACGTCATAAGGCACGAGCTTCCTTGCGATCTCGTATAGGTCCTTGCCCACCTTTGAGTTATCGACGTCAAGGACGCCAACGACCTTTATGTCCTCAGGCGCGTAGTACCTTAGGTCCTTCGAGAAAGGTATCCCAATGGGCGGTATCTCCTTGGACTTGAGCTTCTCAAGCCCGGCCGCGAAGTATGACGTGCCCGCTCCTGCCCCCAGCAGCAAAAGCTTTACGGTCACCATTAACTTC
Organism: uncultured Desulfurococcales archaeon; assembly: GCA_964342635.1. GTDB lineage: Archaea > Thermoproteota > Thermoprotei_A > Sulfolobales > Acidilobaceae > Acidilobus. The sequence continues at coordinate 9,166 of CAYFFY010000003.1, forward strand.
ACTACTGAACTAATTGCGCTGCACAGGCGTTATTTATACTTTCACTTCTTGAAAGCCACTCCGTTCACTTGACCTCGACGTCTGGGGCCGCTACCTCAGGGTTAAAGCTGACGTACTGTATCATGCTCCCCCTTATTAGGACCTTGCCGAGCTTGGCGACAACCTGCTTGCCGTTCTTGACCTCCAGCGAGTTCTCAAGCACCAGGTTCATGGTGGAGTCGGTGACCTTAAGCTGCCCCACGTACTCGGTCCCGTCCTTGAGCTTAACGTAAATAGTGCTGTCTACGGCGTCCCTCAGGTACTTCAGTGGGTTCGCCGCCCTGTGACCCTGGTTCGTAGACATCCGTCTGCGCACCCCTCCAAGCTCGATTGTCTCGCCTGCAACTAAGAACTTTAAAAGGTTAGCCCGAGGTACGTCCTGAACTGCCATGATAAGGCTTGCGGCCGTGGAGGCCGACGGCTCGGTCGTCCTTGCCGTAGTGGAGGGCGGGAGGCTCAGGCTTCTCAGGGACCGAGATGGGAGGCCCGTCAGCCCAGACGTAGTTTTCTCGACGGGCCTTGAGCCGGCCGACGTCCTGGATAGGCTCACGCCAACTGACGACGTGGGTGACCTCGACAGATCCCTTGAGCCCCCTGTAATGAAGCCGTCCAAGATCATCGGCATTGGGAAGAACTACGAGGCGCACGCAAGGGAGATGAAGTCGATCACGAGGGTTGTCTACTTCATGAAGGCTCCCAGCGCCCTCGTCGGCCACCTCCACTATATCGAGGTGCCGCCTTTCGTCAGCAAGCCAGACTACGAGGGCGAGGTCGTCATTGTGATAGGAAGGCCTCTCAAGCACGTTACGTTGGAGCAGGCGAGACAGGCCATAGCCGGCTTCATGGCAGGCAATGACGTGACGGCCAGGGACCTTCAGTATGACGAGTGTATGCCGTGGTGCCTCTCTAAGAGCGTGGACACCTTCTCGCCAGTGGGGCCCTACCTTGTCCTGGTAGACGACTATGACCAGCTCAATGACGTTTGCGTCGAGACAAGGCTAAATGGCGAGAGGGTGCAGAGGGGCTGCCCGTCAGAGATGACAATGAGCTTCGCCGAGATCGTATCAGATCTCTCCCGCTATATGAAGCTCATCCCGGGCGACCTGATATTCACCGGAACGCCGCCTGGTGTTGGCCATCCAAGGGGAAGGTACCTCAGGGACGGCGACTTAGTCAGCGTCAAGGTAGGCGACGAGGTTCCTCTGGTGAACTACGTGAGGAGGCCGGGAACCCAGGCTCCAACTTATTAACAGGACAAGCCGAGGGGTTCCCGGAGGTCTAAATGGAGTACGTGAAGCTGGGCAAGACGGACGAGAGGGTCTCAAGGATTGGGCTTGGGGCGTGGCAGTTCAGCGACGCCTGGGGGCTGACCGACTTTGAGAGGGCGAAGGCGGTCATCGCCAGGGCCCACGAGCTCGAGGTTAACCTTATCGATACCGCCATGGTCTACGGAAGAGGCATGAGCGAGAGGTTCGTAGGGCAGGCCCTCAAGGACCTTAACATAAAGAGGGACGAGGTCTTCATCGTTACCAAGGTCCCCGGTGAATACCTTTCACGGGACGACGTAATTAGGGCTGCAAGGGGCTCCCTGAAGAGGCTCCAGGTCACCCACCTAGACGCCCTCCTGGCGCACTGGCCCCCTGCCTGGCACAATATACCGACATGCGAGTACGCCAGGGCCTTCGAGCTCCTAATTGATAGGGGGCTCGTGAGGTACGTCGGCCTGAGCAACTTCCCGGTAGCCCTCGTCGAGGAGTTCAGGTCCTGTATGTCAAGGCACGACGTCGAGATATTCGAGCTCAGGTACAACATAGTTGAGAGGAAGGCCGAGGAGGAGCACCTGCCGTACGCGGAGGCCAACCGTGTCACCGTGCTTGCCTGGAGCCCCCTGGCTCAGGGCGCCGTACTCGGTAAGTACACCCTAGAGGACGTGGCGAAGCTCCAGGACGTCCGCAGGAACAACGTGCTGTTCCGGCCCCATAACTATGAGCAGATAGCGAGGCTAGTAGAGGCTATGAAGGGGGTCGCCCAGGCGCGCGGCAAGACGCTGGCGCAGGTCGCGCTCAACTTCATAGTAACCACGAGCCCCGTCGTAGTGCCCATCCCAGGCGCTAAGACGCCTGAGCAGGTAGAGGAGAACGTAGGCGCTATCGGCTGGTCACTCACCTTCGACGAGTGGTCAAAGCTCGACGAAATTAGCAGGTCCCTGAGGATCAGCTACGTCGACATACCTGAGTGAGAAGCATTCAAATTTTACTTACCCCCAACCGTATCCCGGGGCTTAGCTTGTCCAGGCAGGTTCCGCTATATGACGTACACAAGGAGCTGGGGGCCACCTTCGGTGAGTTCGCCGGCTGGACGGTCCCTATGTCCTTTACCTCAACGCTTGAGGAGCACATGGCGGTCAGGCAGTCCGTGGGCATCTTTGACATAAGCCACATGGGGAGGCTAAGGCTCACCGGCCCCGATGCCGGAAAGCTCCTGGACTTTGCCTTCACCAAGGCGGTCTCTTCAACCCAGCCGGGCTTCATGAGCGGTCCCACCCTTGCGCTTAATGAGAACGCCAGGGTCATTGATGACGAGATGTGGTACAGGCTGCCGTCGGGCGAGTGGCTATCCGTCCCCAACGCGGCCGCCAGGGACCGCATAAAGTCGCACCTCAGGCAGCTGGCCGAGTTAAAGGGTTACGTCGTAGATCTTGAGGACCTGACCGAGAGCCTCTCAATGTTGGCAATACAGGGTCCCGGGAGCCCTGGCGTCATGAGCGCCATTGGAGCTACGTGGGCCCAGCAGCTGAGGCCTCTTGAGTTCCGGCTCGGGGCTGATGTGGCTGGGGCTAGGGCCTTCCTTGTGAGCAGGAGCGGGTGGACAGGCGAGGACGGCTTTGAGGTATGGGCTGAGCATGCTGAGGCCGAAAGGATTTTCAAGGCCGCCGTCAAGGCTGGCGCAGTCCCTGCCGGCATAGCGGCCAGGGACACCTTAAGGATAGAGATGGGCTTCGTCCTGGGCGGGAACGAGTACGGCGAGGACCCCACCAGGTTCCCTTGCGCTCTAAGCCTGAGGTACGGCATGGGGGCCATAGACTGGTCAAAGAGGGGCTTCTACGGTGAGGAGGCGCTGAGGGCCTGCAGGCGCGAAGGCCTCAGGTGGGTGAGGGTTGGCGTCGAGATGAAGAAGGCGCATGCGAGGTTTATCCCGAGGCAGGGGTACAAGGTGCTCGTGGACGACGTAGAGGTCGGATGGGTCACTAGCGGTACCTATAGCCCGGTACTGTCAAGAGGCGTCGCACAGGCATACGTCGACACAAGGTATGCTGTTCTCGGCGAGCCGGTCACGATAGTTGATGAGAGGGGGAGGACGGGAGAGGGCAAGCTAGTTGACTTCCCGTTCATAAAGAGGAAGTAGGTCTCAGCTTTTATATGAAGTTAAGACTGTTGACCTGGGAGCCGTATTGGCCGCTGAGGTCAGGCCCCAGGCCTTCTTTGGAAGGATTTACCTAAACTATAGGCCGAGAGCCGTCGCTGAGGCAATCTTAGTAGTCGGAGGGCGCGTCGTGATGGCCGGGTACGCGAAGGCCATCGAGCGAGCTTGTGAACAGCTAGAGGGGTGCGAGGAGGTAAAGCTGCCAGGCAAGGCCTCGGGGCCTGGCTTTATAGACTCCCATATGCACCTGACAGGCCTCGGCCTTCAGCTTAACACCCTCGACCTGAGAGACGTGAGGAGCATTGGTGAGCTGAGGGAGCGGGTCAAGAGGTTCATCGCCGAGAGGGGCCCGAGGGTTCTCATGGCGAGGGGGTGGGACCATGAGAGGCTGGCCGAGAGGAGGTTCGTGACCAGGTTCGACATTGACGACCTGGTCCCCGACAGGCCAGCCATACTGGTAAGGATCTGTGGGCACGTTGGGACCCTCAACACGTATGCCATGAAGACGCTCTGCCTAGACTCCATTAGAGGCGACCCCGATATAGAGATCGGAGCTGGCGGCGAGCCAACCGGCGTCATCAAGGAGGACGCGCTCCTGAGGGCCCTCAGGTCCTTGGAGCCGCCCCCAGAGGAGTACATAAGGTACGTGATAGACGCCTCGAGGCTCCTCGTCTCGCAGGGGGTCACCACGGTCGGCTTCATGAACGTGCCTGTCAGGCTCCTGTCATGGCTCATAGGGGAGGCCGGCAAGGGGGTGAAGGTGAGGCTCAGGCTGTACCTCGACCATGACGCGATCGACCTGCTTGAGGCCCTTGGCGTGAGGGGAGGCTTCGGGAACGAGCGGGCATCCATAATGGGGGTGAAGGTATTCGCTGACGGCTCACTGGGGGCTAGGACGGCGCTCCTTTCTAGCCCCTACGAGGACGCTCCTGGGGTAACGGGAAAGGCCAACATAACCCCTGAGAGGCTGTCCGAGCTCGTGAGAAGGGCCTACAGGCTTAGCCTAGACGTGGCTGTCCACGCAATCGGGGACGGGGCCCTCGACCTAGTCCTCAACTCCGTAGGGTCGACGCGCGACGGCGTAAGGATAGAGCACGCGTCTTTGGTTAGGGACGACCAGCTGCGTGCCCTTACCGGCGTGAGGGTCAGTGTGCAGCCGATGTTCGTTGTCGAGGACAAGGACTGGCTCAGGTCTAGGCTTGGCGAGGGAAGGCTAAGGCTAGCCTACAGGTTCCGCTCCCTTCTCAGGACCGGGGCCGTCGTCGGCATCTCGACAGACGCCCCCGTAGAGCCGACAAACCCGTGGATGACGGTGTACGCTGCCGTTAACCGGGGCGGTCCTGAGGGTTGTAGGCTAGCTGAGGTAACCCCCGAGGAGGCCCTCACGGTAGAGGAGGCCCTTCACCTCTACACTCACGGCTCCGCAGCTGTCCTGAGGGACCTACACGTCGGCACCCTCCTGCCCGGCGCCTATGCTGACATAGCCTCCTTCTCCGCTGACCCCTTTGAGGTGGAGCCAGGCGAGCTAAAGCGTATCAGCAACGTCGCGACCTTTATTGGAGGAGAGAAGGTCTACCCAGGTTAGGGCTATAGGTATCGTCGATTGGTCGTTCGGCCTCTCTATCTAAATCCCACTAGAGTCTGACACGCAGAAGTTGAGCTCATCTCTGAAGTCTAATGGTCCTGGCGACGCCTACGCATATTTACCCTCGCACGTTGATTGCATGAGGGGCACGTTTGAGCGAGGTTAAGGTAATCGATGTGAGCCCTAAAGGGCTCAAGGGCTACATATCGTCGTTCGTAGTGATAGACGACAAGGTAGCCGTAATAGACCCCGGCCCAGAGGCCTCCTATGATAGGCTAAGGGAGGGCCTCAGCGAGCTGGGCGTGAGGCCTGACCTGGTATTTGTGACCCACGTCCACCTTGACCACGCTGGGGCGGCAGCCCACCTTCTGAAGGACTTTAGCGGCTCTGTGGTATACGCCCATCCAAGGGGGGTTCCTCACTTGATAGACCCCAGCAGGCTTTACGCTGCTGCCTACGAGGTGACGCCCCTGCTGCCTGAGACCTATGGGCGCCCGCTCAGCGCGGAACCCTCAAGGGTCAGGGAAGCGCCTGAGGGCCTGAGGGTCGAGCTGGGTCGGTCCTCGATCAGGGTCATACACACGCCTGGGCATGCGAGCCATCACATGAGCCTTCTCCTAGAGCCTGACGGCGTGATATTCACCGGGGACTCCGCAGGGGTCGTGTTCAGCTTCGTTGGGCTCGAGGTGGCTATGCCGACCAGTCCTCCACCCTTCAAGCCGAAGATGTACCTTGAGGCCATCAGCAAGATGGAGGCCGCCTCACCCAGGCTCTTCGCCCCAACACACTTCGGCCTCCACGGCGACGCGATGAAGTGGCTCAGCATAGCAAGGCAGCAGGCCGTTAGCTGGCTTGAAATAATCAGGGCGATAGGGCCAGACATGGATCTGGCCACGCTCGAAAGGGCCATAGCGCAAAGGGAGCAGCAGATAGCGAGGCTCCTTGAGGACAGGGAATCCTTCGCGGTCAGGGCCTTCCTTGACACCACAATCATAGGGCTGGTCGACGCCATAAAGCGGAACGAGTGGCCCTAGAGGCCGGCCGCCCTCTCGATGCCTTTCCTAAGCCCATCTGCGAACTCGCGATCCCTCACCACGACCCCAACGGCGTCTGATAGGTACGGGACCCCAATGATCACCGTGTCACAGGCGACCATCAGGTCTATGAAGGAGGCCTCTGACTCCTTGAACGTCAGCCCCAGGCCCTCAAACTCCCTGACGTACTGTGGGTACCTCTCCAGGTAACCCTTTGGGACCAAAACAACGCCTCCCCTGCTTGACGATTTTGCCAGCTCTCTTAGAAGAGGGAGGAGCTGCTCAATACGCTCGAAGACCTTATAGGTCATGAATAAGGGCATCTCCTCGCACCTTGAAAGCCCCGCGAGGGCAGCACCCATGACGGAGTTGAGGCCGCGAAGGACTGAGACGAGCGGGCTGCCTCGTCCACGCCCGGCCGACGCAGCCAGCTCAAGGGAGAGCCTCTCGATCTCCTCGGCCTTACTCATAGCCCTCGCCATCTCCTGCCTCGCTATGAGCTCAAGGGCGTCCCTCGGGTTTACGACCTCGAAGGATCCCTCCCTCTCGGCTATCAGCCCCATGTCGACCAAGGACCGTAGGGTGTCGTAAACCCTCTGCTGGGGAATGCCTGTCGCCTTGGCAACCTCCTGCGGCCTCAGGGGGCCAGCCCTAAGAAGGGCCACATACGCGGCGGCCTGGTACTTGTTTAGGCCCAGAAGAGACCTGAGCCTGGACTCCAGATCGGCCGTCAAGGCTCCCTACGTATGAGGGCCCTGGCATTTATTACGCCTTATAGCTGCGCTTTCCGCTGTCAGGCCTCCATATCCCTGAGCCTCTTGTACAGCTCCGACGCGACCCTCCTCCCCTTTCTTGTTAAGTCACAGTAAAGCCCTCTGACCTTAGCGTCTGGCCTCTTGGACTTGACCTTCAGCCACGGCTTAACTGAGGACGTTGGTAGCCCCCTGAGGTCGCCCCTGTAGGGCGACAGTAGACCAAGGTCTATGAGCCTGCGGCAGGCCTGCTCAACGGCGAGCTCGTCTAGGCCAGCCCTTACGCCCCAGGTACCGAGAGCCCTCCTCACGATGAGCCAGGGGGAGTCTGGTCCAAACTTGTAGATGTGTATAAGTATGGTTCTCTCCACGTCATTTATTCCCTCCTCTCCCATTGCGGCACACCTTTAACGCGCGGGTGAGATACTGTGGGTGGCCTGTGAGGGTCAGAGCCATCGGCTGACCTGTGATGTGCCACGCAGGCCCTGAGGCCCTTGAGCCCCATAAGCTCCTGGTAGTCCACGCCTTCGCCTCGACAAGTAGGCTAGTTAGGCGAACAAAAGCTTATCATCGTCAGGGCGCCTCAGGGCTTCAGGTTGGGCCTTGTCCGCGGGTGGCTCAGGGGGCGGGGACATCAGGCCTGTAGCCCTTTATGACGGTCTCATATTCGACGGCACGGATGGACAGCCCTTTAGGGGGACCGTTATCATATCTGGCGGCGTCATATCTGACGTAGGGACGAGGGGAGAGGTTGAAATCCCAAGCGACGCTAGCGTAATCGACTTAAGGGGCGCGTTCTTGATGCCTGGCCTCGTAGACGCCCACGCGCACCTGACGGGCTCAAGGAGCGGCAGGGTGGAGGAGGACCTGTTAACGCCGATAGGCGTCTTCTTTGCAAGGGCCGTGAAGGACCTTGAGGCCCTCGTCATGTCGGGTTTCACGACGGTGGTTGACGCGGGGAGCCTCGTGGGGCTCCACCTGCGTGACGCGGTGAGGGAGGGCACCATCTTGGGGCCAAGGGTGGTAGCGGCTGGCCACGTAATAAGTCAGACCTTCGGCCACGGGGACGTACATTACCTTCCAACAGAGTGGGTCGACTACAGGACAACGAGGAAGATAACGCCCTTCACTGCGCTGCTCTGCGACGGGGCTGACGAGTGCAGGAAGGCGGTCAGGTTCGCCATGAGGGAGGGGGCTGACTTCATTAAGGTCATGGCGTCTGGGGGAGTCCTGAGCCAGAGGGACAGGCCTGAGTACAGGCAGTTTACGGCAGAGGAGCTCAGGGCCATAGTGGATGAGGCCGCCGCGGCTGGGAGGTGGGTGCACGCCCACGCTGAGGGCAAGGTCGGCATCATAAACGCGGCTAGGGCAGGGGTCAGGGTGCTCGCCCACTGCGACATGATGGACGACGAGGCCGTCGATGAGGTGCTGAGGGCGGGCTCCGTATGCGTCCCCACGCTCGCTATTGACTATCGCCTTGTAGAGGAGGGTCAGAGGCTCGGCGTCCCGGAGTGGGGCACCTCTAAGATCAGGGAGCTGTTAGAAATACATTTAGAGAGCGCTAAGAGGGCCTACAGGGCCGGCGTCAGGTTAGCGACTGGGACCGACTTCACTGGCGGTGTTGGGAGGCACGGCGAGAACGCGGAGGAGCTGTCGCTATTCGTCGAGAAGGTCGGCATGACACCTGCTGAGGCGCTGGTCTCGGCCACCCGTAACGCGGCGGCGGTCGCCGGGCTCGGGGGACGCGTCGGGGAGGTTCGAAAGGGGTTCCTGGCGGACCTCGTAGCAGTAGGTGGAAACCCCCTAGACGATATAAGCGTCCTCAGGGGGCCCTCGAAGGTAGCGCTCGTAGTCAGGGAGGGGGTTATTCTCAAGAACAGCCTCAGCCCTTGACACCGCAGACGTCTGTAAACGACCTCGCGTCGTCCTTCATGAAGACGTTGTTAAACATCACGAAGACCTCGTAACTTGATAGAAGAGGCAGCACCTTTTCGCAGAGGGAGGTAAGGTCGGTCACCGTGTACCTGTACCTGTAGTTGACCTCCCCCCTCCCTATGCCGTGGAGCCTGAAGTAGGCCACCCTGCCCAGCCTGACGGGCTCTGAACGGAAGGGGTCAACAACGTGGACTACGTTATCCAGATCGCCTAGTACCTCGATCACGGCCTCTGGCCTGTCCCTCCAACTGCCCCTGGGCTCCCAGCCTATCACGAAGTCTTTGGTAACGACGGCCCTGAGGAACTCCCTTGCCTGCCTGACGTTCTCAGGGCTGTACCCGAAGCTAGGTGGGGTCTGCAGGACAACCACCCTGGCCCCAAGCGCCCTCGCTGCACCTGCGACGACGTCCCACGCCTCAAGGTTCTCCTTGGTCGTCCTCAGGTTACCATACCTGTCCGCGAGATCCGAGGGCAGCTTCTCCTTGGCCCTCCTCCAAGTCGGCGACCCTGGGGGGTGCGTCACGGCCTGCCAGGCCTTCATGGCGAACGCGAACCCATCAGGGGCCTCCGACCTTAGCCTCGAAAGCTTAGAGGGGTCGGGCCTGTCGTAGAAAGTGTCTTGAAGCTCCACAGCGTTGTACGTGGAGAAGTACGCGGGCCTCCCGACGCACCAGCCGCAGCACCCGACCCTGAGCAACGCGCTCCCCGCGTCATTTAAGTAGGCAATAAATGTAATTTAGGGTGATAAGGGGAAATCGATCACCTAGGCTTCGTTAACTCCCCGGTTTATCAAGCGATCGGGCCATAAGGCCTCGCAACGGCTCGCTAAGGTAGGTGAGGTGGGGTGAGCGTCCATGGGGCGATCAGCCTTGCGATCTCAAGGACGAGGATTGCGGATAGAGGGATGAGTATGTTGTCATCGACCCGCCTGGCCCTCTCAACGATAGAGGAGACCACGGCGGAGGCGACGCCGGCAGCGCCCGCTAGGGAGGCCCCGATGAACGAGCAGACGGCCATCATGGCGATGGTGCCACTTATCGCCTTTCCTCTAACCCCGCGAAGGGACCTTACAAGGCCAGTTACGCCGTCCCCCACCGACAGGAACAGGGCGGCAAGCGCGCCGTAGATGAGCCCCCCGCCAAGTAGCCATGATATGATCATCGAGGCCCCCCACATCACTGAGAAGGTGACCTCGTTCACGTTGCCAGGCTCCTGGAACCAGCTAAGGATCCTAGTTCGACGTCTTGCCAAGGCGTAGGCACCCGCGAGCATTGCAAGCGAGAACGGTATGAGGGGGGTGCCGAACGCCACGGGCACCAGGGCGGCCGGGACGCCGCCCCCAAGCACGTGGACGATCTTCCTGGTCGAGTATCTCGCCATAACCTCATCCCTGAGGTCGCGTAGCGCCATCTCGTAGTAGTGCCGCGATATAACGGTCAGCACTAAGTAGACCCAACCGGTCAGCCCTGCAGCGGCTGTCAGCTCCTCAGCGAGTTCAGGCGTCAACGCCCTGTCTCTACCATAAACTGCTTCCCGCGGTATAAAGCGGATGCTTTGGCTCTAGGCCGCGACCAACACGGCGGCCGAGAGGAGGCTAGCGGAGATAGGGAGCCCTAGGAAGATCGCGCTGCCGCCCATAATTGCAAGGCCGCCAAGGAAGGAACCAGCCAGGGATCCCAGTTCCTTGAGCGCCGCGTACATGTGCACGCCGTAGCCGGAGCTGCGCCTGACGAAGAGCCTGTAGAGCAGCAGGTCTATCGACGCGAAGAGGAGGACCGAGGGAACTAAGTATAGCGTGAGCCCGCCGTATCCTCCCACGAGCCTCAGCCCTAATGACATCCAAAGCCCCCTTAGCGCGATAACCGTGCCGACTAGCCACCCCTCTGCCGCCGAGGCGTCGAAGAGCAATAGGCCAAGGGCGGCTACGAGGCTGGCGACGCCGAAGGAGAGGGAGTACGATCTGAAGCTGACGCTTTCGGACCTGAGGTAGAGGGGGAGGGCGGTAAGGAAGTAGTCCCCGACGAAGGCTGCAAGCGAGGCGGACACTGCGGTAGGGATAGGCGAGCTGGGCCGCCTTTGCGCACCTGAAGAGATCTCGTAGAGGACCCCATACCTGCCCCCGACGAACGCCGCCAACGAGGCGGAGTAGCTGCTGAGGTATGAAAGCCTGTTCAGAACGCGGTTGAGCCTACGCTCCAGAAGGGGTACGGATGGGGTAAGAAACGAGACGAAGGCCAGCCCAAAAGCTGTCGCCGCAGTGAGGGAGGCCGTGACGGGCCCTGCAGAGCCCAGAAGCGGGATCGCCATGGACAGAGCGAGAAGGGCTAGTCCCCTGACTGAGTATAGGCCGAGCCTCTGCACGGACGTCCTGTATTCCCAGGAGTCCGACGGCGTCAGCTCAAACATGCCGGTTGAGAAGGCCAGGTTGGCCGACGCGGTAGCGAAGGCGTGCACAAGGTACGCAACGCCAAGTACAAGGACGGACCCCCTTGATAGCAAGAAGAAGAGGGCTGAGGCACCTATGCTGGCCGATGAGAGCAAGGCCAGGTGCCTGTGCTGCCCGCGGTCAGCGAGCCTGCCGAGGAGCTCGTTTGAGGTTATGAAAGACAGGCTCCAGAGGCCGCTTATGGCCGAGAACTGGACGTAGCTGACCTTCGGGTCAAACCCTATGTAGTTGAAGAGCGAGAAGTCAGCTATCGACAGCGCGGCCAGGTATATGACGCCCAGCTCGAACCACAAGTCGGCCCCTGCGGGCTCTAAAGTACGAGGGGGTTAAGGGAGGACAGCCCTGTCAGCTGGGCAGTCGCCGCTCACGAGCTCGCTTTAGGCCGAGCTCGTAATCGCGGCACGTCATTCCTTGAGGTGAGGCCCTCGGAAACCAAAGCAGCGTAAGAAGTTAAGGTATATGTACAGCCGTTCGATACATCAGTGTTCGGGTGAAACCATTCAGCGTGTAACACAGGAGGTGTTCCGCATACCTGTACCTGAGACGAACGGGAACATTTACCTCGTAGTAAGGCAGGGTAAGGCCGTGGTAGTGGACACAGGAATACCTGGCAAGGCAGGCGAGGTGCTAGAGGCGCTTTCCAGCCTTGGCCTTAAGCCAGCCTCGGTTGAGGCTATCGTGTTAACGCACTTCCACCTAGACCACTCCGGGAGCGCCGACGATCTCAAGAGGGTCACTGGGGCAAGGTTATACGTGCACGAGGCCGACGCCCCTTACCTGCAAGGCCTGTTGCCGCCGCCCCTACCCAAGGACGCTCCTAAGGAGGCTGTCGAGGCCTACAAGTGGTTTAGGCCCGTGAGGCCTGACTCACTTCTGAGAGAGGGCGACGAGATACTGGGCCTTAAGGTCATACACATCCCAGGGCACACGCCGGGTTCGATAGCGCTCTATGACGGGAGGCACCTCTTCTCAGGGGACACGCTTAACTTCCGCGACGGAAGGGTGACAGGCCCTCCCCCCGCGTTCACATCGGACATGCAGCAGGCGCTTAGGTCCGTCAGAAGGCTATTGGACCTTCAGTTTGACGTCCTTCTGCCAGGGCACGGCGAGCCGGTTGTTGGGGGCGCGAGGCAGAGGGCAGCAAGTGACCTCAAGGACCTCATCTCACCTCTATGATCGTAGGACCGACGCAGGGCCTCGACGTAGAGGTTTTGACCATATAGTGGGTTCGGCAAAAAAGGCTTATCTTGGTTTACCATACTACACGTTACCCTAGTTAACCTATTGGATAATTTGGGGCCTGCGCATTCCTTCAACTAGCGCCTATGTAGTCAGAGGCAGGGACCCTAACTTACCCCGGCAAGCTAAATATTATCGCTGCCCCTGCGGCGGGTGGGCTGACTCGCAGAACGCCACATCAGTAAGGCTGGGTGAGGTTAGGTCCACTCCAAAGGGCCTTGCTGTTGTCAGGGCCGGGCAGTTCGACCCGAGGAGGTTCAGGAGGGGTCTGCCCGTTGTGAGGACTGACGGTTTCAGGGTTGGTGTGACATATGATATCATAGGGAACGTGCAGCGCCCATACGTAATAGTTAGGCTTGATTCAGACGTCACAGTGGCCCCGTCGGATCAGCTTTATGTTGTGATCCCTCAGGCCCGCCCGCCTCGGCATAGGAGGGGTAGGAGGTTGAGGAGAAGGTGACCAGGTGTCCCAGGTGCGGTTCTGAGATGGTTGACGACAACGGTAAGCTCGTATGTCCCTCCTGCGGTTACGTGCTCGACGAGAGCCCGATATCGGACCAGCCAGAGTGGCGCTACTTCAACGCCGGCGGCGTCAAGGGCCTGGAGAGGGCCTCCTCAGCTAACGACATGTTAATGCACGACCATGGCATCGGGGTACACCGCTTTGTCGCCGCCAGAAGCAGGTCAATACTCAGCAGGGTGATGCCGCTCAGATCAAAGATAGTCAGGCCTCACCCAATCATGAAGGGCGAGAGCGCTGCGGTCGAGATATTCACGCTCGCCAACGAGGCTGCTAGCTACTTTGAGCTACCTCAGGGCGCCCGGGACTTCCTCGGCTCAATACTGCACGCTTACGTCGGCAAGGCCAGGAGGCCAGTGGGACGCGAAAAGGCCCAGGTAGTAGCGGCTGCCCTAGAGAAGGTGGTCGAGGTCTACAACCTGGGGATATCAAAGGGGGAGATCAAGTCGTACTTCGACATAGACGATAACGATCTCTGGGAGGGCCTGAGGAGGTTGGGCGAGTCTGGGGCGCTCGACATAGCTAAGGTCGCAGAGGCTGACAGGTTCAGGAACTCGACCGATAGGGTGCTGGAGAGGACGCTCACCTATGTGACCAGGATCCTTTCAGCCCTTAACCTCCCCCACAACCTCAGCGTCCAGGCCATGGACTTCATAAGGAAGTCCCTCCAGATACCCGGCAAGACGCCATATGGGAAGAAGCCGGAGGCCCTGGCCGCCGCGTCGGTGTACCTGGTGGCCAGGCTCAACGGGTATGAGGTGAGCCAGACGCAGGTGGCCGAGGTCGTGAACCTCAAGGAGTCAACTGTAAGGAAGCTTTACAGGTTCCTAATGGATGGCATGGTTGTGGTCGTTGAGGTCTAGCGCTTAAAAAGCATTGAGGGCCTATTCGCCTAAAACCCCTCTAGACCGTTTTAGTTCTAACGACGGACGGGAAGGGGGAGCCTGCCTTCGCCACGGACGGCCTGAAGCGATTAGCTATCAAGGCATCTTTAGCCATGATGAGAAGGCTTGGCGCGAGCCCCGACCAGGTAATAGAGTTCGCTCTCTCCCACTACGCGCCCCCTTATGACGTCAGCGCCCTCGTCAGGTCCCTGAGGTCGTGCCCAAAGGACCCCATAAGGGTTTCACAGGCCCTCGTATCCAGGGGGCTCTACGAGGACGTAATATACCTGGCCAAGGTCCTGCGCTGCCCCGTCTCGACAGATGCCGTGGCTGCGGCCAGGGCTGGCCTATTGGCCCTCGGTGAGCCGAAGTGGGAGGCAGAGGCCTCCCAGCTGCTCGACCAGAGGCCGCTGCTCTCGGGGGTCTCATCGGTTGTCAGCGTCGTGTGCCAAGGCGACAGGGCGTACGTGGCCGTCGACGGCGTCTTCGCCCAGGTACCCCCTGCGGGGTCTGGGTGGAGGTCGCCCCCGCTAGATGAGCTGATAGCAAGGATCGTAGAGGGCAGCGGGGCCCAGGTCGTGGTTTCGTGGGGGTGCAACGTGCCTGGGGCCGTCGACGCCAGGCTCCTGGCGCAGATCGCCTTCCCTGACGTGATGCCAGACCTCTTAGCCCTAGCCTTTAACCTTGGCGTCAGCTCCGCCGAGCCACCCCCGATGATAGCTCTTAGGGTTGCGCAAGCATCGGTCGACGTGCTTCAGCGCGCCGACGTCGACTGGTCAAGGCTCCCAGGGGGCGCCCGCGAGGGAAGGCTGCTCGTACCTATGCTCGATCCGAGGCCATATCACGCCCCCAGGGACAGTGTCGTGGTGACGGACAGGCCAAGGGCGGCTGCCAGGGTCTGGAGGCCCTTCAAGTTCGATTACGTCAGGGCCCTTGGCCTGACAGAAGATTACGGCGTCGCCGCTTCAATTATGTCGTTGATGGTCAGGGGTGGTGACCCAGTTAGGGTCATGAGGAACAGGGCCGAGCTGTTTCACGGTGAACGGCTGTGGGCCGCGCTCTCCTCCTCCCTTACCCTAAACGACACTGGTCCCATGAAAGGGGACCAGGTTGAGCCCTGGGACCTGCCTTGCCTCACAGGCCCAGAGCTGGGCCGCGTGACCTTTGACTGTCTGAGGCCGACCCGCGAATGCCTCAGCCTTAGACCTCCGCCTGACGAGGCCTCCCTCCTGGAGTCCCTCAGGATTGAGTGCGGCTCAACCCACAAGTTAAGGCCGGATGAGCTTAAGGGAAAGGTCAAGACGCTCGTATTAGACCTGGACGGCCCCAGGGCCCTGGCAAGGGCCACCTACGCGGCCCTCTCGCTGGCCTCTTCCGTGAGGAGGCTTCTTGTCATTGTGCCGACAAATGTCATGCGTTCAACGCTGGGACGTTATATCCTTGCCGTCAAGGACCGCCACGCCTGGGTTTTTGATGGTGGCATCTACCTAACCAACCTTGACGAGGCTTACGAGAGGCCAGAGCTCCTCTGGGCAGCCGACCACGTCCTGCTGTTGTTCCCAGAGAGGTACAGAGGAGGGGTTGACTTTAGCTCGGGCGATCTTAACGAGGCAGTCGCTGTGGTTGCCGAGAGGGCCAGGAGGCTGGGGGCCACCGTAATAACTAGGGCATGGGGGCCAACCGACCCCATAGCTGACCCTGAGCCCGCTCCCCAGGGCGAAGTAGACGTCAGGCCGGACCCTGAGGAGCTGATGGCGTACGCGCGCGAGGTGTTTAGCGGCCTGTGGGGCAGGGGCTCCCAGCTAAGGCCGTACCAGGAGGAGGCGCTCAGGCTCCTGTTCCTCATGATATCTAGCGGTAAGCCTTCGCTCGAAGTCGTGATACTTCCAACGGGTGCTGGTAAGAGCGCTATATTTCAGGTCGCCTCCATAGTCATAGCTGACCTTGGGCTTGGAGGCTCATCAGTTGTCATCAGCCCGCTGAGGGCCCTTATTCACGACCAGGTTAGGGGTGCAAGGTCAAGGGGGCTTCGGGCCACCTACATAGACTCAACGGTCCCAGATTCGAGGAGGCGTGACGAGGTTGAGAAGGCCCTTAGGGGGCTGATAGACGTACTTTACATAACCCCGGAGTCAGCGTCGCAGGGCAGCGCGGAGAGGGTCATATCTGATGGCAGCCCCAGCCTGGTAGTCCTCGACGAGGCCCACGCCCTCTCGAGGTGGGGCCTCAGCTTCCGCCCAAGCTATCTGAGGCTCGCAGAGAGGCTCAGGTCGATGAGCCCGGCGAGGAGGCTTCCCATTATTGCCGTCACAGCGTCGGCGCCTAAGGACGTCGTTGAAGACGTCATCAAGTCCCTGGGCTTCAACGACTACGTCGAGTTCACCATAAGCCTGACGAGCAGGAGGCTGGAGGGGCTAAGCTTTGACGGAAGGCCTGCCGTACTCAGGGCCCCAGCCATGAGGCCCGAGATCGAGGTCGACGTGGTCCCGGCGCCGACAGGTGAGGAGAGGCTCAGGCTCCTTGTTAACCTGGTGAGGGAGCTCTCCGACTGGGCTTATTCGACCCGTGAGCCATGGGTCGGCATCGTATTCGTGCCCTTCGTGGAGAGCAGGGGCAGCCCCTGGCTTAACGTGGACTACGTAGCTGACTACGTCGCGAGGAAGCTTGGCGTCAAGGTCGCAAGGTACCACGGAAAGATGGATGACAGGGAGAGGCGCGAGGTCGAGGAGGCCGTCATAAGGGCCTCAAGGGGGACAAGAGGGTACCCGAACATCGTCGTGGCGACCAAGGCATTCGGCATGGGGGTTGACATACCCAATGTGAGGTGGACCGTGCACCTGTTGCCAAGCGAGAGCGTCGAGGACCTATATCAGGAGATAGGCAGGGCAGGCAGGGACGGAAAGCCCGCGAGGTCGATAATACTGTACAACCCTGCCGACGTCAAATCGAGGGCGGCAATGCTGGCTAGGGAGGCAATAAGGCCGTCGCAGGTAGCCTACGCCCTGAGAGGCCTCGTGAATGCCTCCTCGCTCTTCCCGCGGGGATCCCCTATAGCCGTCCCCATGAGCGAGGGGCAGCAGGGCCCCTTCACGATCAGGGTACTCGACGTTCTGAGGCTGGCCGGATTAGTTGACTACGAAGTTGTTGAGGGACCGCTGGCCGTAATTAAGGAGGGATGTGATGGCGTAGATGGGCTGAGGCTAAGGCTAAGGAAGGGCGGCTGCCTCGTTAAAGTCGCCCAGGGGCACGCATACCTCTGCCTCTCAGACGAGGGCGCTGCTGTTGTGGGCTCGCCGTCTTGCGGCAGGCCACTGCCCTACACTGGTCGCGTGGCCCTAGCGTATCCGCAGGACGGCGCATTTGACGACGTGCTGCCCCCTGAGGCGTTCCTGCTATCGCTGTGGATGTCAAGGCGTGAGGTGAGGAAAGTCATGGACGTTAAGGACGTAATAGAGCAGGCCCTAGCGGTTAAGTCCAGGGCAGGGCAGCCGACCGCCAGCGAGGCCCTTAAGGGCTTCATTGACGTTAAGCTCCGCAAGGGTTACGACGTCCCTAGGGCCGTCCCAGATCTAGGCAAGGTGGCGTACTGCCAGGCCCTTCAGGAGTGCCTAAAGGAGTCGACCTCAATAGTTCACGAGCTTACGCAGGCGGTGGGAGACAGGGCGGTCACCGTGACCGGCACTGAGGTAGCCCTCGGCAGGTTCGTGGAGGCATACGTGCGGAGGTACGGGAGAGCCCCACCTGTTTCAAGGAGCGCTATCTCAAGGGTGGCAAGGTACGCACGGGATGGTCACCTCGATAAGGTCATGGATATGGGGTATCTAATAATTGTCACGAGGAGGACCCAGCGCACCGAGGAGCTCCTGAGGGCGCTGCGCTCTTATCCCTACTACATGGCTTACGTGTATCAGGGGGGCCTAAGGGCCGTTGGAAAGAGGTAGGGTCGTCAGCGCGGCCTGTCTCGCCGGGCCAGCCGCCGTTGCGCTTGCATGGATTGTGATAGTAGTAAGCGTCGCCTTAAACCCGTGGTTCTCGCTGTGGTCTAACGCCTTCAGCGACCTGGGCGGACCGTCCGCTAACGACCCGTGGGTTTACAACTACGGCATGATTTCTGTGGCATCGTTGATCGTTATTTACGGGGGATGCATGGTGATGGGGGGCCTGAATAGGCTCCACTATGTTGGGGGGTCGTTCTTCATGGTCGCCGGGCTCTTCTTGGCGCTCGTAGGCGTTTATCACGAGGGCACCTACCCTCACGTGTTCGTATCGCACTGGTTCTTCTACCAGTCCGACCTCAGCGTCCTGGCCTGGGGGCTCGGCTCCATAAGGGCCCAGTCACGCTTCACAGGCTGCCTCGAGCTCTCCATAGCGGTTGTCGGCCCCATAGTCGCGGCAGCGCTGAGGTGGCCCTCAGCCGCGACCCTGGAGGCCTACGGTATAGTGCTAATAGACGCCTTCGCCCTGCTGGTCTACGCAGAGCTTGCGGGTTCCATCACTCGCCCGAGTAGCCGGCCGAGAGGAGGTACTTCTGCGTCAGGTCGGTCACGTCCCTCGTCGTAATTATCCCCACGACCCTGCCGTTGTCGTCGACGACGGGCAGGTGCCTCACGTTCTTCTCGGTCATGAGCTCTATTGCCTTGCTGATAGGCTCGTCTGCCCTAATGGTGACGGGGGACCTCGTCATGACGCTGCCTATAGGCGTGTCATAAGGGATGCCCTGGGAGACGACCCGGGTAAGGTCCCTCTCAGTGAAAATCCCTATCACGACGCCCTCCGGGGACACCACGACGACGCCCCCCACGCCGGAGGAGTACATGTATGAGGCGGCCTCCTTGACCGGGCGATCCGGCGATATCGTGACAACGTCCTTACGCGCGACATCCCCTACCCTATTGCCCCAGACAGACAAGCTCCCACCAGAAGGACAGAACCGGACGGTCGGGGTTAAAGTATGTAAACGGAGGGACCCATTAAGCCGCATTTTATAAACGGGCTCAATTACCTCCTGCAGACCCTCCTTACCTCCTCCTCAGCCCTAGCGAAGGCCCTGTGCGGCGCTCTCTCGTAGTTCCACTCCCTCTTGGAGTACTTTTCATTATAGAGGGCCTGGGCTATCTCGAGCTCCTCAGGCGTCAGGAGCCCTACCTGGTACCTCTCATGGCCCGTAAGCCTTGTAAATGACTCCGCCAGGGCGGCCACTACCTCGTCAGGGCTGACGGGCCTTATGTCATTAAGATTGGTCACCCTGTACTTGACGCTTGACACCCCCTTGTCTATCAACTTCCTCGGCGAGACCCTCAGGACAGACGCCAGCCTGCCAAGGTCAGTTGATATCAACATCGCGCCGTGGAAGAAAGTTGCCCCCCAGGATATAGTGGCTGCAGTCCCGCTGACCTTCCTCCCAGAAACTATGATGTCGTTCACGTTCTGGACGTCGGCGCTGAACCCAAGGGACCTAAGCGCATCGACAGGGCCTTTGGTGAGCTCCTTGAAGACTAGGTCTAGGCTGACCCTCTTGCCTGTTGAGGCCAGGGAGAGGGCGTAGTTTAGGTTTCCAAGGTCGTGGTATACAGCCCCACCACCTGTGAACCTCCTGACTACCGCGGCTCCTATCGAGGCCGCAACGTCCAGGTTTACCTCCTCCTCTGCCCTCTGGAAGTACCCTATTATGATGGCATTCATGTTCCTCCATATCCTGAGCGTGTCTGGCACGACGCCACAGCCCCTCGCCCTCGGTATCGCCTCTTCAACAGCCATGTTGAAGTAGGGGTCCTCCGGCTCCTCATAGGGCACTACTCTGAGCGTCACGCGACGTCCCCCCTGATGGCGCACGTTACGGCGTCAATAAAGTCGTCTACGGTGGCGCCCACTATCTCGGCCGTGGCCAGCGACTCCCTGATCGCAGACCTCACGGCTTCCACGCTTGCCTCAACGCCCTGTAGCCTCTCCTCAGCCTCAAAGACCGCGTCCTCAGGCGAGACGAGGAAGTCGCCTGTGATCGAGATATCAGATATCCTGCCGTTTCTGACAGTCGCCCTCACCCTTATGAGCCCCTTCCTCGCCTTGACCTCGCACTCCCCCAAGGGCTACACCCTAACCGCCCTTATGAGCTCCTCCTTTAGCCCCATCCTCTTGGGTCTGAAGACCCTCTCGTCCATAAGTTTCGGCTCCCGCCGCATTACTGGCTTGAACTCCATCTTAGCCAGCACGTCCTTCTCAACGTCGATGCCGGGCGCGACCTCAATCAGCTCAGGTCCCTCAGGAGTTAGCATGAACACCGCCCTCTCAGTTATGTATAGCACCCTCTTACCCTGCTGAAGCATTACCCTTGAGGAGCAGCCTACCCTGTGGACCCTCCTGACGAACTTCATTATCTCGCCGTCTTTCACGATCTTCAGGTTGCCCTTCTCTATCTCATACTTCGCGCCCCTCCCTGCCGTGAAGAGCCCTGCATAGTAGATCTCGGGCGCTCCGCTCGCTATGGCTGGGAACCCGCCTGGTCCCGGTATCTTCTCCTCGGTGTAGAAGGAGTTGACGTTGCCCTCCTCGTCAACCTGCATGAAGCCCAACGAGGCCGCGTCTATGACGCCACCCTCATACATAGTGAACTGGTCGGGGACCGATATAACTGCGAACGCCCCGAGCGAGACCCCGAAGTCGGGACCGTAAAGGGGCCTGCCCCCCCACGTGCCGGATTCGACGGTTAGCACTATCAGGTCCTGGACCTCCTCCTCAACGGCCACCTCGCCCACCATGGCAGGTATGCCAACGCCAAGGTTCACGGCTATGGGCCTGCCAAACTTCTTTACGAGCTCTGCCAGCTCAAGGGCGACCCTCCGGGCGATTACCTTCCTCTCGTTGAGCGGCAGCTCGGAGGTCGCCCTCTCCAGGGGTGGTATAACCCTGCCGGCCACTACCGGGTCGAAATCATAGCTGTGCGACTGCCAGTGGTACTCCCTCGGGGCCACCACAACGTGGTCTACGAGGGGTCCCGGGACCACTACGAGCTTAGGGTTTAAGCTCCCATACCTCGCCACCCTCAGTACCTGCGCTATCACGGTTCCCTTCTCCGGCATGGCCTTCGTTGCCTGCGCTATGTTAAGGACGGTGCCGTACGCCGCCTCGTCCTCCAGGGAAAGGTTGCCGATCTCGTCAGCCGTGCTCCCCCTGATGAGGGCGAACTTGGGCTTAGGGGCAGTGTAGAGGAGGTACTCCTTGCCGTCTATCTCCAGGAGCCTCACCTTAACCGTCCTCCTTTTCCTCGCGGCCTCATTAAGGGCCGTGCCGTCCTGCCTTGGGTCAGCGGTGGTATTGAGTCCAACCCTCGTGAGCACGCCTGGCCTCCCAGCGCCGACCTCCCTGAACCAGTAGGCCAGGATCCCAATGCTCCAGGCGTAGGCCTCAAACCACTCCTCCTTAACCATGCGCTGTAGTATCTCGCTCCATCCGTAGAAGGCTATCAGCAGCCCCCTGATGAAGTCCCTGTCCCCCCTCTGGTACATCATCTGCGCGATCTTGTCCAGCCCGCGTCCAGGGGTACCAGGGAAGGTATCGCTTATTATGAACAGGTTCTTAGGGTGGCCCGTCTTAACGTAGAGCCTGTATAGTCGCTCGATAAGGTAGTCGGGCGACGTTATCTCGTTGAACCCGGACACGGCTACAACGTCCCCGTCCTTGATCTGGGAAAGCACGTAATCTGGGTCGGTCACGAACTTCCTCCTTGCAATGATCGATATTGGGTCGCTCATAGCATTCACTCGGTTTCAAACGCGTTAAACCTAGGCTTAATATTCAGCGCAGAGAGCAGAGGTGAGGGGCATGTTTAAGGCGCTGGCAACTGACGTCGATGGAACGCTGACCCTGAGACGCGGGGACATAAGGCTTAGCCCCTACGCCCTCAGAGGCGTCAGGATCGCCGAGGCCGCTGGGGTAAAGGTGATACTCGTCTCTGGGAACAGCCTGCCCGTGACCGTCGGCCTCTCAGTGTATTTTGGCACAAGCGGTCCGGTCGTCGCTGAGAACGGGTGCCTGGTGTTCCACGGGTCAGCCGTGATCCATATATGCAAGTCGAGGGTACCCCAGGAGCTGGTTGACAACATTAGGGCTATGGGCCTTGTAGACAGCTGGCAGAACCCTTACAGGGTTCACGACCTGGCGTTTTACATACCGAAGGGCAAAGGGCCCGTGAGCGATGTAATTGATCGGGTTAAGAGGGCTGCCTCAAGGTTCGGGGTTGAGGTGCTCTGGAGCGGCTACGCCCTCCACCTCAACCCAGGCGGCGGCAAGGCGCTAGGCGTCGCCAGGGCCCTCGAGCTGATAGGGGCCTCGAGCAGCGAGCTGGCCGCCATAGGCGACGGGGAGAACGACCTTGACATGCTCAGGCTAGCCGCCTTCAGCGGGGCGCCGTCAGACGCCGCGGAGCCTGTAAGGAGACAGGTTGCGTACATAGCGAGCAACCCCGGAGGCCTGGGGTTCCTGGAGTTCGTTAGGGAGCTGCTGAGGAGGAATGCCAGGGCATAGCTCAGGGACGTCCCCTCTCCTCATCGCCGGAGGCTCAGCACTCGGCAAACACATCACCGGTTCTGGCAGAGTGCTGTGAGCCCTAAATAGGCTTGGCCCAGTTAGCAAGGTGAACGACAAGCCTTTGCCATTTAGGACCGGGGGCAGAAACGTCTATTATTTTAGCCCAGTTTCGAGGTGGCCCACGCCCGATGGGAGCCACCCCCCGAGGGCGAGGGGACTTAGATGGGCAGCCCCGTGTCGTCGGGCTCGACCGCCGCCCATGACCTCATGGCTATGGGCCAGGCGAACCCCCGGGCGGGGCGGAGTTCCCCGGTGCGCGGGCAGGGGCCGCCTTAGACTTGGCCTGCTCCGCCCTGCAGGGATGAACGGTCGGAGCGGTCAGTCAAGCTCTATTACGTCACCGTTGCTAGGGACCATAACGTCGACTCCCAGCTCCTCCCTGATCCTGCTAGCGAGGAAGACCTGACCGTCAGGCTCGCCGTGGACCAACATAACCCTCTGAAGCCCAACTACGCCCCTCAGGGTCTCTATGACGCCGCGCCAGTCGGCATGGCTGGAGAAGTCAAAGAGCTGGAGCCTGGCCCTGACCGGCGCCTTCCTATCCCCATCAATGAACAGCCCCTCCTCGAGGGCGAGCCTGCCTGGCGTGTTCGGCGCCTGATAGCTGACTAGGAACACGGCATCTCTTTCGTTAGAGACCAGCCTAGAGTAGTAGTAGAGGCTCGGTCCGCCCTTCAACATGCCCGCGCTCGCTATGATGACGCCGGGCTCCCTTAGCGCCTTCTTCCTGTCACTCCACCCCTTCACTACCCTCTGCTCCTCTAGAGCCCTGGCCAGCAGCCTGGGCTGCCTCAGGAAGCCGCTGTGGGCGAGATATAGGTCAGTTATGGTCCTTATCATGCCGTCGATCCAGACCGGCCAGCCGAAGCCCCTCTCCTCCAGGAGGCACATTATCTCCTGCCCCCTGGCAACGCTGAACGCCGGTACGAGGACCTTACCCCCCCTCTTGACGACGTCGACCACGCCCTCGTAGAACTCGTCCTCGGTCTTTTGCCTGTCGGGGTGCGTGACGTTTGAGTATGTGGACTCTATTATCGCGGTGTCGACCTTAGCCCCGTTGAGCCTGTGAGGCGATGTAAGCTTCGTCTCGATGGTGTTCATGTCGCTTGTGTACAGGACCCTGTGCCCCCCTGCGTCAACTATGGCGGACGCGGAGCCGGGTATGTGGCCGCTGTACATCAAAGTTACGAGGAAGTCCCCCAGCTCTACGGGCTTCTCGTACTCAGTGCCCTCGGCCGTCCCAAGCATGTCGTCAACGGTCTTAATGTCGTAGATCAGGTTCGGCCCGTTAAGCTTTATCATGTCATATAGGAGCACGCGACTTACGTCAAGGGTAAGGGGTGTTGCGAGGAGCCTCGGCCTGACTGAAATGTAGAGGGACGGGGCGGCCCCTATATGATCAAGGTGGCTGTGCGTAAGGACGAGGGCCTCCACCTCTCGAGGCCTTATGTGAATAGGGTATATGGGCACGTCGTTTTCGTCGAAGTTGACGCCGTAGTCAAGGAGCACGCTCCTACCCCCGTAATCGACGGCAATGGCGGCCCTGCCGACCTCCCTGCCGCTCCCAAGGATCCTAATCCGTACCTTGTCGTTGTCCTGCTCGCTCAAGGCGTTTCCTCCTTGCCTGCCAGTACCTTAGTCCCAGAAGGCTATAATAGGTAATATTACCTGTGCCCAATTGAAGGCGGTAGCCTTGATGGGCCTGGGTCCAAGGGACTTGAAGCGGGCCCTCAAGAGGATGGGAATAGAGGCCGAGGAGCTTAAGGTGACTCAGGTGACGCTGCAGACGCAGGACGGTAAGACCCTCGTCGTCGACTCGCCAGAGGTCCTCGTGGTAAAGGCCAAGGGGCAGCCAACGATGCTCTACGTTATAGGCGAGCCGAAGGAGGTAAAGGCTGAGGAAAGGCCTATGGAGGTTAGCGAGGAGGACGTCAGGCTCGTAGCTGAGCAGGCGGGGGTAGACGTGGAGACCGCCAGGAGGGCGCTGATCGAGGCCAAGGGGGACATAGCTGAGGCCATCCTTAGGCTCAAGGGGTCACCTTGAGCTTGCCCTGGCCCTTAGCCTCGCCACGAGCTCCTCGACCGTGGGGAGGGTGCTGAGAACCAGCGGGACCCTGTCAAGCCTTGCCAGCTCTATTGAGAGGCTGTCAACGTGCCTCCTGGGGCCGTGCATAACTATGACGCTAGGCTTTACAAGCGAGACCCGTATCGCGACCATTGGGCTCCTCCCTGCCGTCACCTTTGTGAACACGATGACCCTCTCCGGGACTGAGCCTAGGAGTGTGTAGAACTGCATGCTTGACAGCTCAAGTATGGCCCTGATGCTGTCCACTACCGTGTACCCGTAGGCGAGCACCCCCTTCGCGTAGTCAGGGTATAGCAGGATCCCGTCGACCGTGACTATGAGCTCATCTAGCGTGAGGGGCTGCCTGAATTCCTGCATGTCAAGGACCGCCGTGACTGGGATCCCGAGCGCCTTGGTGAGGTTCTCTATCTTCCTGCCTCCCCTCTCCGAGTCGATCTTAAGGAGGGCGGTCACGAACCTCCTCACGAAGGAGGCTCCAGGCGACCTCCTGCCTTTCTCGTAGTCACTGAGCACGCTGGGCGAGATCCCCATGGCCCTGGCGACCTCCTGCTGGCTGAGCTCGAAGTACTCCCTCCACTTC
>CAYFFY010000004.1:0-26128 GCA_964342635.1 uncultured Desulfurococcales archaeon
AAGTACCGCGAGCTCAGGTCACTCTACCCGCGTTTACCTTCGCACTACGCCTACACGGCGTGCCAGGACGCCGCTGCGAGGGCCAAGTCCTTCCTCAGGCTTAAGAAAAAGGGGCTGACGGAGAGGGAGCACCCCGAGGTCAGGAGTTTATCCATATGGCTCGATGACCACCTGTGGAGGCCCGCAGGGCTCACCTCAGTCGAAGTCTCGACGCATAAAGGCTGGATCACGATATGGCTTGAGCCCACGAGGCACTACTGGAGGTACCTCAACAGGGGCTGGAAACTGGCCTCCGAGGCCAAGGTCAAGCTCGACAGGAGGGGGAGGCGCCTCATATTCTACCTCACGTTCAAGAGGGAAGTTAATGAGTACGTCCCTAGGGGCCACGTGTCGGTAGACGTGAACGAGAACAACGTGACGGCGCTGATCGACGGGGTCGCGTACCTCCTCGAGACTAACGTCAAGGAGATAACGCTGGGCTACCACTACCGCAAAAAGAGGGTTCAAGATAGGTACGACAGGGTCTACGGGCCCGGCTCCAGGCCGGCCAGGAGGGCCCTAAGGAGGCTGAAGTACCGCAGGAAGAAAAATGACATGAGGTGGAAGGTCGCAAACATCATAGTCAGGGCCGCACACGAGAGGCGCTACGCCATAGTGCTGGAGCGCCTAGGGAGGAGGCCCGCCGAGGGCATGATATCTCACGTCGAGAACCCGCAGCTCAGGTACAGGATCTTCCAGGCAGCCTTCAGGGGGATCCAGATGGCAATAGAGGAGAAGGCCAGGGAGCACGGCGTCCCGGTCATATATGTGAACCCGAGGAACACGTCCAGGCTGTGCCCGATACATAACGCCCCGATAGAGTACGACGGCTCAAGGGCAGGGAGGTGCAGCAAGGGAGGCGAGAGCTGGCACAGGGACGTGGTTGCCGTGTGGAACCTCCTCCTTAGGGCTATGCGGGGCGATGGGAGCTACGCTCCGAGCCCCGCCCTGGCCCTAATTACCGTAGATGGGAGGGCCGTGCCGTTGCCCTCGACGGGGCCCCATGAGCCCATAGGGGTACCCAGGGCCCTGTGGGCTAGGGCCAAGTCCCTGCGCCCGACCATGAATGAACATAAAGTGATTGGAGTGAAGGCGTAGGGACGAACGGGGTCCTGCAGAGGCCCAGGCAAGGAGGCTCCGTGCGAGGACTTCATGATACTGGGGGAGAGCAGGCCCGGGGGCTACGCCGAGTACGTCTTCGTTCCCCGTGAGAACCTGTTGAGGCTCTCCGGGGGGAGGCCAGAGGACTACGCGGCGGCCGCCTGTGGGGTTGCCACGTTCATCCACGCGGCGAGGGTCGCCGGTGTTAGGTCAGGGGACAGGGTGCTTGTCACCGGCGCGACCGGGGGCGTTGGCATACACGGGGTTCAGTACCTGGTCAAAGGACTCAGCGCAAGGGTCTACGGTTACTCCAGATCAAGCGCGAAGGCGAAGGTGCTAGAGGACCTTGGGGCTGTGCCCGTGACCGACCTGGGCTTCTACAGGACCCTCGGCAGGGTTGACTTTGTCTTCGAGGTTGTCGGGGCCCCGACCATCAACGACAGCATGCTTGCCCTCAGGCCTGGGGGGACGCTGGTGCTGGTCGGTAACGTCACGGGGGAGGAGATCTCAATTAGGAGGCCCGCCCTGCTAGTTATGAGGGAGCTGAAGATGACTGGGACCGCCGCGTACACTAAGGGCGAGTTCGAGGAGGCCGTTAGGCTAATTGCCGAAGGCCTTGTGAGGCCCTTCTACACGACCTACGGGCTTGATCAGATAAACGCGGCCTACAGGGATATCATGGACGGGAAGCTTCTGGGCAGGGCCGTGGTCAAGCCCTGAGCGCGGCCCCCACCATCTCCTCCACGCTTCTGAAGCCCATGTAGTCCATGTACTCCTCAATGCCTCTCTTCACCTCGCCCACAGCCTGAAGGCCCCGCCTAACCAGGCCGCTCCCTATCTGCACAGCCTTGGCGCCTGCCAGTATCAGCTCCACGGCGTCCTCCCACCTCTCGACCCCTCCGGCCCCAAGTATGTCCGGCCTCAGCTCCTTGTATACCTCGTAGATGGCCCTGACCGCGATCGGGTGGATGGAGGGCCCTGACAGGCCGCCTACCCCATGACCTAGAACCGGCCTCATCGTGTAGACGTTTATTCTCATAGCCCTGACGGTGTTAATCAGCGTTAGGCCCCTCGCTCCGGCGGCAAGTACGGAGGAGGCCGTCTCCAGCATCCTGTCCGAGACCCCAAGCTTGGCTATAACTGGGACCTTAACGGTTGAGGCTACGGCCTTGACCACCTCCCCGCTCAGCCCGGGGTCCATGCCTATATCAAGCCCCATCTTCTCTACATGAGGACAGCTCAGGTTGAGCTCAATCGCGGCGGCC
The DNA here is from genome assembly GCA_964342635.1 of uncultured Desulfurococcales archaeon. Lineage (GTDB taxonomy): Archaea > Thermoproteota > Thermoprotei_A > Sulfolobales > Acidilobaceae > Acidilobus. The sequence continues at coordinate 2,406 of CAYFFY010000004.1, forward strand.
CCCTCCTCCTCAGCAGCGGCAGCGACCCGAGCGAAGTCGTCAGGCCTCGACCCAGCGACGCTGACTATGATGGGCAGGCCAAGCTGTCTCAGGGCCTTCATGTGATCCCTAAGGCCGTTTATGCCGGGATTTGACAGGCCGACCGAGTTCAGGGACCCGTACTCCATGTGGACAACCCTCGGCATGGGGTAGGGTTCCCTCGGGGCCGGCGTGTACGACTTCGTGACCAGGGCGCTGACCCCCGACCTCCCAATTGCAAGTAGCCCGTCGAGGGACTCGCCCATGATTCCGCTCGCGTTCATCACTGGGTGGATCAGCCTCAGTCCAGCCACCTCAACCCGTAGGTCAGCCACGTCCAGCCACCTCGAAGGGGTTCCTGACAGGGGGCCTTAGAAGCGGTTTGCCTTCAAGGGCCGCCAGGGCGCCCCCTACGAAGACTGCCGACGGGGCAGCGTAGACGTCCTCCATGAAGGCGTGCCAGTACGGCGCCTTGCTGTAGGCCCACGTGAACCTGCCCCTCCACCCGGTATTGATGGCGACCAGGTTGGCCCTGTAGCCGGGCAGTATAAGTCCGTAGAGGCCGTCGAGGCCGAGCACACGAGCCGGCCCCAGCGAGGTGAGCCTGAGGAAGTCTGACAGGGGGAGGGCGCCTGAGCTCACAAGCCTGTAGAGGGCTAGCGGCCACAGCCCAAGCCATGGAATTCCAGGGGGGCAGTGGGGCCAGGAGGCCTTCTCCTGGGGCGAGTGCGGCGCGTGGTCGCTGGCTATCGCGTCAACGAGCCCCTCAAGAACGTACTTGACCAGGAGGTCCCTCGTCGCGCTATCACGTAGAGGGGGGTTGACCCTGAACTGGCAGCCATGTCTGGTGGCGTCGTAGAGCAGATGATGTGGCGTCACGTCAGTTGTGGCCCCCTGGGAACGGGCCAGGTCGATCGTTGTTGGGCACGATGCGTGAGTTACGTGAAGCCGCCTAGGGCTGCCAAGGGAGAGGAGATAACCTAGGCTCGCCCCCTCCATCCAGCAGCCTCGCTCAGCCGCCCTGCGATCATTCTCATCGTAGCCGAGCCTCTCGGCCTCCGGGAGCTCAGGGTGAACCACCACGAGGCGCCCGCTCGAGAGGACCCTGGAAACGGACTGAGGCCTGGCAGCCATGTCCTCAGGGTAGACCTTGAACCCAGCGACGGGCAGCCTGGCCAGCTCATCAAGGAGGTCTGGGTCGTCAGGGACGCCAGCGTAAACTCCATAGTCGGTGTAGGACCTGTTCTGCAAGGCGTCAAGCTTCATCTTCACCGCTGCCGGTGTGGACAGCCTCGGCCTCGTGTTAGGCATGTCTACTACGAGGGTTACGCCGGACGAGAGGGCGGCCCTTGTCCCGCTCTCCTCGTCCTCCTTGTAGGAGAGATCGAGACCCCTCAGGTGCACGTGAAGGTCTATGAAACCGGGAACTATTACTGTACCGTCTTCATTAAACCAGTGCACCTCATAGGCCTCAGGCCCCTTCGAGACCGAGGTTATCAGCCCTTCCCTGACGTTCACGCAGCCCTCGCCGAGGTAGCCCCTTGCGTCAGCCAGCCTCCCGCAGATCGACAGGTCCAAGGGTTAGGCACCCGAGGTGAGCTGCCTTATTATCGCGTCCCTGTCCAGCTCAGCCCCACAGTAGACGCACCTGAGCCTTAGCGGCGACTTCGACGCTACCCTGAACTTGCTCCTTACGGGTTCCATTGGCTTCCTCGTTATGCAGGTGGGGTTCGGACAAGTCAGTATCCCCTCTATCACGTCAGGTATGCTGACCTTCCTCTTGTCGACGACCTCATAGTCCTTTATCGTGTTGACGGTCGCGGTGGGCGCCGCAAGGGCTATCTTAGTTATGTCCTCATATTTGGGGTAGAAGTTCTCAAGCTTGACTATATCCTTCCTGCCCATTCGCGTGCTCTCAACGTTCATAACTATGGCTACCCTGTACCCCTCGTCCCCTCTGATGCCTAGTATCCTCAGCACCGTGAGCGCGAGGCCGGCGGGTATGTGGTCTATCACGGTCCCGTCCTTTATCTTAGTGACCAGGAGCGTCCTGCCCTCCTTCACAGCCCCCACCTCAACCACCCCCAAGCACAAGACTTAGCAGGGCCATCCTCAGCGGGACCCCAAGCCTCGCCTGGAGGAAGTATGCCTGATACTCCGTGCTATCTACGTCAGGCGTTAGCTCGTCAACCCTTGGGAGAGGGTGAAGGACCTTAGCGCCCTTCTTAGCGTGAGACTCGAGGAGCTTCCTCGTGATCCTATAGCTTCCCTTGACCCTCTCGTACTCCTGGGGGTCGGGGAACCTCTCCTTCTGGATCCTGGTTACGTAGATCACGTCGGCCCTGGAAAGGCCCTCGTCGAGGCCCACGTTCTCGAGCTTCAGGCCTGTGGCCTCTAGGTCCCCCCATACCTCATCCCTCAGCCTCAGCTCGGGGGGTGAGGAGAGCATGACCACGGCAGGCCTGAACTTGGCGAGGGCGTAGAGAAGGCTGTTAACGGTCCTGGCGTACTTCAGGTCGCCGGCCAGAAGGTAGCTGAGGCCGTCAACTGTCCCGAAAAGCCTCCTGACCGTGTAGAGGTCAAGCATGGCCTGGGTAGGGTGGTGCTGCCTTCCGTCGCCGGCGTTAATTACAGGGACCGAGGCTATCTCCGCCGCCAGCGCGGCCGCGCCCTCGTACCTGTGCCTTAGAACTATGAGGTCCGCGTACGAGTCCAGCATCCTTATCGTGTCGACGAACGTCTCCCCCTTGGTGACGCTGGTGGCCTCCTCTGCCGTGAACCCTATGGAGTCCGCGCCGAGCCTCTTCGCGGCCGCCTCGAAGCTCAGCCTGGTCCTCGTAGAGGGCTCGAAGAAGGCCAACGCTATCAGCCTTCCCTCGAGCCTCTTCCTCACACGGCCTGACGCCAGCTCCTTTCCCATCTCATCTGCGGCCTCAAAAAGGGCCTCAAGGTCCTCGCGGGAGAACTCCCTTACATCGACTACATCGCGGGAGGCCCAGCCCAATAAGCCCTAGTTTCGGTGGGAGGCGAGGTATTATAGGCTGAGCGCCTCTCGAGGCCTACGACGGTCTGGTCCCCCAGAGCTCCTTAACGATCGCGTCCAGCTGTTCCTTGGTGATCACCCCCTCGCTGAAGGCCTCCTGCAGGACGGACCTGAGGCTCGCGAGCCCCCTGAGCCTGACGCCTACGCCAGCCAGCGCCTCCGTAGCCCCCTGCTCCCTGTCAACGACCACAATGGCGGTAACTGATGAGGCCCCCATAGACTTGAGTGCGCTGGCGGAGCTGAGGAGCGAGCCCCCTGACGTAGCCACGTCGTCTACAAGGGCGACCGTCTTACCCTTCACGTCAGCGCCCTCCACCGACCTCTCTGTGCCGTGGCCCTTTGGGGGCCTCACGTACGCAAGGGGTAAGCCTAAGGTCATCGCGACCGCGGTTGCCCATGGGATTCCCCCGGTCGCGACCCCGGCCACCACGAGGTCCCCCTCTAGGGTGAGCTTGGCGACCTCGCCCGCCAGCAGGGAGGTTATCGCCTTGAAGTGCCTAGGAGAGCCCAGGACCCTCCTCAGGTCCACGTATACATGGCTTACCCCGCCTGACGCTAGCCTGAACTCACCGAACAGCAACGCCCCTGAGTTTAACAGGGCCCTCGCGACTAGCCTCTCGACGTCAGACACCTCGACGCAGCCTCCCCAACCTCATCAAGGGCCTTAAGCGGGTCAGGGGAGCCAAGTATTGACCTTCCAACTATCTCATAGTCGGCGCCAGCGCATATCGCGTCCCCAGGCTCTGCTCCCTGGGCCCCCACTCCTGGGGCAAGTACCTTGACTTTGGGCAGGAAACCCCTTATGGACCTGATAACGTGCGGCCTCGTGGCTGGGGCGACAACACCCCATGGCTCTAGGTCCCTGACGAGCCTTATTACCCCGTCAAAGGCGCTGTCGTAGAACTCCGTCGACCCTGGATGGCTCATCGAGGCGACAAGGATGAGCTTTAGGCCCCACCGCCTCACGCTCTCTGAGAGCTCGTCGAGCGCGCCAGCCCTCCCTACGAAGGTGTGCGCTATCACGGCGTCCACATAGTCCTTCACAAGGGACGCCGTCCTGACCATGACGTCGCCTATGTCGGCCAGCTTAAGGTCGGCTATGAGCAGCGAATCCCTCGCTGACGCCCTCAGGTCGCGCAGTAACCCTAGGCCGCAGGAGATCAACGTCGGCACGCCGACCTTGAGGCCGGACGCGGACTCCGAGACCCTTGACGCAACAGAAAGGAGCCCCTTACTACAGGACGTCTCGTCTATGGCGACTATCAGAGGGTATTTCATAGAAGCCCTGCAGCAGCCGCCCCGCCCTCGGTAAAATCGGTTGTGCCCGAATTGGCGTATAAGCGGCCTAAGGCCCTTGCCTGACGGTGAGGGGGCGCTGTCCAGGGTCTATGTAGTTGGGCTCGGAAGAATGGGGAGGGGGGTCGTCAGGAACCTGGCCAGGAGAGGGCACGAGGTCCTCGGATACGACATATCCAGCGAGGCGTATAGACGGCTTGAGGGAACCCAGGGCTTTAGGCCCTCCTCGTCAGTGTCCGAGGCCGAGAACGCGGACTACGTCCTCCTTCTCCTGCCTACGGCGAGGGAGCTCCTGTGGGCCCTTGACGAGCTGTCCGGGTACGGCGGCGTCGTCATTAACATGACAACAGTAGGGCTTCAGGACGCGAGGGAGGCGGCTAGGAAGGCCCCTCCCCGATACCTTACGGCCATGATTGAGGGCGGGCCCGCCAACGCAGAGTCCGGCACCATGACCCTCTATGTGGGCGGCCCTGAGGAGACCTTCAAGGCCTCGGCCGGGCTTCTTAGTGAGCTTGGCTACCCGGTATACCTTGGCACGCACGAGGCGGCGGCCACGATGAAGCTGCTGAGCACGGCCCTCCTCCTCGTTAACGTCGCGGCCCTGGCAGAGGTTTCGTCAGCACTGTCGTCAATTGGGGTTGATAAGGACCAAGTAGTTAAGGCCTTGTCGTCCGGAGGCGCGGACTCGGCCCAGCTCAGGTCGAGGCTGCCGATAATGTTATCAAGGTCCTACAGGGACCTCTTCTCTGCGGACCTCGCCTCCTACGTAATAAGGGAAGCGATGACGGCGGCGAGGTCCCTAGGGTCCGGTTACCTTCCAATACTCTCGTCGGTGGCAGAGCTCATCGATGCCCTCAGGTCAGCTGGCCATGGGTCCCATGACGTAGCGGAGCTCGCAGAGCTTTATAGGGGCCTTGCCGCTAGGAGGCCTGAGGCGTCATGAAGGAGGTAGTTTATACTGACAGGGCCCCGAGGCCCGTTGGCCCCTACAGCCAGGCGGTTGTTGCTGGGAACCTGGTGTTCGTGTCGGGCCAGATCCCAATAGACCCGGGGACGGGCAAGGTCGTTGAGGGGGACTTCGAGGCCCAGGTCAGGAGGGCCATGGAGAACGTAAAGGCCATACTTGAGGCTACCGGGCTCACACTCGATGACGTGGTTAAGGTCACCGCCTACGTCAAGGACCCCGCCAGGTTCCAGGACTTCAACAGGGTCTACTCAGAGTACTTCAGGGGGTCCTTCCCGGCAAGGACGACGATCTTCGTCTCCGATCTGCCGGCAGGGGCCCAGATAGAGATAGACGTGATAGCCCTAAGGGCTAGCTGAGGCCTGATTACCTTCACCCTGAGCAGGCCCTTTTTACTATGTCACTTGTACCCCTCAGCCCGCCGGCGAAGGGCACCTTCTCCCTGAACCTGATGACCTTGGGCCTCTTACCGGTCCTCCTTTCGACCTCCTCCTCCAGCCAGGCCTCATCAAAGGCCTGGTCTGGGCCCAAAACTATGTAGTCAGGCCTTATCCTCTCGAGGGGCCTTAGGTAGTCTACCTCGTCGCCCAGCACAACATCATAGACGTACCTCAGCGACGAGAGGACCCGAGCCCTGGCGTTCTCATCAAGCAGGGGCTGCCTGCCCTTGTCCTTGACCACGTTCCTGTCCCTGGCGATTATTACGTACACCTTACCCAGCTGCGCCGCGAACCGCAGGAGCTCGACGTGCCCGGGGTGAACGATATCAAACGTGCCAGCCACCGCGACGACATTCTCTTCACGCCCTCCCCAGCTTATGTCGATGAGGCCCGCGTGCCTGAGCGAGTCGAGGAGGCCCTCGGCGTAGGCTATCGATATTAGGGAATCTACGTAGTCCCCCTTCCCTAGGTAGTACTCAGCGTCCTTTAGGTACGCCTCCGCGTTGGCGAGAATGTTCTTCAGCCCCTGCTCGCTAATTGTCCTAGGCATCGAGCTAAAGGAGTCCCTCAGCTTATTGAGTGCCTCGCGGAACCCCTCTATGTACTTCCTGGCCCTCTCCTCGAGAGGGTCGCCCACCAGTTGACACCTACTCCTTGCCCTCAGACTCCGTGATAGGCTTTACCTGGTCTATCGGGACCGTCACTACGATCTTTGAGTCGCCCTCCAGCAGGGTTATGTCGACCTCGCTCTTCCTGACCTCGATGACCTTGCCCTTCATGCCCTTAAAGGGGCCGCCTATGACCTGTATCACCTGGCCCCTCATGACCTCAGCAGCGACCACGACAGGCCTGACGAGCTTAATTACGTCATCTACGCTGACCTGCAGAGCCCTGCCCTTTACTGCCTTCACCCCCTTTATGAGGTAGTAGAGGTCCTTAGCGTCACCGACCTCGACGAAGACCACTCCCTTCAGGTCCTTGGAGTACGCTATGCTCCTGACATCAAGGTTAAGCGACCTGGCCCTCTGCCCGAGCAACAGGGCTACCTTCTCTTCGTACCCCCCTATGACCTTAAGCGCGTAGAACCTGCTGGGGGGACGCTGCCCACCCTGCGACGCCTGAGAGGGCTGCCCGCTCAAACCCTGTCACCCCTAGCTCACGAGGAGGACGTAAACCAGATGCACGATGTATGCCATGGCGCCGACTAGGAGGAACCCGATGAGCGTCAGCCTCGTTAGTACTGAGAACTCCTCGTCGTCGGGCTTTTTGGACAGCGTTACGACCTTCTTCCAAGACGCGACGTGGTTCTGCAGGCTCTCCTTGAGTCCCATCTACTTAGCGCCCATCATAGCTATGAAACGCGGGCTTAAGTGCTCTGCGGGGCTAAAACCCCTTTCATGTTGGTAGAGGCCCTTTTACGCCCGTCCGCGTTGCCTTTACCAATGGATGGCCTCCCGCGCCGACGTGGGCTACGCTCGGAAAGGGAGGGGTGAAGATAGCGGGGATGGGAGCGCCGTGCCGTTGCCCTCGAGGGGGAGCCCATGACGCGCCCGTCAGGCTGAGGGCCGGTGACCAGGGCCAAGCCCCTACGCTCTATCATGGTCAAGGTGAATGCGTAGAGGCAAACGGAGGCACGCCCCTGGCGCGGAGGGCCTCAACGTATTCAGCTGCGAGGTCCCTCCTCCTCACCTCGCCATGTGGCCTCTCCTCACGCCACGTGGCCGTCCTGAACCTGTAGACCTTCACCCTCTCGTCACGCCAGCAGTCCGGCCAGAGGCCGGCCTTAATGCAGGTCTCTGACAGGAAAGTCTCGGGGTCCCAGAGGTTCTCGACGGGCACCTCCGGGAGCAGGAGGCCCCTGTATATTCCCCTCTCCACGACAAGGCCGTCCCTGCCAATCTTGACAAAGGACAGCCTCTCGTCCATGGTCTTCGGGGCCTCCTCAAGCTTTGAGAGGACTGAAACCTCAAAGGTCACAGCGTCAAGCTCCCCCCTCTCCATCGGCATAAACCTTGGGTCGTTGAAGGCAGCCTCCACGGCGACCTCGATGACGGACCTGATGAGGGGCCTGACGGGCTCTATGAACCCTATGCACCCTCTCAGGCTCCTTGACCCGCCCTCGTAGGTCTCTATCGTGACAAAGGCGGCGCCTGGCCTGTAGACGATGGTCGGGAGGCCCTCAGGCGTCGGCATGAGCTCCCTCGCATCAAAGTAGTACTCCACGCTCTTCCTGGCTATCCTGACCAGCTGCTCACCTAACGTGTCGTCAAGCTCGTCAGGGTCCACGGGCGTCTCCAACTCGGTCCCAATTCTAAGGGGCTGCTGGCCCTCTTAAGTTAAAGGCGTTGTGAGGCATTTAGTTGAAACGCAAATAAAGCCCCCAGCGACTAGGACGCTGAGTAGGAGGGCGCTACCGTCTACACAAGGGGTGCGACAGCGTGTCCAACGACGAGATAGAGGTGCTGTGCCCAAGGTGCAAGGTGCCTATGAACTACTACTCGAGGACCGAGAAGACAAGCAAGGCCAGCGGCGGCAGTGAGATCAAGGTAACGAGGTTCTTTAAGTGCCCGGTGTGCGGGAAGGTCGTAATCGACGAGGAGCTGGTCCTGAGGGACACGGGTGATGGGCTCGCTATAACTGCGAGGAGGAACGGCCTGGCCAAGGTGGCCCTCGTGAGGAGGGTCACTAGGACGCGCTAGCCGCCGCGTGGCCTTCCTCCTTTTTCCGCACGGCATCCACGGCCTGCTCAAGTACTGAGCGTTCGCAGGACCTGACCTCAAGGGCTGAGGGCGAGGTTCCAGATAGCCTTCTCCTCTCGGCCTTCGTGATCAGGTCCGCGAGTTGAAGGGGTAAAGGAAGCAGGACGCCTTGCCTCAGCATAGACCTTACAAGGGACGCCGCTGTGGCTACGTCAATCATGTTGCCTGGGCTCACGTAAATTGGTCGCCCCGAGGAATTCAACTCGACGCCTATAATCTCCCCGTCCGCTATTATGCATCTTCCGAGCCGACAGCTCTCAAGCCTGCCGTATAGCGGCCTCTTGGCGACGCCTATGGATGGCATCGACATGGTGACGCCCAAATGGGACGCTATTCCGAACCTCCTGGGGTGAGCTATCCCGTGACCGTCGACCAACAGCAGGCCCCCCCGTGAGGACGCCCTCGTCGCCCTCACGGCAGGGCCCATCAACGACGTCTCCCTGAAAGCGAGCAGCCCCGGCACGTAGGGCACGCAGACGGGGCCTATGGCCTCATAGCAGGAGGCTATCGTTGTCCCCCTTTCTAGTGAGAGGGCCACCGCGACGCCGTAGCCCTCGCCTGGCCCCCAATAGGCCGCGTCGACGGCTATAACCGTCCTAGTGTCGAGGTTGGCAGGGGGCTTGAGTACTACCCTGGACCTGAGCTCCTGCTGGGCCTTAATGGCCCTCGCGTAGGAGAACGAGCCCCTGATCCCCTCACAGACCTCAGGCGCCCTTGTCCTCAATAACCCTCAGCCTTAGGGACCTCTCCCTCACCCTTCCATCGGTCCCTATAGAGAGGACGTCTATGCCGTCACCTGTCGACGCGTCGCGCTCCATCGAGATCCTAAGGGAGTCAAGGGCCAGCCCCTCGGCCTCGTTGAGGCTCAGGTCGTCCCTGTACCTGCTCTCGAGAAGGCCCAGGGCGGTCGTGGCCCCTGACCCAACGGCCATGTACTTGTCCTCCGACACCGAGCCGAGGGAGTCGAGCGTGAATATCTTGGGCTGTCCGTCCCTGTCGATCCCGCCCACGATGGCCTCTATCAGGAAGGGCAGGAGCTTATAGGAGTACAGTATTGTGGAGAGGAGCTTTGAGACGGAGTAGAGGCTCATGTTCTGCTCGCTCGTGAGCTCATAGTACTTGCTCTCGGCGCTCAGCACCCTTATTATAGCCCCGACGTCAGCATAGAGGCCGCTCATCGCTATGCCAACCCTGTTGTCCAGAAGGAAGAGCTTCTTGGCGTTCCTGCTCATAACGAAGGAGCCGTAGGCCATCCTCTTGTCGGTGGCCAGGACAACGCCGTCCTTAGCCCTTATCCCAACGGCTGTTCCCTGGACGATCTCGAACGCCAACTACGCCACCGGGTTATGCGTGGGGGTCAGAGTATAAAAGCCGGAGCTGAGAGCCCTCCCCCGCGTCGCTTCAGTATTACTCTCCCTCCCCCGCTAAGGGTCCCAGCAGCTCGAAGATTAGTAAGCGGAGGATGAGCCCGTGCCCAGCATAGTTGACATCGTTAAGAAGGCCTTCTCGTTCGGTGAGGGGAGGGCCGAGACCGCTGGGTTGCCTGAGCAGGCGGAGGGCATCAACTACGACGATGTGATAGGGCAGCTCAACATCGCCAAGGCCGAGGTTGAGAGAGTCAAGCTGAGGCTCCTGACCGACATGAACGAGTATTATGAGAGGCTGGTGAGGGCGCTTAAGGCAAAGGACGAGGAGGCTGCCGCCTTCAGCGCCTCGGAGCTCGCAATAAAGAAGAAGGTGTTCCGGGTCGTTGCCGCGTACGAGAAGCTGCTAGGCCTAGCCATAGAGAGGATATCGGACGCCAGGAACGTAGAGGCCCTCGTGAAGATGCTCGCGCCCCTGCAGTACGCCATGGAGGCCGTAAACAACTACCTCTCAGGCCTCGCACCTGACGTGACGGCGTCCCTGACGTCGGTAATCGAGTCAACCGAGGGCATCATAAGGAGGGTCCACCTGCTTAGCTCGGTTCTGCCTGAGGCCAAGAGCCTGGCCCTCTACGACAATGATGTAAAGGAGCTTATGGCGAAGGCCATGAAGGAGGCCGGCGAGGAGGCCGAGAAGGTAGCCCCCAAGGTGCCCCCGGCCTACGACCTGGACGCCCTAGAGAGGAGGTTCATAGAGTACATCAAGGCGGCAGGAGGCGTAATAAGCTTAAGGCAGGCCGCCCAGCAACTCAGCGTCCCACCTGAGGTCGTGAGGGAGCTCCTGGCGAGGCTGGAGGCCAAAGGTGTCATCAGGGTGGAGCCGGCCTCCACGGCCTCGACAGCCTAGGGCCCCACCCCCTTTATTGACCTTTACCTCATTACATTATGAGAGGTGGGAATTTGCCAGGCGAGGCCGTGCAGATGCTGGAGTCGCTCGCCAAGAAGAAGATAGAGGAGGGGCTCCAGGCTGAGAAGGCCAAGGACTACGCGGCCGCCGCCGACAAGTACAAGAAGGCCCTGGAGGCCCTTGAGGAGATCCTGAGGAATTACCCTGACCACCCCCTAGTTGGCGTCTACAGGAAGATGTACAACGACGTTAAGTCCAGGCTGAAGTACGTTGAGCTTAAGGGCGCCCAGGCCGTATCCGTCAGTGATGACCTGGTAAGGGTTGACATAAAGGGCGAGATTGAGCAGACCCAGGACGAGCTGCCCGAGTTCGTCCTTAAGGAGAGGCCAAAGGTGACATTTGACGAGATAGCAGGCCTGGAGGACGCGAAGAGGGCCATAAGGGAGGCAATCCTGTACCCCATTACGAAGCCTGAGCTCTTCCCTCTGGGGTGGCCCAGGGGGATACTCATGTATGGGCCCCCGGGGACCGGCAAGACCATGTTGGCAGCGGCCGTCGCTAACGAGGTGTCTGGCGAGTTCCTCTACGCGGACGCCGCGAGCATCATGAGCAAGTGGCTTGGGGAGGGCGAGAAGAACGTTAAGAGGCTGTTCGAGTACGCGAGGTCCAGGGCCAAGTCCGGCGCCCCTGTCATAATATTCATAGATGAGGTCGACGCCCTGTTCGGCGTCCACTCCAACGAGGTCGGCGGCGAGGTCAGGGTCAGGAACCAGTTCCTCAAGGAGATGGACGGGCTTCAGGACAAGAGCGAGAGGCTCCACGTATACGTAATTGCGGCCACAAATAAGCCATGGGCCCTGGACGAGCCGTTCATAAGGAGGTTCCAGAAGAGGATCTACGTGCCCCTCCCAGACCTGGCTGCAAGGAAGCAGCTCCTGGAGATGCTGATCTCTAAGCTGCCGAGCGGCGCGAACGTCGACGTAGACTACCTGGCGAGGAGGCTTGAGGGCTACAGCGGCAGCGACATCAAGGACCTGGTGCAGGACGCCTACATGAGGGTCGTTAGGGAGTACTTCGAGAAGGGCGGTGAGCTCAGGCCTATCACGAGCGAGGACTTCGAGGAGGCCATAAAGAGCAGGAGGCCCAGCGTTGACGAGAAGATGCTAAGGGCCTACCAGGAGTGGAGCGAGAGGTTCAGGGCAGTCTAGGCCTCCTCGCGACGACGCCCAGGGCCTCCTTAACGTACCTAGGCTCCTCAAACCCTACCTCCCTAAGCCTTGAGGCGACCCCAGCCCACAGCGCCCTCCCCCTCGCCCTTCCGGGCTCGCCCGTGTAGTGGAAGAAGGCTCCGCCTGGCCTGAGCAGCCTGAATAGCTCCTGGTAGAGCGTGACACCGTATAGCCCCCCGCTCCTTGACGTAAGCCTGGGCGGGTCGTGAATCACGTAATCGAAGGGGCCCTCCAGCTGAGGGAGCAGCTCCACGGCGTCCCCCAGCAGCACGATGACCCTATCAGAGGCGAGGTGCCAGCTCCAGGGGTTCCTCTCGGCTACCCATAGGACGTTTTCGTCGACCTCGACCGTGACCACAACGGAGGCGCCCAACCTAAGGGCTTCAAGGGCAGTGTACCCAAGCCCTGTCCCAACCTCTAGGACCCTTGACCCGGGCCTAACGCCGAGGGCCCTCACCTTCGACCTGGCGTCCTCAAGCGGGGTTACGCCGCTGACCCTGTGCATGTGGATACCGTCTATTTCAAGCGTCGGCGCATCGCTGCCCTCGACCGGCACTAGCTTGTAGTAGGATGATGTCCTTACCTCGACCTCGTAGGCCCCCTCAGAGGTCACAGCGAGGTATGACCTCCTCTGCGAGTGCCGTTCAAGCAGGGCCCTCCCTACGCTATACTCCCTGCCCTCGGCAAGGAGCTCTATCACCTCGCCCGTCCTGGTTACCCTGGCCCTGCCGAGGCCCGAGTTAACCTTGGCCTCGTAGCCAGGAGGAGACGAGACTAAGGCCCTCGACTCCCAGGGGGCAAGCACGAGGCAGCTACATGGTGAGAACTGAAAGAGCTGGGGCGGGCTCAGAGCAGCTCCTCCATGCGGTCCTTGGCCTCCTCCGCCCCCTTGGCCAGCCTCTGCCTCCAAGCCGCCCACTCGCCGACTACGTTTATGTCGCCGCCTGACTTCTTCCACTCGCAGTAGTTAACCTTTATCACGGCGGGGAGCTTCACCATGCTCCCTATTACTATGGCCTCGCCGGGGTTAAGGCTCGGGAGTATGCCGGCCAGGTCCTCGCTGAGCTCCTCGCTGGCGTCCTGGACGTACTTTATGTCCTGGGGCTCCACGATCCTCAGTATTATCTTGTTGTTCGTCTGGCTCAGCACGTCAGGGTCCACGTTCCTTGGCCTCTGGCTCACTATGACGAGCCCGACGCCGAACTTCCTCCCCTCTCGGGCCAGCCTCGAGGCCCAGTACTTGGTCAGGGTCTGCCCCCTGGCGGGTATCAGCACGTGCGCCTCCTCAACGACGACAACGGCAGGAACCGGGTAGCCGCCCTTCCCGTGCTTCCAGGCCTTCCTCTCCATGAGAAGCCGCCTAATGTAGTGGCTGACCACGGCGTCAGCCGCGCCCTCGTCGACCTCGCTGAGGTCGAAGACGTTGAGCTTGCCTGGCGCTATCACCTTGTCGAGCGCGAGCGGGACTCCGAGGCTCAGTATCTCCTCGTAGCTCTCCTTGACGTCCGTGATCCTCTTGTACGCCCCCTCCGCGCCGTCCTCGTCCATCTCGCTAAGGGCCTCCAGGAGGGAGTCAACGAACGTGGTGTCAGCGATGTCGAGCCTATTGGCCTTTATGTCGTTCCTCACCCGGTCCAAGGCCTTCCTGAGGGCCCTCTGCTGGTTGGTGGCGTTGTCGGGCACCCTTGCCAGCTCAAGCAGCTCGCCTAGGGTTATCTTGAGCGGGTTTATCGCGACCGGAGGGAAGTTCACGTGATCCCCGTCAAGGCCGAGGCCTCCGTACTCCCCGTGCATGTCGAAGATGACCACGGTGCCGCCTAAGCTTGAGACCAGCTCCCTTGCCAGAACGCAGACCGTGTTGCTCTTACCGCCGCCGGTGACGGCGAGTACCGCGAGATGCCTGGTAAGCCTGTTCGCGTTTACGCTGTACCCTATGGACTCCTCCGTGATCAGCCTACCAATGTTAATCCATGGCCCGCCGTTTCCGCCGCCTGCTTCCCCCTTTTCTGACGAAGGCGGGCTGAAGATCTTAACCAGCAGGCCCCTCGACGCAAGGTAGACCTCAGAGCCAGGCCTCGGCGGCACCTTGGGCAGCTCGACGAGCCCCCGCCTCACCAGGCTATCCTCGACGCTGAGCCACCTTATGACGCCCTTCACGTAGCTGGGCGATATCGAGGGGTTCTCCCTGATTGTCCTCACCAGCCCCTCAACGGAGGCAGGGCTGGTCACGTCCTCTGTGAGGAGCCTGTTGCCAGCCGTGACGCTCTCAAGCATCCCGAAGACGCAGCCCGCTGACGACTCAGACACAACGTAAGTCCCCACCTGCGGGACAGGCACATCGTCCCGAAAAAGGACAAGGCTGACCCTGGGCGTGCTCTCCCCCACGATCCAGCCTATCGCCCTTTCCCCCTCGCATGGAACCGACACGGCTCACACCCTCAGCACAGACCTGCTCTCGGGCACCAGGTCGGCCCCGAGGGCCCTGAGCACGCCGTCCATCTCCTCCCCGGACACCCTCGCGTTCCTGTCAGCGACCACGAGGGCCACAGGGTAGCCCTCGACCGTCAGGGGCAGCGAGGAGAGCCTTGAAAGCAGTTCCCTGGCCAGGGCCTCCTCGTTAGCCCCCTCGACCTGGTCCCTCCTGAGCACGGCCTCCACCCTGAAGACGTAGCCAGCCCTCCTGAGCCTCACAAATGTGCTAAGGACTGAGACCTGCCCCTCGTAGAAGTCCCTCAGGGCCCTAACTGGCGGGTAAAGGCCCTCCGGTGAGGCCCTCGATAGGCCGAAGTACCCCCCCAGGTCGGCGTACAGCCTTGCTGTGAAGCCGGGCTCCATGTCCCTCCTCTCCCTGAGGGTCCTCTCTATAACGTGCACGTCCGGCATGGCGGACGCGCACAGCGACGTTGTCCTGCTCGTCTTAACTATGAAGAGCGGGGTAGACCGGTTCCCCCACACGGCCTCCAGAGCTCCCTTGAACACCACGAGTCTCTCCAGGTTCTCCATGGCGTCTATCCAGTACTTGCCCAGGCCCTTCCCCCTCGCCTCTGAGAGGACCCCGTTCAGGGCGCCTGCCGAGGCGAGCCGCAGCAGGAAGTGCGCGGAGAGCGGTCTGACCCTGGCGGAGGCCAGCACCTCGACTAGGCACTCCGGCTCATCGCTCTCGCACGTAGCCCCGCTCATGGCCGAAACGTGGCGCCAGTGCCTCTTCACGACGGTCCCGGCGAACTCCAGGGCCTCCCCCCACCTACTTGCGCCGACCTTCCCCCACCTTATGGGTGGGGAGCCGTCAAACAGCGCGAGGCCATTACGCGGCGCTGCAAGCCTTGCGACCTCAGCCTCTAGCACCTGACGGTATACGCTGACCCTTCGGGTGGTCCTGAAGTCCTGCGGGAGTATCAGGCCTACATAGCCTTTCTGGACCCCTCCAGCCGAGCTGCCTCCCGCAAACCTGGTGGCCCACGCCTTGACAGCTATGAGCTTGTAGGTCCTCAGCTCCCTCAGAGAGCTGCCTCCGTCCTCGGCGGAGTACTCCTCGACCGCCAGCGAGGTCGGCTCTAGGTGGTTCCAGTTCACGTCGCATTTGACCTTCTCCTCCGCCTCTATCAGGCTCAGTATCAGGTCCCTCCCCTCAATGGCCCAAGATATGAGGCTCAACCTCCCACCCCCTCTCCGCAGCTGACGCTTGAGACCCCCGCCTGGCTCTTCTCAACGACGCAGACCTTGTCTACCTTGTCTATAACGTCTGAGTGGTGGGTGATAACTATTAGCTGGGGCAGGCCTCCATCCTCGGTAAGCCTTCCAAGGATATCAACTAGCGCCCTCCGCCTGTCATCGTCAAGCATGTCCGTCGGCTCGTCGAGGAGCAGGAAGCCGACCCTCGACCGCATTATCCTGCTCAGCGCGAGCACGTAGGCGAGGGACACGACCATCTGCTCACCTCCGCTGAGGGTCGATATCGGCCTCTCGACGCCCTGCCTGTCCACGACCCTGAAGTAGAAAGAGTCGCCAGTCTCGCGCACCTCGATCCTGGCGTAGTCCAGGCCGAAGAGCCTGAAGACCTCGTTCATCTCGTTCTCAAGGCCCACCAGGGCCCTCCTGTAAAGCGCCTTCTCGAGCCTCTCGATCGACGCGAGCGCGCCCAGCGCTGCGTCAAGCTTGTCGAGGGCCTTGGCGAGGGCCGCCTCCTCATCCCCTGCCCTCAGCGCCTCGGCCCTGGCCTGATCGATCCTTGACCTAAGCGACGCGACCTCGTTTACAGCCGCGTCCCTCCTGGCCCTTAGCTCCTTCTCCCTGCCCCTCAGCGCCTCGCACTCCCTCACCTTAGGCTCAAGGTCCCTGACCTGTGACCGAAGGGACGACACCTTGGACTCGAGGTCCCTGACCCTCGCCTCGGACTCGGACGCCTGGGAGAGTATCGCGCCTAGCGACTCCTGCACGGCCCTTAGCTGGGCCTGGGCCTCAGCAGCCTCCTTGACCTTGGCTACGGCCTGGGCCAGGTCACGCGATGACGTCTTCAGCGTGATCTCCCTTTCGAGGGCTTGGGCCCTTTCCCTCACGGACTCAAGCTCTGCCTGGAGCGCCTGGAGCCTCTCAACGACCTCCTTGGCCTTCTCGGGCGGCCTAAAGCCCCCCGCCTCAAGCCTGGAGGAAGAGGCTAGGTAGGTTGCGTTAGCGCGCTCAAGGGACCTCATCCTCTCCTCGGCGTCTGACAGCTCCCTCTCGACGGCCTCGAGGGAGCGCCTCACCTCGTCATGACGTCCAAGCAGCTCGTCAAGGTCCTGCCTCGACGACCTAAGCTGCGACAGGCTGGCAAGGGCGGCCCTGGCGATATCAAGGGATTCGGTGAGCTCGCCCAGCTTACCTGAGAGGGCCTGGGCCTCCTCCCTGTGGGCCTTTGAGACCGCGCTGAGCCTGGAAGCCTCCTCGCTGAGCTGGGCCATAAGCTCGTTCACCTTCTCCTGCGTCAGGGGCGAGCCGCAGACGGGGCACCTGGCCTGCTGTCCGCCGGCCCTGAGGAGCCGTATTACGTCATCGAGCTCTGCTAGCCTCCGCTCGGCAGCCTCGGCGGACACCGTGAGCTCCTGGACCCTGAGCCTCAGCCTCTCGGCCTCGCCCTCGGCATCCACCAGCCTCCTCCTGAGGCAGCTCTCGTCACATTCAGGGCCTGCCCCGAGCGCTGCCCTGGCCCTATCGAGCGCCTGGGACTCTGAGGTCCTCAGCCTCCTGGCCTGCTCGATCACAGCCTCTAACGCCCTTAGGGCCTCTGCCAGCTCGCTCCTCCTCGACCTGAGGGTCTCAACCCTCTGGCGGAGCTCCTCGTAGGCCCTGTGCGCCTCCTCGTTTGACCTGAGCTCTGCGTACGCCTCGGCCACGGGCCTGAGGCTGCTGACCTCCTGGCCAAGCGTCGCGGCCCTGGAGTTAAGCGAGGCCAGCTCGTCGACAAGTGACGCGAGCGAGGCAAGCGGCGCCAACGAGGCGAGGCCGTCAGCCCTCCTCTTCATGGACTCGGCCTGCTCGGTCAGCCTCGCGAGCCTACCCCTCTCCTCCTGAAGCGCCCTCTCGGCCTCAGAGAGCTGCTGCCTCATGGCCTCGAGCGCTGAGGCCGCCCTACAGGCCTCGTCGGCGGCCTTGGTGACCGCCTCGAGCTCGGCGGTCAGGGAGCCCAGGGCCTTCTCAGCCTCGGAGAGCCTAGCCTCGAGCTCCTTTACCTCGGCCAGCCTCGTCCTCCTGATGTCCCTTGCTGCCTGTATCGCCTTGAGCACCTCAACCCTCCGTCTCGGCCCCACGTCAAAGGCCATGACGATGCTTCCGTCGCCCCTCAAGGCCTTTATGGTGTGGGACCTTATCGCCTCGGCGGCCTTCTCGAGCTGCGGCACACCGATGGCGCTCTCTACCAGCTCCTTGAGCCTCTTGCTCTCCTCGCTTGAAAGGATGGAGGCTATCTGGGCTAGCCCTCCCTGCCTTATTATGACCGCGGACTCTATGAAGGACCTGTAGTCGGTGACGCCGTGAAGCCCAAGAAGCCTCGCCACCTCCTCCTTGTAGGCCGTGGCAGTTGTGGCGACAACCTTGCCGTCAACCTTAAGCTGATATGAGGACGTCGTGGCCCCCCTGCGCTTCTCAATCACGACCCTCGCGACGGCCTGTGAGCCTGAGAGCGGGTCCTCGAGCTGGAGCTCGATCGTAGCCCTCTGCTTGCCTATCTGTACCAGGTCGGAGGCCTTGCCCCTCCAGCCGAAGCCCGTGAGGGCATAGTATATAGCCTCGAAGACGCTGGTCTTGCCGGCCCCGTTCTCGCCTATGAGCGCGACGCTCCCCTGCGGGAACTTGATCGTGGTGCTCTCATGGCTGAGGAAGTTTGTAAGCGAGATCGACCTTATTATGTATGTCATTGTGACGCAAGCCCCCTCAGCAGCTCAAGGGACTTGGGCCAGGAGGCGAGCTTCTCGAGGGCGTCCTCGACGCCCTCCTCGCTGCCCTCGGAGGCGGCAGTTATGAGCTCCGCGAGCACCTTTGACGTGAACTCGTCTAGGCGAAGCTCCGACCTGAACACGTCGATCGGGCTCAGGCCCTCCGGGCCCTTCGCCTCCCTAGCGGGCGCGGCCTCGCCCTCCTCAGACACCCTTGTCATGTGAGGCACAACTATAACGCCCCTCTCCCTGGCGACCTTAGCCGAGGCCAGCTCGACGAGCCTGGTCGGCACCTTCACGCCAACCCTGAGCCTTACATGTACCAGCGGCTCCTTCCCCTGCGGGGGCCTCGTGACGTTACCGAGGGCAGCCCTGAGGGCCCCCTCTACGTCCTTTGGGTCCCTCAGCTCGGCCTCAACTACGTAGTGCCTCCTCACGGCCACATCAATCTCCTGCACGGAGGGCTCCTGCCCCGTCAGATCGACAAGGAGGGGTCCCCTACGGTGCTGGAGCTCCGACTCGCTGACGTCAAGTGGGTAGAGGGAGCCCGGGTACGCGTACCATACCCCTGTCCTGCCTGGGGGCGTGACGCACCTGATGCACCTCCTGTGCACGTGGCCGAGGGCAACGTAGTCGGCCTCCGGCAGCTCCGTGAGGTTGGCAACCGCGTCATACATTAGTATAGGCTCCACTGAGAAGTGCGCCACGAACACCGTCTTCAGCCCGGAGGACTTAAGCTCCTTGACCCTCCTCTCGTAGAGCGGCCTGAGGACGCTAGCGTAGAGCTCCCTCCTCTCGTCGACGCTAACCTTCAGGAAGGGGTGAACGACGAACCCGACGCCGTTCATCCTTACCGTAATCAGGTCCAGCAGCTCATCCCCCCTAGCGCCTGACGGAAACGGCGCCTGGAAGCCCTCAATCGCTGCCGACAACACGTCGAGGGGGGACTTCTCCTTTCTCCCTGGCGTGTCATGCTCCCCCCTCGCAGCTATCACCCTGACCCCCCTTGACGTCAGCTGCCTCAGCTTCCTGACAGCGAAGGCCATAACGTCGTTGTCCGGGTGCGGCGAGTCGAAGAGGTCCCCGGACAGCACTAAAACGTCAACGCGCTCCCTGGTCAGCTGCTCGATGGACTCCTCAAATGCCTGGAGGACGTCCTCATAGATCGCCCTCTCGCCGTACTTCCTCGCGCCAAGGTGGACGTCAGCCATATGTGCTATGACGACGCCTGCCCTCAGGGCCTCTCCCTGGCTGATCTACCCAGTAATACCTAATAACGTTGAAAGCCCCGAGGGCCAGCGGCAAGAGGGTGTGATGATTGGGGAGGGTCGCCGACAGGGTCCTTGAGTGCGGGGGCCTGCTACAGGTTGCCCTAGACTTCACTGACCTCGAGAGCGCCGTCAGGGTCGGCTCTCTCACCTCTATTGGGAAGGCCGTGATATTGGAGGCCGGCACCCCTCTGATAAAGGCCGAGGGCGTGAAGAGCGTCAGGGTCCTCAGGTCGATACCTGGCCAGCACCTCCTCATGGCGGACACCAAGACCATGGACGTTGGCGGCCTTGAGGCCCGCCTCGTTCTGGGGTCCGGCGCTGACGCCATGAGCGTCCTGCTGGCCGCGAGCGACGAGACCATCAGGGAGGCGGTGACCGCAGCAGAGGAGGCGGGGGCTGACGTTTATGGGGACTCCATGGGCTTCACGGACCTGTCCTCGTGGATTGATAAGGCGAGGAGGGCCGGTGTCGACGTGTTCCTGATACACGTCGGGATCGACGTCCAGAGGGCCCTCGGCCTGACCGCCTCACAGGTGCTTGACGTCGTGAGGAAGGCCAAGGAGCTCTTCAAGGGGCCTGTCGCGGTCGCTGGCGGCATAAAGCCCGAGGACGTGGGGGCCGTCGTGAGGGCGGGTGCGGACATAGTGATCATAGGCTCCGCCATAACTAAGTCGCAGGATCCGAGGTCAGCGGCCGAGAGGGCCCTCCAGGGGCTGGGGGCCAGGTGCTGAGGTTGGAGGAGGCCAGGAGGTTCAGGGAGGCCGTTAAGGAGTACAACAGGTACAGGGCCCCTGAGGCGGTCGCCCGGGTAGTTACAAGGAAGGGGGACACCTTCTACGTGTCCTTCGATGGGAGCTACTGCGAGACCTGCGGCCTCTACGACTGGATAGACGACCTGAAGTACGTGCTTGAGGGGAAGGGCGTCAGGGCCGAGATAGTGAAGCTCGTTGAGCCGGAGGGGCCGGCGGGGCAGAGGAGGGTCGCAGCCTTTAGGATTATCGGGATAGCAAGCGAGGAGGCTCAACGCTAATATTCCTTGGGTGTTAACTGTAACGGACAGGGACGGGCCCTGTACACAATATACAAGGGGAAAAGCCGTATCCTTATAGGGGCCGCGGTCGCCATAGCAGTCGCGGTCGCCATACTGCTTGTCGCCTTAACCGTTATGAGGGCGTCGCGGGCCTTCCAGCGCGAGTACGTGGTGGTCAACTCAACCCTTACCATTGAGCCCCTGGCGTCCTACGTGGTCAACTTCACGGTCCCCGCCAACGAGAGCTCCGCCTCCATCTCCATCGTGTTGAACTCCAGCCAGCCCGTCTTCTTATACCTGGTCAACTCCTCCGACCTAAGCTCCCTGATGCGGAGCGGAGGCGCGCCTTCATTGCTCTACGAGCCTGGCGTGACCTCCCTTAGGGTGGCTAAGCCCCTCCCTGGGCCCGGCGGGTACTCGATAGTAATTATGAACAGGGCGTCCCTATCGACGGCCAGCGTAACCATCTACGCCTATGTGGAGGCTAAGCCCTCCTAGGCCCTCAGCCTCCACCTGAGCACCCCGTCAGAGACCTCCTCGGCCAGCTCCCCTTTGGCCCTCAGGCACCTTATGACGCCCTTCACGGACGCCTCCAGGAGCATCAAATTGTCAGGGGTCCAGGAAGCGTCAGGGTGGGCCCTGGCCACGTACTGCACTATCTCCCTAACGTCTGAGGGCGACCTCAGGGCCTCCTCTACCCGTTCCACTAGCGACCTCAGCGCCGACAGGTTGAGGTCAATCAGCGCGCCCGCCTCGTGCCCCCTTACTATGGGCCCGTGGCCCGGCACAACGTGGTCGTACCTGGAGATCGCCGAGGAGAGCCTCCCGAGGCTCTCCATCGAGTCGCACGGGTACTTGTGATAGGGCACCCCATACTTCTGCAGGACCCTGTCACCGAAGAGCGAGTCACCCGCGTGAAGTACCCCGTCCGGGGTGGCGTAGGCGAGGTGGCCCTCCGTGTGGCCCGGCAGCCTTAGGACCTCTATCGGGCCGTAATGCTGCTCCTCGTCGTGGAGCTCGTGGGTCACCCTTACCGGCCCTGCCCTGTACATCAGGGACGGGTCGGTTGGCGGCAGCGGGTAGTTGAAGGTTGAGAGCACCCTCAGCTCGGGGTCCCTGACCATGGGCGCGTCACGCTCGCTGGCCACGACTTCGACGGGTGACAGCCCCTCGACGGCGTCAACGTGGTCGCTGTGATAGTGCGTGAGAAGGACGACTACGTGATCCGCGCCGAGAGCCCTAATGGCCTTCCTCAGCCTCTCCGGCCTGTCCTCGCCCTGCCCAGGGTCTATAAGGAACGCCGTCTGTCCCTGTACGTATATTACGGTTGAGGGGCTCCCCCGCTCCACGTAGGTGTCTCCGGCAAGCCTGCTGGGCACTCAGGAACACCCTACAGGTTCCCAGGAAAAACCGACTATGATTTTAACCCTACGTAAAAGGCCTACGGCTCAGAGGTCCCCTTCCTCAGAGGTTGAGCGGAAGCCTCCCCTCCCGCCTCCCCTTCTGCCGTACGGCCTCCTGAACTCCCTCCTGGGCGGCCTCGGCCCGCCCTGGGCGGCTGGCGTCTTCTCAGGTATGTCCTCGACCTTTGGCACCTCGGAGTCATCTATCTTCTCTATGGAGCCGCGGCTTCCTATGTTCAGCTGGACCTGGCCCCTGAAGGCCGTGGTCCAGGCGCCCTTCAGCTCTACGGCATCCCCTTCCTGCAGCTTGCCGGCCTGGTTGCCCCACGCCGTCAGCTTTATCCTCCCGGTCTCGTCGCCCACTATGGCCTCACTGATCGTCCTGTCTCCCCTCTGCGTGTGTATAGTCTTGGGAGGCTCCGCGCTAATAACACGGACCTTTATGTCTACGTTGTCCTCACCCTCGTGAAGGTCCGAGACCTTACGAGGGACGTTCCCCTCCGACACGCCACACACTCCCTTTCCTTACGTGGCCCTTCCTGCTTATGCAGGACAGGGCCTTATAGCCCGTGGGGGGTGGGGTATTTAAATGACCATACCGGACGGCCTTCCGTAACGGCGTTTTAAAGGTCCGCCCCGGCATAGGACGGGGAGAGATGATGAGCCTTTGCCGCCGCTAACGGGTCAATCATTCTCACAAAGCTCCCATTGTCCTCCCTCAGGCCGCACGAGCTGGCCCTGGAAAGGCATGTCAAGGAGCTCGTCCACGCTATAAGGGCGAGCGGGGCCGTCCTGAGGCCGCTCGTCGTAGAGGCCAGGTCCCTTATAGTCCTGGACGGCTCTCACAGGCTGAGGGCGCTGCAGGAGCTCGGCGCCTCCCTCGCCCCCGTGGCCCTGGTCAACTACGAGTCCGTCTCCCTTAGCGGCTGGGTCCGGGTCTACGACCTGGAAGCCCTTGAGGACCTGAGGAGGATAGCTGAGGTCCTCAGGCTGAGACGGACGGCTAGCGGGTCCGTAATCGCCTGGCTCGGCGACGGCGACAGCGCGTACTATGACCTGCTAAGCCTTGAGGAGGCGGGGCATGAGCTCGTAATGGTCGCGACGGACGTTTACAGCGTCAGGGACCCGTCCCTGCTCGTAGTCCCTCCAAGGCCAACGAAGGACCTCGTGCTGAAGGCCGCGGGAAGCGGGAGGCTGCTGCCGCCTCGGTCAACAAGGCACCTCACCGAGGCCAAGCAGATAACGCTGAGAACCCCGCTTTCCTCGCTGGAGGTAAGGATTCCATGAAAATTAATGCCCCCTCGCCCCTCACGCAGTGGTGGCAGACTTGGCAGAGTCAGCCCTGGTCAGGGACGTAATGAGGACCCCCGTGATAAAGGCCACCCCCCTAGTTCCCACCAATGATGTCGCCAAGATCATGATAGATAACGGGGTGGGCTCCGTCGTGATAGTTGACGAGCAGGACAACCTTATCGGAATCGTGACGAAGAGCGACATCGTCCGCGAGGTCGTAGTCAAGGGGCTGTCGAGGAGTGTGCCCGTGGGCGAGATAATGGTCAGGAACCCGTTCTACGTAATGGAGGACTCGA
>CAYFFY010000005.1:0-23786 GCA_964342635.1 uncultured Desulfurococcales archaeon
TTTCAGCCGCTGTCCTCCAGTCAAAGGCCGTCTGGATTTTATTATTTTCCTGCCTGATGAGCACGCCCGCCCTGACCCCCGACTCCAGGAGCTCGGCGAGGGACCTCGATGTGATGAGGGAGGCAAGCGTGAGGGCCTTCCTCGCAGCCCCGCTTAGCTGACCCTGCTTCAGGACCTCGCGCCAGGCTGCCGCTGCCTTCCTCGCGGCCTCCTCGGCGACAGGCCTCGGCGCCTGAGTAACCACGTAGTCGTCCTCGGCCCGGCTGTCGTAACCTGACATCCTCAGCGCCTCGGCCACTAGGTCGGCAGGCGTCGACGGGTTACCCACCACCTCCCTAACGCTCATCTTCGTCCTGTAGCCGCGGGGAGGCACAGCCTCTGAGAGCGCCCTCCGCAGGGACAGCCTGACGCTGTTGGGAGGCCTTGAGGGTCCCGTTATGACTACTCTTAGCCTTTCACCCCTTACCTCAACGCTGAGGGACTCGGCCGGCACGAGCTCCGAGACGCGGTCTATTATCCTCTGGATCCCCTCCTCGGTCAGCCCTGTTACCTTAAATGAGAACTCGTACCTCATGAGCCAACCCTAGTACGTAACCATGCCGATCCTCCTGACCTCTATGGTGAGGCCTTTCACGCCCACGAGCCCAGAGACCTTCCTCTTCTCGAAGTTCCCGCACCTCGGGCACCTGAAACCGTCGTTCTCAGGGTTCATGAGCGAGCCGCAGCGGGAGCAGAAGGCGTGCAGGACCCCGAACTGTTGCCCCTTAAGGGATATGAGGTACGGGCTGATGGTGCTGACGACCCTGCCGACTATTATGTCGGTCGGCCTGATGAGGGAGTATATGTCGTCAACCCTGCCGTCAGACATCTGCTCCACCGTTATTACGGCCGGTAGCCTGCCCGAGTACTCCCTCAGCCACCTAGGCCTGGGGTCAAGTGAAAGCTCACCGTAGAGCTCAGCGAAGGCGAGGCTCTCCCTTACCTGCGTCACCATGCCTACGACTATTGAGCCCTTCCTTGGGGCCCTCAGCGGCCTTGCGGCCTCGACGTATGCGGCCTTGCTGGCGTTGTCTGCCCTTAGGACGCCCAGGAGGGAAGACCTGAGGAGGCCCGTCGAGGGCTCCAAGTAGACGTTACCCCCCTCGACGTACTCCTCCTCAACGCCTATGACGTCCCCGGGGGCCACCCTCCTACTCCCTTGAGAGCTCAACTATGTCCACCTTCACCCTCCTTACCCTGCTCCTGTGGTGCGGCATGGAGGCAGGTATAGGGAAATCGTACACCCCTATAAGCTTCAGCCTGTAGCCCTGGCCTAGCGCTAGGCGCCTGTGGAACTCCAGGTTGCCGGACTTGACCACGGCTATGACGGCCCTGGGCCTGAGGTACATTGCGTACTCGAGGAACTCCCTGTCAGCGCCACGGCGCCACACGCCGAACGGGGGGTTCATCATGACTATGTCTGATAAGCCCGGCCTTAGGGGCCCTGACGAGCTTGACAGGTAACCAACTATATATGAGAGCCTTCCCCTAAGGCCAAGCCTCTCCGCCGCAGAGAGGCAGGCAGGGGCGGGCCTCTCATCCACGTCCACGGCAACGGCAGTCCTGGCCCCAAGGAGTAGGGCCGCCACGGCTATCCTGCACGTGCCCGCGCCGAGGTCCACGACCGCTGAGCCCTCCAGGATACCGGCATCCCTGGCCCACGAGGCCATGGCGAGTGCGATCTCGGCTGGCGTCGTGTACTGCTCGAGGGCCCTGCTAGGCGACTCTATTGTTGGTATCAGCTGCTCGAGCAGCACCTTGAGCCTTCCGAGGGACATGGCGGCTACCACGGGAATATGTAGGGCTCGAGCCTCCCCTGAAGCGCCATAAAGGCCTCGCCGGGCGTCAGCACGGGCTTCTCGTAGTCCTGGAGGTCATCTATGGGGAGGCGAGGGCAGCTGGTCACAACGAAGGCCTGAAACCAGTCGCTGTCGACGTCCCGAAGGTACGTTGAAGTCAGGAGGTCAGAGGCCAGCATTACGTACCTCTTGTTGTGATGTCTCATCGAGGCCAGGATGGCGTTAGTCACCCACGGCCTGTGCTGGCCAGTCTTCAGGCCAGTGATGACGCCCCACCTGTTGGCGTCGATGGCGTCTGACACCCTCTTGAGCCTCACCCTCAGCAGCCTCTCGCCGTCACCTGTCACGTCCCTGGCCTCCTGCCTGTAGGGGTCAACCTGGACGACGGGCTTGAGCGTGGCGAGGTAGAGGCCGAGGGCGTGGAAGGCCCCTCCTCCAAGCATGACGTAGCCCTCTGCGGCCTTGGGGACGGCTCTGTAGTCGCATCCTAGGACCTGGCCCTCATACAGGTAGGGAAGGTAAGAGCCAGCCCGAAGGACGCTGAGGCCATGAGAGCCAAGCGCCCTGACAACGAGGTCGTAGACGTTGACATGCTGGGCCGTCGTCAGGACCGAGACCCTTCTAACGGCCCTGGACGCCAGGAGCTCAGCGGCCCTGGCAAGCGCGCCCTCTGATGGGGGCCTGTCGAAGGTCACGTTGACGTACAGGACCCTGGTCCCTCTCTGGGACGGCTGTGTCGAAAGCTCGGGCGGGTACGGGGTGTGCCCAGCGTGGAGGATCGTCGCGCCGTCGCCTAGGGTCTCCCTGATCTGGGGTACGTGCAGGTCACAGGATCCAAAGGTAGGGTCGACCTCGACGACTGGGTCGATGCCAATGGATCTTAGGCACTCGACAAGGTCGACTGAGGCCCTCTTGAGCCCAGGCGGCAGCTGAAGGACGACGATACCCTTGAGGTCCCTGACCCCCGGCGGAAACGTTAACGTGTAGTCCATGACCTTACACGTCAGCGGGCCGTCCTGGCTCATGACTCTCCCTCACCCGCCTGCTTGGTCCTTGACGGCGGTTGTCTCCTCTTGTCAAGGGTTCCCTTTGCGTGGGCCACGAGGTGCGCCAGCAGGTCTGAGGGAGTCGCGAACCTCGCCCTCCTGCAGATGGGGCAGACGAGGAGTCCGGTCTCCCTCTCCTTCAGCGCTCTAACTCTGGAGCCCGCGTACTCTACCAGCACCTCCTGCAGCTCGGCCTCGCTCAAACTCGGCCATCATAAGCTAGATTACCCCTTGGGGCCCTTAAGGGTTCTGGCCGATGAGTTAGCTGACCTGCACCGACGCCCGGATGAGGAGCACCGATCTCAACGAGGCCTAGGAGGTGGCATCCGAGATCCTTCGGCTCAGCTCGCCCAGCAGCTTTGCCCCCTCCCTGAGGGCATGAAGGCCGAGCTCCGTTATCTCATAGGTGCCCGACTCCGTCTTCCTGATCAGCCCCTCGCGCTCGAGCCTGTACATCACGGTGTACAGGGTAACTGTTGGCGGGTTGAACGAGAACCTCCCCATTATGCTCTTCTTCACGTGGTAGGGGTAGGCAGGCCCCTCCTTCAGGACTGCTAGCACGTAAATCCAGAGCGTCCTGACCGTTATGTTCTTGAGAAGCCTCGCCATGGCCTTCGTCCTTAGGGCCGCCGACTCGTCCTCGGATCCCTCCACCTCAGTTACCCCCTCTGTTTTAACACGTCTTCGCGCTCTCGCCTACGGACGTGAGCGAACCGTTTATATACACTTGCCTCCCCGCGTACCCCAAGGTGCGGGGGTGCCCGAGCCTGGTCAAAGGGGTCGGGCTGAGGGCCCGATGGCGTAGGCCTGCGTGGGTTCAAAGCCCACCCCCCGCACCACATTACTTGCGTCCTGGGCATAGCGTCGATCGCTAACGAAGGGGTGCCCGTCCTGCCCGTTCAAGGCCACCGTTGGGTAAGGCATTAAATAACAAGGAGACGTCGCAGCCTGGGGCAGGGATGGCAGCCTACAGGGGCGGCCTTTCAACGGTTAGCTCTATCGCGACTTTGTCGCTTGCCGCGATCTGGCTTATGCCGGCCACGGGTCAACATGCGGCCCGAGGCTCCTACGTTGATGAGCTCGTTAGGGGCCTCGTTGAGCTGATAGTTTACATAGTCCCGGCTATGGTGGCCAACGGGGCCCCTGTCGTGATGCATGGCCCTCCCCCTATCGACTTCGGGCGAAGGTTCATCGATGGGAGGAGGGTCTTTGGGGACGGCAAGACCTGGGGTGGGCTCCTAGGCGGGCTGACCGCCGGCACGCTTGTCTCATCAGTTGAGGCCGCCTTCGTGGGGCCAATGATAATACCTTACGGCGCTTTGTCGTCTCTTGGGGCCCTCATAGGGGACCTCCTTGGGTCCTTTCTGAAGCGCCGCGTCGGCCTGGAGAGGGGGGCTCGGGCCCCGGTCCTGGACCAGCTCGGCTTCTACTTGTTTGCCCTCATCCTCCTGTACGCGAAGGGGGTAACGTTCCCGCTCCCCGACGAGCTCCTGTGGGCGGTAGTGATATATGGCCTTCACAGGGCCACGAACTGGGGGGCCTACAGGCTAGGCCTCAAGTCAGTTCCCTGGTGAGGGGGACGGCGTTGCGTATTGCGTGATCCACGTTACAACCTATAAAAGCTGCGGAGAAACAAGGTCAAGTGACCTGTTAGCGGTGAACTCTTATGTCCCAGGAGAAGAGGCTCACGACAGTTAGTGTCATAAAGGCCGACATTGGTAGCCTGGCGGGGCACCACAAGGCTCACCCCGACACCTTACTGGCCGCCTCAAGGATCCTCGCCGAGGGGAAGAGGCAGGGGGTCATAGCTGACTTCTACGTGACCCACGTAGGCGATGACGTCCAGCTGATAATGACGCACTTCAAGGGACCCAACGACCCGAGCGTGCACGGCCTGGCCTGGGATGCGTTCAAGGAGGCCACCAAGGTCGCCAAGGAGCTGGGCCTCTACGCCGCCGGACAGGACCTGCTGAGCGACACGTTCAGCGGCAACGTCAGGGGGCTTGGCCCCGGCGTCGCAGAGCTTGAGATCCGTGAGAGGCCATCAGAGCCTATAGCGGTATTCATGGCTGACAAGACCGAGCCCAGCGCGTTCAACCTCCCACTCTTCAGGATATTCGCGGACCCGTTCAACACGGCCGGTCTCGTGATAGACCCGAAGCTCCACGATGGGTTCGTGTTCACGGTGCTTGATGTGATGGAGGGGAGGGCGGTTGACCTCAGGGCCCCTGAGGAGCTCTACGACCTACTGGCGCTCATAGGGACCACCTCAAGGTACGTGGTTAAGTACGTGCACCGCAAGGACGGCGAGCCAGCCTCCGTTGTCAGCTCAGAGAGGCTTAACCTGATAGCAGGCAAGTACGTAGGCAAGGACGACCCCGTAATGGTAGTGAGGGCCCAGTCAGGGTTCCCAGCGCTGGGCGAGATCCTTGAGGCCTTCTCGTTCCCCCACCTCGTTGCTGGCTGGATGAGGGGGAGCCACGCCGGCCCGCTAATGCCGGTCGGCATGAAGGACGCGAAGATGACTAGGTTTGACGGCCCGCCAAGGGTCCTCGGCCTCGGCTTCAACGTAAAGGACGGCAGGCTGATAGGGCCCACCGACCTATTCGACGACGTGGCGTTCGATGAGACCAGGAGGCTGGCCCAGGTGGTCACGGAGTATATGAGGAGGCACGGCCCGTTCATGCCTCACAGGCTCGGTCCCGAGGAGATGGAGTACACCACGCTCCCTGACGTACTGAAGAGGCTGGAGAACAGGTTCAGGCCCTTCGACCTGGGCTACAAGCCCATAATAAGGAGGGAGGAGCTGCTAGAGCCGACCCACGGGGACTGACAGGTAAAGGGGTTAGGGCATGGGCAGGCTGGTATTCGCGCTCAACTACAAGGCGTACGAGACCGCCTTCAACGAGGCTTCGGCGCAGATCGCTAGGGCTGCCTCTAGGCTATCCTCAAGGTACCAGGGCATCAGGGTAATATTGATAGTACCCGCAGCAGTCGCTGGAAAGGTCCTCGGCGAGCACGATGACGTCTACGTAGAGCATGTGGACCCCGTCGACATGGGGGCCTTCACCGGGTACCTCCCAGCCGCCGCCCTGAGGTACCTAGGCGTGAAGGGGACGCTTGTCAACCACAGCGAGCACAAGCTCGTTTACAGGGACGTAGAGAGGGTCGTGAGGGCCGTAAAGTCCGAGGGACTTGAGGTTATGGCCTGCGCAGACACGCCCGGGGAGGCCTCGGGCCTCGCGTATCTAAGGCCCGACTTCATAGCGATAGAGCCGCCGGAGCTGATAGGGACCGGGATATCGGTCTCAAGGGCCCGGCCTGAGGTGATCACGGAGGGTGTTAGGGCCGTTAAGTCAATTGCCGACATACCCGTCCTGGCGGGCGCTGGGATAACGTACAGAGAGGACGTAGTGAGGGCGGTCGAGCTCGGGGCATCAGGGGTCCTGCTGGCGAGCGCTGTCATGAAGTCAAAGGAGCCGGAAAAGGCGATGGAGGAGTTCGTCGACGCCCTCAGCTCGTCTGCCCAGTAGCGACAGGCGCGTTAGCCTTAGACGAGACCAGGGCCTGCACCTCGTCTAGGTCCTTCCTGCAGTCGTCGAGGAGGCTCGCGAGCTTCTGAAGGTTTATCCTGACAAGCTTCCTCGGCCTCCCCCTTCCCTCGACCTTGAGCTTGCTAGTGGTGACTATGCCAAGGCCGGTAAGGTCATTGATTACCCTAAGCACAAGAGGGTAGCTCACGTTGAGCTCCTTGGTCAGGTCCTTAACGCTGATCTCCTTCTTCTCGAGGAGGACCCAGACGATATGGGCCGAGACGTCAGGGTCCGGTATGGAGGCGCACTGGATCATGGCCCTAAGGGCCTTGAAGGGGGACACCTCCATGGCTCATCCGCAGTGCTGTGCCAGCGGTCAGAACTTATAAAATTTTTCTCTATTAATACTTAGTGCCATTATTCACTTACTAGTGTCCCCTGTACTTCCTGACGGCCTGCTCCCCTATGAAGTCAAGTATGACCTCCCGCGCCCCCGCGCCTATGTCGAGCATCCTCGCGTCCCTTGTGAGCCTCTCGAGCCTTGGGTTTGAGAAGCCGGATCCGCCCATGACCTGCATGGCGAGCCAGGTGGCCCTCTGCGACACCTCGGCCCCAAGCACCTTGGCCACGGCAGCGTCATAAGGGTCCACGTAGCCCTGGGAGTCGGCTCTTGAAGCGGCCGCGTCAAGGAGAGCCTCGAGGGCCCTTGACCTGGCCTCAATGTCGGCCAGCGACCACCTTATCCCCTGGTAGTCGCCGAGCTCGACCCCGAATATCCTCTTTGACAGCGCCCTGGGGCCCACCTCCTCGAAAGACCCGTCCTTAATTCCCAGGCCTATAGCGCCGTAGCTGAGCCTCTCGAGGTTGATCGCCTCCAGCGCCTCCCTTATGCCCTTGCCCGGTGTGCCGACCCTCACCGCGTGGGCCCCCTCGAACACGACCCTGGAGACGCCGGCGCCCCTGAACGTGAACAGCTCCAGCGCCTCCACCTTTACCCCAGGGCCCGCCTCGGCCAGGTAGATGGTAGGGCCGGAGGGGCCATGGGCGAGGACGAGGAAGTGCGTGGCGTAGACGGCGTTGCTCGCGAAGACCTTCTCGCCTGATATGTATGCCTCACCCCCAGGCCTCTCCTCGGCGGTCGTCCTGAGGTTGGCCTTGATGTCCGTCCCGCCCCCTGGCTCGGTGACGCACAGCGAGTATATCCTGCCGTCCTGCCTGACCCTCCTGGCCACGACAGCCGATGTCGTCACTATGTGGGCGACGGCAGGGCTCCACTTCGAGGCGAACCTGACGGCCCTTAGCAGGTCCCCGAGGCCGATGGATAGGGAGTTGAACGCGCCGGCTTCCTTGAGGGACTGAAGGAGCTCAGGGCTCACGCGGTTGTCCCTGTCGACAGAGTCGGCCTCCCTGGGGAGCACCTCATCAAGGAGCCTGATCAACTGGTCGACCGAGCTCAATCGGGGTCCCAACTGAGTGGCCTGGGTAACGTTTAAAAGATCGGTGGGGTCCTGGACCGTGGTGAGCTGACTAATGCCCATGAGGCCGGGCCGCTGTTACTCGCACGTAACGAGCCAGCCCTACACTAGGAAGGAGTATATTCACGGCGCGCCGCCGCCCAAGATAACAAAGTTCACGGCTGGCACGCCAGCCTTAGCTGAGTCGTATGAGGTCAAGGTCTCCCTTGTGGCCCTTGAGGGGGGCCAGATAAGGTCGAACGCCCTGGAGGCCGCGAGGGTGGCGGCCTCCAAGTACCTCTCAACCTACGTGGGCGACCAGAACTACTTCATGGTCGTCAAGAAGTACCCCCATCAGGTGATAAGGGAGAACAAGATGATGGCCTTTGCCGGCGCGGACAGGCTTCAGGACGGCATGAGGCTGTCCTTTGGGACCCCTATAGGCGTAGCCGCCATAGTCAACACAGGGGACCCCGTCATAGAGGTATACGGCAGGGCGTCAGACCTCGAGAAGATTAGGGAGGCCCTGAGGAGGGCCGCATCAAAGCTACCACACAGGACAAGGATCGTGGTGGAGCAGAGGGACGCCAGCCAGGGGCCTCAGGCGTCCTAAAGTCGCCGCGGGAGCTCGTTAGGCCGCAAGTGCCGTACCTACTGCCTGCTCGGCCCTCGGCTCCTCAACCGTGCCGTTAACTCCGAGGCCCGCGGCCTCAACCGCCGCCTGAACTATCGTCTCGACGAGCTCGCCCTCGTCGATAAGAGCGGGGTCGACAGTGATCTCCTTCTGGCCTATGACGACGACAGGGCCGCTGTGGAAGGGGTTGTGGCCGATAGTCTCGTTAACTACGTCAACGAACGCCATAAGGGAGTACTCCTCCATCAGCTTCATCGCGGCCCTCAAAGCTGCCCTGACGACAATATCGTCATCCCATGGGGACTGCCTCACTACCAGGTTGAGCATTACATACACCCTCCTGTCCGGACCGGGTAATTCGCCAGCGGAATACTGGTCTTGAGAAGGATTTTTAGCGTTGAGGAGAGTAATCCCGTGCCTTACCTTGGCGAGTACTACTTAGAAGAGCCCCTCCCCGCATGTTAGCGATAAGCTGTTAGGTAAGGTTTACTCGTTAGCCGTCAGGTACTGTCTAGAAAACGTTGCAGGGATTTATCCTCCAGAAAAGCGTAGGGCAGCCGAGTGAGCCGTATGGGCGTGCGTGAGGACCTCCTGAAGGTCATTGAGCTCACCAACACCCACAACGTCTGGAGGCTTAGGGAGACCGTCAACCTCATAGCCAGCGAGAACGTCATGTCGCCCGTGGCCATGGCCGTCTACCTCAGCGACCCCATGCACAGGTACGCTGAGGGAAAGCCGTTCAAGAGGCACTACCAGGGCACCAGGTTCATAGACGAGCTTGAGGTGATGGCCGACCAGCTTATGGGGAGGCTGTTCGACACTGACATGGTCGACCTCAGGCCCATAAGCGGCACCGTCGCTAACGCCGCGGTCTTCAGGGTGCTGGCGCAGCCAGGGGACCAGGCTGTCATAGCCCCGGTGCAGGCTGGCGCCCACGTGAGCCACACCAAGTTCGGGACGCTCGGGGCCCTCGGCATAGAGCAGGTCGAGCTTCCGTATGACGAGGAGAGGATGAACGTAGACATTGATAGGGCCGTCAAGGTAATAGAGGAAGTGAAGCCCAAGTTCGCAGTGCTCGGCGGGAGCGTATACCTCTTCCCCCACCCCGTCAAGGAGATATCGGAGGCAGCCCACTCGGTTGGCGGAAAGCTGGTCTACGACGCCGCCCACGTGCTGGGCCTCATAGCTGGTGGCGTGTGGGAGAACCCGCTGAAGCACGGGGCCGACTTGATGACCGCCTCGACGCACAAGACCTTCCCCGGCCCCCAGGGCGGGGTTATAGTAGCCTCTGACAGGGAGGTCTTCAAGGAGGTCGGCAAGACCATATTCCCGTGGTTCGTCAGCAACCACCACCTCCACAGGCTGCCGGCTACTGCCGTGACCGCCCTTGAGATGATCGAGTTCGGCCGCCAGTACGCCGAGCAGATAGTTAAGAACGCGAGGAGGCTGGCAGAGGCCCTCGCCGAGAGGGGGTTCAAGGTCCTTGCCGAGTCGCTGGGCTACACCATGAGCCACCAGGTCCTAGTTGACGTTAGTCCCCAGGGCGGAGGGGCGAAGGCGGCGGCCCTCCTCGAGCAGGCCAACATAATAGTTAACAGGAACCTGCTGCCTCACGACCCGCCCGAGGCCCTCAAGAACCCGAGCGGTCTCCGCATAGGCGTCCAGGAGATGACCAGGTTCGGCATGAAGGAGGACGAGATGGAGACTATAGCGGACCTCATGGAGAGGGTCGTGATAAAGGGCGATGACCCAGCGAAGGTCAGGGAGGAGGTCAAGGCCTTCAGGGCGAAATTCCTGAGGGTGCACTACGGCTTCAGCCTCAGCGACGTAGAGGGCGTCCAGTACCTGGACTCCCTGAAGCTCCTCCTGTGACGACGTAATTTTGGACTTGCGACCATTAAGGGAGGGACTTCAGGGGGACACCTCCCATATCATAAAGTTATTAATGCTAAAGGTGAGGAGGTCAGTCGGTTGAAGGGAAGCAGTTTGCACCTGCTGCAGGTCGAGGGCCTAAGGATATACTTCCACATGCCAAGGGGGAAAGTGAGGGCGGTAGACGACGTCGACCTATACCTTGACAAGGGCGAGATAATAGGGGTCGCCGGGGAGAGCGGGAGCGGCAAGAGCACGCTGGCCCTTGGCATAATGAGGCTTATCATGCCGCCTGGCGTCATAGAGGGTGGAAAGATATACCTAGAGGGCACCGAGATCCTCGGTCTGCCTGAGAAGGTCTTCAACGCAGAGTACCGCTGGAAGAAGATAGCGATGGTGTTCCAGGGATCAATGAATGGCTTTACGCCTGTATACAAGATCAGATATCAGATAAAGGAGGTCCTGGAGGTCCACGGCTACGCAGGCGACCCGGACCGCAGGGTCGACGAGCTCATGAAGATGGTGAACCTGGACCCCTCACTCGCTGACAGGTACCCACACGAGCTGAGCGGCGGCCAGAGGCAGAGGGCGTTCATAGCCATGTCCCTGGCCCTTGACCCCAGGGTACTCATAGCTGACGAGCCGACCACGGCCCTCGACGTTATAACGCAGACCCACATAATTAACCTTCTGAAGCAGTTGAGGAAGGAGCTCGGGCTGTCCATAATATTCATAACTCATGACATAGCCCTTATGTCGATGATCGCCGACAGGATATACGTGATGTACGCGGGCAGGATAATGGAGCACGCCCAGACCTCGGACATAGTCAGGTCGCCGAGGCACCCCTACACCAAGCTCCTCATGGAGGCGGTCCCAGACCTGTCAAAGGAGGCCATAAAGGGCATACCTGGCATGATGCCTGACCTCGCCAAGCTGCCCCCTGGCTGCAGATTCGCGACCAGGTGCCCCTTCGTCATGGACATATGCAGGAAGGAGGAGCCAAAGCTAAAGAGGGCGGGGAACTCGGAGGTAGCCTGCTGGCTCTACTGAGGTGAACGTCGTGTCTGCAGGCGACGCTGTCATAGAGACCAGGTCGCTAAGGGTGTACTTCACCAAGGGAGGGCTATTCACCAAGGGAAGCGTCGTCAAGGCGGTAGACGACGTTAATATCAAGATACGCAGGGGCGAGATACTCGGCCTCGTCGGCGAGAGCGGCAGCGGCAAGACCACCCTGGGGAGAGCTACTATAGGGCTACAGGCTCCCACCTCTGGTGAGGTCATTTACTACGACTCTAACGGGAAGGGCTACAAGATAACGCCAAAGGCCATAACGAGGGAGGTCAGGAGGAAGCTCCAGATGGTCTACCAGGACCCCTACTCCTCTATAGACCCCTACATGAAGGTCTTCGACGCCCTCTGGCAGCCCCTCTACTACTCAGGCGTCAAGGACAGGAAGGAGGCCCTTGAGGCTATTCACAAGGCCTTTGACGAGGTGGGCCTCCCCTACGACCTGCTCAACAACTACGTCTTCCAACTCTCAGGGGGGCAGAGGCAGAGGCTCGCCATAGCCAGGGCCCTCATGTTGAACCCTGACTACCTGGTCGCGGACGAGCCCGTCACCATGCTCGACGCTTCGCTGAAGGGCCTCATAGTCGAGGACCTCAAGAAGATCAACCAGTCGAGGGGGATATCAATACTGTTCATAACCCACGAGCTGCCCGTGGCCAAGGTCATAGCTCACAGGATAGCCGTGATGTACCTCGGCAAGATCGTCGAGGTAGGGCCCACCAAGAGGGTGGTCGAGAACCCGCTGCACCCCTACACGCAGGCCCTTCTTCAGGCTTACCCAAGGATAGCCCCAGAGCTCAGGGACAAGGTGATAAAGGTCAACGTGAGGGAGCTTGAGCTGGTCTGGCCCAAGGAGGGCTGCAGGTTCCACCCGAGGTGCCCATTCGTAATGGAGAGGTGCAAGAAGGAAGAGCCGCCGCTGAAGGAGGTCGAGAAGGACCACTACGTTGCCTGCTGGCTGTACTGAGGAGGCTTACTTGAGGGTCTACTTCAGGTTCTTGGTAGTCGGCGCCGTTATGATAGGGCTAGCCTATCTGTTAACGTTTATTGGGCTGATGTATGAGAGCCTCCCAGTAGAGGTCATGGCCTTCGCGGTCGCGATAGCCGGGGCCCTCCTGCTCTTCAGGGGGCTTTTGGAGTTCCTCCAGGACGTCTTCAGCGGTGAGTACAGGAGGAGGGGCCAGGGGCAGGCCGGCCAGGGCTGACGCCTCACGGAAGTGAGCTCACGTCAGCCTGTCGCGAGCGGCTGAAGGCCCGGCACTGCTCCGGTGCGGGGGGTGGGATTCGAACCCACGCAGGCCTACGCCAACGGGTCTTGGGCCCGTCCCCTTTGGCCGGGCTCGGGCACCCCCGCACCTAAAATGAGGCTGCTAAGGGGAACCATAAAGCGTTACTGTTAGCCTTCCACCTTAACCACGACGGCCTGGGCCTGAGGGGCCGACGTGACCGGCTGGGCGACAGGGGCCGCCTGCTTCTGCGGCACCTCCGACTCGAAGGCCAGCTGCATCACCTTATCAAGCTTGTCAAGCAGCTCCTTCGCGGCCCTCTTCTCGTCGCTAAGCGCCTCCTGCAGCCTCTTCAGGTGGTTCATGCTCTGCGTGTAGCCCTTCTCGCTTACCTCCCCGCTGAAGTACGTGATCCCGACCAGCGCTATGGACCTGGCAACCTTCAGCTCCTCGGCCTCGATCTCGGCGATCCTCGAGCTGACGAGCTTTTTCACCTCGTCAGCCCTCACCTTAAGCGACCTTATCTCCTCCTCGAGCCTCTTCCTCAGCGGGTCTATCACGGTAGCAGGGAGCTCGTTGCGGTTCCCGATGGTCTCAACCGCCTTCTTCCTCTTGTACGCCCTGTCGAGGTTCTCAATGACCTCGAAGACCTGGTGCTTCCACTCCGGCGCGACTACGAGCCTCCCCTCGCTCACCTTGACCCTCTCCCCGTCGATTACCTCGAGCCCCTTGTCCTCAACCTTAACGACTACGCTCACGACCCTGCCGTCGACGCTGCTCTCGATAGCGACCAGCGTCCCCAGCGACCTCCCGAAGTCATCGAAGACCTCCGAGCCAACGAACTTTGAGGCCTCGTCAACGCGAATTGCGGTCACTACCTGCACCTGAGGGCTTCTAACCGACCGCGATATATAGAGTGGAAGCCCCCTCATGTGGGCGGTCCCCCTTTAACGCCTATGACGTAAGGTGACCCTGGACTGCAGGTGAATAGGGCTTGAGCGGCGTTGAGAGCTGGTCCAAGAGGTGGAATGAGGAGCCTAAGAGGGAGACCATAGCTGAGAAGGTCAGAAACGTGATCTCCCCGCCTCCGCCCCTGAAGAAGCAGATAATGATGGCGAGCTACAGGGTGGCTTCTCAGATGAACAAGCTTGACTACACTCTCAGCAAGCTGCAGGCCTACGACAAACAGCTCTTCGAGAAGGTCGTCAACGCAATAATCGAGGGCGACAGGAACAGGGCCGCCATGTACGCCAACGAGGTGGCGGAGGTCAGGAGGACCGCCAAGATAATAATGACCGTCAAGTACGCCCTCGAGAAGGTCAAGCTGAGGCTCGACACGTCGCTGATAATAGGCGACGTGAACGCCGACCTGGCGCCCGCGATTGTCGCCCTCAAGCAGGTCACAGGGTACCTCAAGGGGACGATGCCGGACGTATTCACTGACCTCATCGAGATCGAGCAGGAGCTGGCCGATGCATTGACTCAGTACACCTCCGGCGCCGTGCCGATATTCGACAACGAGTACGTGACCGACGAGGCCCAGAAGATACTGAAGGAGGCCAGCATAGTAGCGGAGCAGAGGATGAAGCAGGAGTTCCCCGAGCTCCCCAGCGTGGAGGTGGGGGCCCCCTCAGCCCAGCAGGCTGGGACGGCGGCCACCGCCTCCACGAAGTGAGCCGCCCTGGCCGCTTTCAGTCAACGTTATAGCTTTTCTTAACAGCCTTACCCCGGGCCTGAAGGTTGTCTTTTGACAGGGACACCATAGTGGAGCAGCTGAGGAAGGCGCTAGACCTGACGCTCTACGAGGCCAAGCTGTACCTGGCCATCCTTGAGGGGGCCAGCGACCCAAAGGAGGCCAGCGTGATGAGCGGCGTTCCCCTTCCTAGGATCTACGACATAGTTAGGGTCCTTGAGGGCAAGGGCATGGTCTACAAGGACCCCTCAGGGTGGTACAGGGCGGTGGGGCCCAGGGCGCTGGCCGCGGTCAGTATAGCAAGGCTTGAGGAGGACTCCAGGCGGAGGGCCTCGGAGATCATGGCCCTGGCCGACCTCCTTGAGAGGCTCGAGGCGAGGCAGGGGGCTCCCCGCTACGCGATAGTGAAGGGCTCCTACAACCTGATCTCAGCCGCGCTGGACTTCTTCAAGCAGTCGGTCTCCGCGTACCTGACGGTCTCCACGGTCTTCAGCAGGGAGGGACTTGGCGAGAGGCTGGCCAAGGCCCTCTCCCCGCACATAGGTGACCTGAGGGTCCTATTGGCAGACGGGGTGGCCTCGGAGTCCTTCAAGACCATGGGCCTTCAGGTGAAGGCTGTTGAGCACCCGCTGATAGACGGCGTGGCCTCCAGGACTAGCCTTATGGTTGTCCTGAGCGAGCCGTCGGGTGAGCCTGTCGGGGTCGTCGTAGCGGACCCGACCCAGGCAGAGCCTTACTTCAAGGGGCTTTGTAGGCTATGGGGGGCCACCTGAGGTAATACTGGCCCGACCTCGGCCCAAAACAGGTGCAAACCTTAATAGCGCAGCCTAGCCGAGACTGTCTAATCGAGCCAAGGAGGTCCATAGATTGCCCAGGCTGGAGCCCGTCTTCAAGGGCCTGTGCCCCAACTGCGGCGGCGAGATAACGGCTGGCAGGCTGTCGAGGGGGCTTCCGTGCCTCACCTGCCTTCCTGAGGAGCCCCAGGACGCTGACCTAATGACCGTATACAAGGTCCTCAGGGAGAGGAACGCGGCCTGGGGCTACGAGTACATAGTCTCCCTTGAGGAGGCATTCAGGGACTTCTCCTCCTACTTTGAGGACAAGTACGGCTTCTCGCTTTCAAGCGCCCAGAGGAGCTGGGCGAGGAGGCTTTTGAGGGACGAGAGCTTCTCGATAGTGGCCCCGACAGGCGTCGGGAAGACGACCCTTCTCATGGCGTACGCCTCCTATGTGACCGAGAGGGGCAGGGACCAAGGCAGAAGGGTGCTGTACCTGGTACCCACGGAGAACCTGGTGGCACAGACCGCTGACAGGCTCGTGAAGATGGCGGGCGAGTCCGCGGCGGCCTACTACTACAGCTCCATGAGGCGAGAGGAAAGGGAGGTGATGGCCAGCAGGATAGGGTCCCTTCAGTACTCCATGCTCGTGATCACGCCTGGGTACATGGTCAGGAACTTTGAGACGCTCAGGAAGGCAGCCCCATACGACCTGATAATAGTCGACGACGTTGACAGCCTTCTGAGGAACAGCAAAAACATAGACAGGACGCTGATCCTCCTGGGCTTCAAGGAGGAGGCGATAAACACAGCGTTCAAGCTTGTCGAGCTCAGGCTAGAGCTGGCCCAGGCCTTCAGGGTGGGGAACGAGGAGAAGGCGGACAGGCTCATGAAGGACATCGCTACCCTCATGGATGAGCTCCAGAGGCAGAGGACCGAGAGGGGCCAGCTAGTCATAGCCTCAGCCACGGGGAGGCCCAGGGGGGTAAAGCACCTCGTGTTCAGGGAGCTCCTCAACTTCGAGGTGGGGGGCGGGACGGACTACCTGAGGAACGTTGTTGACACCTACCTGATAGCCGACGACGCGCTGGCGGCCGCCGTCGACATCGTGAAGAGGCTCGGCAGGGGAGGCCTCGTGTTCGTCTCACAGGCCCTCGGCAAGCAGCTGGTGAAGGTGGTTGCCCAGAGGCTCAACGAGGCCGGGGTCAGGGCCGCCCACGCGGTCTCCAACCCGAGGAAGGCCGTCGAGAAGCTCGTCTCCGGCGAGGCTGACGTCGCCGTGGGGGTGGCCTCCAGGTACGGCGCCCTCGTCAGGGGCATCGACCTGCCTGAGGTCATAAGGTACGCGATATTTGTGGGGGTGCCTGCCACCAGGCTTGACCTGAAGACAGCCCTCCTCTCGCCGAGGAGGCTTCTCAGGGCCCTGATGTTCGCTGAGGAGAGGGACAGGAGCCTCTCAGACCTAAGGAGGAGGCTCGAGGACCTGATCAGGAGGTACGGGGCTGAGACCCAGCTGGTGGCCGCCGTCGTCAGGGGTGAGCTCGAGGCCCGGGGTAGGCTTGACGAGCTTAGGAGGCTCGTGCTTGAGGGCACCGAGAGGGTCTCCTCGATACTTGAGGGTGTCCTGAGGGAGGAGGGCCAGTCCATTAAGATAGGCACCATGGTGGTCAGGAGGGAGTCGGGCTCCCTGCTGCTCTACTCGCCTGACGGGCCCACGTACATACAGGCCAGCGGCAGGACGAGCAGGCTGTTCCACGGGGCTATGACGAAGGGGCTCTCCGTAGTCATCGACAGCATACCTGACCTTGTCGACGCCCTGCAGGACAGGCTCAGGTGGGTCAGCCAGGCGGCGTTCGTGCCGTTCACCGGCCTCAACCTCGACGAGGTCATGAAGGAGGTCGAGGAGACCAGAAAGGAGACCGTGGCCGCCTCCAGGAAGATAAACGTCGTGACCGAGCTTATCGTAGTCGAGTCGCCCACGAAGGCCAAGACTATCGCCAACTTCTGGGGCAAGCCTGCCAGGAGGAGGGAGGGCAACCTCAACATCTACGAAACGACGGTCGTTGACAACGTGACTAACACTGTGCACCTGATAACGGTGACCGCCTCGAAGGGCCACGTCTTTGACCTCACCGCCTCGCCCGAGCTGGGCAGCCTGTTCGGGGTCAGGACCACTGACGACCTCTGGGAGCCCGTCTACGTGAGCGTGAAGAGGTGCCTGGACTGCGGCTACCAGTTCGCGGAGGAGTCCAACACGTGCCCAAGGTGCGGGTCGACCAGGATCATTGACTCCTTCGGCATAGTTGAGACCCTGAGGAAGATAGCGGGTGAGGTCGATAGGGTCATAATTATGACAGACCCCGACAGGGAGGGGGAGAAGATAGCCTGGGACCTGTACCTCTCCCTAAGACCTTACAACACCCAGATCTTCAGGAGCGCCTTCCACGAGGTCACACCGAGGGCCTTCATGGAGGCCCTTAGGAACCCCGGCCAGATATCACGGGCGCTTGTCGACGCGCAGATAGCTAGGAGGGTCGACGACAGGTGGATAGGCTTTATCACGAGCCAGTTCCTCTGGCTGAGGCTCGGCAAGAACTGGCTCGGCGCAGGCAGGGTCCAGACGCCTGTCCTTGGGTGGGTCATCGAGAGGTACAGGCAGTACAAGGATAACCTGGGGTACAAGGTCAGGGCCGTGCTCCCCTCGGGCACCGCCGTCACCTTCTACACCAGGGATAGGGACGAGGCGGAGGGCGCCGCTCAGGCCCAGTCGGTCACCGTGGTGACGGAGAGGGTCTGGACCGAGGAGGTCAACCCGCCCCCGCCCTTCACCACTGACGAGCTTATATATGAGGCCTCGGCAAGGCTCGGGTACTCTGCGCCTCTCACCATGAAGCTGGCGCAGGACCTGTTCTACTCCGGCCTCATAACGTACCACAGGACGGACTCAACGAGGGTCTCGGACGCCGGCATAGCGGTGGCCAGGCAGTACCTGGAGGGCCACGGCATGGCTGGGTACTTCAAGCCGAGGACGTGGGGCACGGGGGGAGCCCACGAGGCGATAAGGCCCACGAGGCCACTGTCGGCCGATGAGCTTGAGAGGGCAGTCCTTGACGGTTCAGTGAACGTGCCTTTCCAGCTTACGGGCGCCCACTACAGGCTCTACGACCTGATATTCAGGAGGTTCATGGCGTCACAGATGGCCCCGGCCACCCTCGAGAAGGCCCTCGTTAAGCTCGGCCTCGGCCAGCTATCCTCAGAGATCGAGGTCGTGATCGGCGTCGTGAGAGAGGGCTTCACGCTGATCAACAGGCCGAGACTTGAGGGCTGGGTCAAGAGGGACGAGGGCAGGGAGTACGAGGTCCAGGTCAGCGGCGTGAAGGTCTTCAGGGGCAGCCTCGTGCAGCTCTATCGGAGCGGCGACCTCGTCATGTTGATGAGGAAGAAGAGCATAGGGCGCCCGAGCACCTACGCTAAGGTCATTGAGGCAAACATGAGGCACGGCTACTTCATAGAGAGCAAGAAGTCACGCTACATAGTCCCGACGAGCCTTGGGGTGAAGGTATACGACGTGCTCATGAGCTCGTCGTTCGCACCCCTGCTCACGGAGGACGAGAGCAGGCGCCTGGAGGAGGCCCTTGACAGGATTGAGGCCGGGCAGGAGAGCGCAACGGACTTCATAGCGAGGGTCAAGGACGAGGTCATGCAGAGGGTGAGGGAGGCGGGCTTCGAGATAAGGTCATGAGCCCCCCTCACCGCTGAGCGCCTTTAGCAGCTTCTCCAGCTCGCCCTCCTTCATGTGCCAGTACCTGCCCTCGTCAGGGAAGGACCCCCTCTCGACCTCATCCTTGTACCTCCTTATGGCGTCGAGTATCTCAGCCGTGAGGTTCACGTAGGCCTTTGCGAAGGGCGGAGGGGACTCCGACAGGCCAACTACGTCGTGGAAGACCAGTACCTGTCCGTCGCAGTGGGGGCCGGAGCCTATGCATATGGTCGGGACCCCGACCCTCTCGGTTATCACCTTGGCGACCTCGCTGGCGGTGTACTCGATCACTATCGAGAAGGCCCCCGCCCCCGCTATCGCCTCGGCGTCCCTCACGATCTGGGCCGCCTCTGCCGAGGCCCTGCCGACAAGCCTGTAGCCGCCTATCACCTTGTGCTTCTGGGGGGTCAGGCCGACGTGCCCCATGACAGGTATGCCGGCCCTCACGAAAGCCCTGACTACGTCTGCGTACTCCTCGCCCCCCTCTATCTTGACGGCGTCGGCGCCCACCCTTAGGAACTGGCCCGCGTTCCTCACCGCCTCAGCGCCGCCGACCTCGTAGCTGAGGAACGGCATGTCGGCGACGAGCAGGGCCCTCGGCGAGGCCCTT
Source organism: uncultured Desulfurococcales archaeon (assembly GCA_964342635.1). GTDB lineage: Archaea > Thermoproteota > Thermoprotei_A > Sulfolobales > Acidilobaceae > Acidilobus. Next base: position 19,514 of record CAYFFY010000005.1, read on the forward strand.
GCGACAGCCTCGGTGTGCCTGAGCATGGTCTCCATGTCGACCTGGAGGGTTGAGGGGTTTCCAAGCACGGCCATCGACAGCGAGTCGCCTACAAGGATAACGTCGACGCCTGCGGAGTCAACTATCCTGGCGGTGGGGTAGTCGTAGGCGGTGACCATAACGATCCTCTTCCTGCCCTTAAGCTGCATCACCCTTCGCACGGTGACCTTTTCCCTCTCAGCCAAACGGCGGCCGCCTCCGCGGATTCGTAGGCCAGAAGGTTTAGGGCGGCTCTAAAGCTTAGCCCCAGGGACCTCTCCCACACGGCCCTGTTGAGGTAATCGAGCTCCGTCCTCCTGCCGTTGGCTACGTCCTGAACCGTCGAGCTGCAGTTCTCGGACGTCTCCCTCGCCGTCCTGATCGTTGCCTCAGCGGGGTCCTCAGGGAGCTCAACACCTAGGGCGGCTCCTACCCTGCCGGTCTCTGAGGCCACTGCGGCGGCAGCCTCCCTGAGAAGCTGGTCGGTCGCTATCCTCCCGTTCCTTGACCAGGTTACTAGGGTCAGGGGGTTTATGGCGGTGTTGACTGCAACCTTGACCCACCTCTCCCCTTCGAAGTCCCTGGCCCCCACGACCTCAGCCTCGAGCCCCGCTGACGCGAGGGCGTCGGCGAGCCCCCTTAGGGCGCCTTCGTCGCAGTACCCCCTGCAGCCCAGCACAACCCTTCTACCGCCCGTGTAGAGGGCCCTGCAGGCGTCCAGCCTCGTCAGGCCAAGGTAGACCAGCGCGCCGGCAGATGACTGGAACGCCTCCTCGACGACCTCGAGCGGGCCTAGCCCGTTCTGAACCGATACTGCTAGCCTCGGCCTGAGCCCTGCTGAGAGGGACTGGCTCACGGCGGCGGACACGTCATAGGCCTTAGTTGCGAAGACCAGCACGTCGGCCTCCCTTGGCGCGTCGGCCCAGCCGCAGACGTTAACGGGGGCGCTCCCGAGGCCCCTCACCTCGACGAGCCTCCGCGCGCAGCCAGCAGCGGATCTCGTGATCACGTGAACGTCGGCCCCGCCGCGGGCAGCCTCTACTGAAAGCGCCGCGCCGACAGCGCCGCAGCCTATTACGACGACCCTCAACGCGTCTTTCCTTCAGGCTTGTCGCGTGTAAGTTAAAATCCCGTAGGCCATAGGGGTTGAGGGAACCGGGCATGCAGGGCAGGAGCAGGATACAGGTCGAGGATCAGGGCACGGCCGAGGACTACGCGCTTAAGGCCATACTGGAGTTCAACAAGGGCTTCTCTCAGGTCGAGCTTTACGCGGCCGAGGACGCCGTCTGTAAGCTCGTAGAGGCGTACCTGATCGTCAAGGAGAGGATGGGCGAGGCCGTCAGGGTGGTCGGGGCTGACATAGGGACCGCGAGGCCGCGAAACAGGAACGTGGGCTACCTGAGCGTCATCATAGAGAGGCTGGCATGAGCCCGCCAACCTTTTTAAGCCATACCTAGCATTGTCAAAGAGGTGGCGCCCATGAGCGTGCAGTTCGCGACGCTGGGTGACCTGAAGAAGGGCAACTACATAGTAATCGACGGCGAGCCCTGCAGGATCGTCGAGATAACAAAGGCCAAGACTGGGAAGCACGGGAGCGCGAAGGCGCACGTTGTCGCCATAGGCCTCTTCAGCGGGCAGAAGAGGACCCTCGTGGCCCCCTCTGACGCCCAGGTCCAGGTGCCGATAATTGAGAAGAGGAACGGCCAGATACTGGCCGACCTGGGGGAAACCATCCAGCTGATGGACCTCGAGACCTATGACACCATAGAGGTCGAGAAGCCTAAGGACGACCCTGAGCTGCTCGAGAGGCTCAAGCCGGGCGCGCAGATCGAGTACTGGCTGGTAATGGGGAAGCCAAAAATAATGAGGACAAGGTCTGCCGAGGAGGGCTAGGCCCCTAACGGGCCCTAAGCTCCCCCTTGGCCTCGTCCCCCACGAGCTCCTTGTACCTGTTCCTTACCGTTACCTCAGTCACGCCGGCCACGTGGGCTATCTCCTTCTGGGTCCTCCTGAGGCCGTACCTGAGCGCCGCCAGGTAGACCGCCGCGGCGGCAAGGCCGCTCGGGTCCTTGCCGGCCGTTATGCCCCTTGACCTCGCCTCCCTCAGGACCCTGATGGCCTCCACGGCCACGTAGTCGGGGAGCCCCAGAGAGCTGACGATCCTGTTCACGAAGAGCTCCGGCTCGATGACAGGTATGTCAAGGCTGAGGTCCCTGACCAGGAGGCGGTAGCAGCGGGCCACCTCCCTCTTTATGTCAGCCCCCTTTGAGGGCAGGTACGACGCGATGTCGTCAATGGTGCAGGGTATCTTGAGTATGCGGCACGTAGCGTACAGCGTCGCCGCCACGACGCTCTCTATGCTCCTTCCCCTGGTCAGGCCCTTCTCCGTCGCGTCCCTGTAGAGCTTGGAGGCCGCCTCCTTCACCTTGTCGGGCAGCTCCATCTTGTTGGCAATGTCGTCGAGTATCTTCAGAGCCTGGTTTATGTTCTTCTCAATTCCTGAGAGCGTCCTGCCCAGCCTGTAGCTGCGCTGGAGCCTCAGGGCCTCGATCCTCTTGCTCAGCCCCCTGATCCTCTTGCCGGACCCCTCGTGGAGCGACCCAAGGTAGACGTCGACTCCCAGGTTGGGCTTGGCCAGCGAAAGCGGTGCGCCGACCCTGGTCCTCCTAGCCTTCTCGTCAGGCGTGTAGGCCCTCCACTCTGCCTCGTCACCTATTACCTGCTCCTCTACGATCTCGCCCGTGTCAAGGCATATCCTTGCCCCAGTGTTCGCGTCATATATGACCCTGTCAGGCGGGCACTTCTCCCCCTTTTTGCCGCCTCCCCCCTCTGAGGGTGGGGGCTGAGGCGTCGACATAAGCGTCGACCTCCTGTGCGTCCTTTTAATAGTTCAACTAAAGCTTATAAGCTCAGATGGCTAATTCATTACATACTCTTCGTGGGACAATCATAAGCTTAAAAGTATGACAGCGAGGTAAACGGGACAGCAGAGATGCTGCTGGCGGACTGGAGGACCCTGACGAGGGTCATAAGGAGGTCGGACGCCGTAATAGAGGTGCTCGACGCCAGGGACCCGGAGGGCACGAGGAGCAGGAGGGCAGAGGCGATAGCCAGGGCCATGGACAAGGGGCTACTGTTAGTGATAAACAAGGCGGACCTGATTCCTAGGTCAGCCGTTGAGGGCTGGCTCAACTACTATGGGTCGCGGGGTCACATGTGCGTCGCCGTATCCAGCCTGAGGGGCGATGGGAAGGGGGACCTCATAAGGGCCATGAGGGGGCTCTCGTCAGGCCGCGAGGTGACGATCTTCGCCGTGGTGGGCTACCCCAAGACCGGCAAGTCAAGCGTGATAAACCTGCTTAAGGGGTACAGGAGCGCGCCGACCAGCAAGGTCCCTGGAAGCCACGGCTACACGAGGGGCTACACCCTCTACAGGGTCGCGGAGGGCCTTTACATTATTGACACCCCTGGGACCATACCGGTCGGCGGCGACCCCCTCGAGGCGGCCATAAGGGGCCGCAGCCCTGAGGAGATGAGCGACCCTGTCAGGCCTGCCGTGATGCTTCTGTCAAGGGCCATCTCCTATAACCCTGACTCTGTCCTTGAGGCGTACGGCATCGAGGACAGGGACCCCTACGTCATCCTTGAGAGGATAGCCAGGAGGAGGTCCTGGTTCTACAAGGGCACGGGAGAGCCGAACATCGAGGAGGCCGCCAGGTCGGTTATAAGGGACTACCACGCCGGAAAGCTCTGGTTCTTCGTCCCTCCACCTAAGAGAGGCTGACGTACCTCTCCAGCGTCGGTATCACGAAGTCCAGGCCGAGGCGCTGGAGAGTCTCCCTGCCCGGAACGCCGTTGTGGTCCCAGCCCCTTATGTCATAGTAGTAGTCAAGCAGCTGGTTGTACCTGTCGTAGTCCAGCCTGGCCCCGGCCAGCGGGCCCTTGGTGAGGGGCCTCTTGAACCACTTGACGGGCGGCATGTCGTATTCCCTGGACCAGGCCCCCTTCTCCCTTATCCATATGGCCCTGACCAGCGCGTAAGTCCTGTCACCTATGAGGTACAGGTCATCCCAAGTGTACTTCACTCCGGTCGAGAAGTAGAAGAGCAGCGGGTAGTGGTCGAGGCTAAGCCCCACCTCGACCCAAGGGAGGCGGCAGGTCGTGAAGCTCTCGAACATACCCCTTATCCTCTGCAGCTCTATGACCTTCTCGGCCTTCTCCCTGCCGTACGAGAACCTGTCGTGCTGTACCTCCC
>CAYFFY010000006.1:0-23185 GCA_964342635.1 uncultured Desulfurococcales archaeon
TGAATAACCTAAACCCCAGCCCCAGCGCGCCCTTGGCCCCTATTAAGCCTCAGCCACCACTCAACGGCCGACCTTCAACGGCTCATCAGACGCGGACGCGAATGTGACGAGGCCAGGATAACTGTACTCGCTTAGGTGGCTGCGCGCCACGCCCGGGGCCGATCCTTACGGTCATTGCAGCGCGCACGGTTATAACGCTAAGCATGGCCTCGTCATTGTGGCAGTAAGGGCAACCACGCAGAGGCTGCACGTCAGCCGACATCGTTCTCAGGGTTTAAGGCCTACCGATGATAGTCCCTGGACTGCGAGATTAACGGGCCGCCCCTCACCCGAGAGCTTCTCCTCACCGCTCGGCCGGTTCGCTATCGATCACTGGGGCGCGTACTAGGTTGCGGCTGGCCTTTATCTAAGTGTTGTCAAGGCCAAAAGCAAAGGGGCCCGGGGCGGGATTCGAACCCGCGACCTCCGGGTCCACAGCCCGGCGCTCTAGCCAGCTGAGCTACCCGGGCCACGGGCCCGCGTGGGCTCTCTGGTCACCGGCGCCTAAGGCGCCTCCCCTCGGGCCCCCACCTGCGCCCGTCGCACAGGTGGTTTTTAATTGAGGGGCTCGGGTGCGACGTAGCTCAAGCACGAAGGAGGTCGCTGGCGGGCCCGCCGGGACTTGAACCCGGGACCTCCAGCTCCGCAGGCTGGCGCCCTGATCCTGGCTGGGCTACGGGCCCCCAGGCAGTGCTCGTTAGGCGAGCTTAAAAGCGACCGCTTGGGGCCTTGGTCAAATAAAAGCGCCGGCCTTCGGCTGTGACGCGGAAGCGAAAGGGGCTTGTCTCTCAGAGGTGGCTCAGTACCGGCCGGCCTGACGATGGTCACGGCGATATTCCTTGGGATAGTTGGAGGGGCCCTTGGGGCCTTCTACTCGTACCCGCTCCTTCAAGCGGCGTCCAACTCGACCTCTAACCTGACCAGGTCGCTCTACACTGAAGCGCTAAAGGAGAACCTGAACTACACCGTGCAGCAGGTTCAGGGGATCATAAGGCAGACCGCCTACTCAATCATAGCTGTCAGCGCCTTCCTCGTAGTCCTCGGCGTCGTGGCGTGGCTGTTCGCCTACAGGCCCGCGTCCACGGGCCAGTACGGCAGGGCGTCCCAGGGAGCCATGTTCACGGGGGTGCTCTTCATACTGGCCTCGTTGGCGGGGACCCTCTACACCGGCCTCTTCGCCATAGTCGCGGGGGCTCTCCTGCTGGTTGCCTGGTACAGGCTGAGGACGCTGGCGAGGTCTGCCACCGGTGGCCCGGAGGGCCTACAGGCAGGCGAAGGCAACCCAGGCGTAGGACCCGGGGCGTAGTCACATCGATCCTCCGTCATACCGCAGGTTTTAAGCGGTGGGCTCGCGTCACCACCCCTGTATGATAACGCTGCTCGACGGGGCCGCGGTGAAGGTCTACGTCGGGCCCAGGGGGAGGTGCGTCAAGTGTGGCAGGCCAGCCAGGGTTAGGTTAGTTTACGGAAACGCGTGGCTGTGCGACGAGCACTTCCTTGAGCACGTTAGGGACAAGGTCTTGAAGTCGATGCAGAGGTACTCAATGGTTAGGCCCGGCGACAGGGTTATCTTGGGCGTGTCAGGCGGGAAGGACAGCGCGGCCCTCATGGACGTCCTAGACAAGATCGCATCCGACCTCGAGGTTGACGTGGTCGCCGTCCACATAAACTTGGGGATAGGGGACTACTCCAGCGAGTCGCTACGGGCCTTCAGGCTCGCGTGCTCAAGGGCCATGAGGGTCAAGTGCCTTGAACTTGACCTGAAGGAGCTCATAGGCATGTACCTCCCCGACATAGTGAGGATGTCGAGGAGGCCTGCCTGCAGCGTCTGCGGCCTAATCAGGCGTTACCTGCTGAACGCCCTGGCCATTGAGGTTGGGGCATCGTCGGTTGCCACCGGACACCACCTCAACGACGTGCTCGTTTACGCCCTCAAGAACTTCCTGGGCCAGAACGTAGGCCAGCTATCTAAGCTGGGGCCCGTCGTTGAGGGGGAAGGCTCAGCCGCGAGGAGAATAAGGCCTCTCTTTGACGTCTATGAGGACGAGACGGCTGCCTACGCGCTCCTCGGCGAGGTGCCCTACACCCCGGCCGTCTGCCCGTTCAAGCCAAGGGGGTCCGTCGAGGAGCTGCTGAAGGGGGCCCTGAACTCGCTGGAGAGTGGCAGCCCCAGCATGTTGATATCGAGCGTTAGGGCGATCGCGAGGGAGGCGTCGAGGTACCCGGCGTCGAGCGCGCCCGTGGGGGCGTGCAAGTACTGCGGCATGCCTACGAGCAGGGACGTCTGCGGCTTCTGCTCCCTTACCCAGTCACTTCTGGGTACCCCCCTGGGTCCTGACGTGAGGAGGAAGCTGAGGGAGACGGTGTCGCGGCTGAGGCTCACGTAATTATCCTCGAGAGCCTGGTGAGAAGCCTCGCGCCCCTGTTAGTCACCAGGACCATGTCCTCGACCCTGACGCCGTGCACGCCCGGTACGTAGAAGCCGGGCTCAACCGTAACGACCATCCCTGGCTCGAGAACGTCCTTGGAGGCAGGGCCAAGGTAGGGCATTTCATGAACTTCAACCCCGACCCCGTGCCCTAGGCCGTGGTTGTAGAACTTGTCAAGCCCCTCCTTTGCTAGCACCCTCCTGGACGCTAGGTCAGGGCTCCTGGCCTCGGCTCCTGGGCCTATGGCCTCAATTGCCGCGGCCTGGGCATCGGCCACGAGCTCTATCAGCCTGGTGAACTCCGAGCCGCCGCCCCCGTGCCACAGCGTCCTCGTGGTGTCACTGGCATAGCCGTACATGTTGGCCCCGAAGTCAAGCAGGACGGGCCCTGGGTGCTGAAGCCTCGTTGTGGTCGGCGTGTGGTGGGGCAGGGCCGTGTGGTCGTAAAACGCGACTATGGTCGGGAAAGACTCCCCCCACGCGCCCCTCCTCATGAGGGAGGCGTGGAACGCTGCCTCGACCTCCTTCTCGCTTGGAGAGGAGGCAAGGAGCTCAACGGCCTCGCGGAACGCTGCCTCGGCGGCCTCAATGGAGGCAGATATGGCCTCGACCTCCCAGTCGTCCTTTATGGCCCTCACCTTACCTATCTCGTTGCTTACGTCCTGAGCCCCTAGGGCCGATATGAGGCCGCTCATCAGGTGTGGGGCCCAAGAGGAGTCGACGCCAACAGCCTTCGCGTTGCATGAGCTTAGCAGCCCCTTGACGGCGTCTTCGAGGCCACCGGAGATCAGGTCGCTCCTGGGCACGGCCCCAGTCCCTACCGCGGCCTCGCCCTCCCTCCTGTAGAACGCCTTCACTATGACGTCCCTTGGCGCCGAGAGCAGGAGCCTATTGTAGTCAAGCACGGAGGTGAGAAGGTAGTCACCACACGACTTGGTCAGCAGGAGGCCCCCCGTCGGCTCCCTTATGCCGGTGGCGTAAGTTATGTTAGGCTCGCCTACGAGTAGGAGCGCGTCCAGGGACTTTTGCTCGAGGAGCCCGTGGAGCTTCCTCCTGTTCTGGTCCCACCTAGGCTCCAACGGTGGCACCCGCCTAGACTATCCTCACCCTGTTGACCTTCTTGTTCTGCCACGAGTACCTCCTTATCCTCTTGCTCCTCCCGAAGCCGCAGGCGGCGCAGTAGCCCTTGGCCACGTTAAAGGCCCTGCGACCGCACCTCCTGCAGACCACGTGCGTCACGCCCCGGCCCATCTTTCCGAACGAGGGGGTGCCCTTGGCCATCCCTACCACCTCACCTGGCTGGGCTTATCGCGACCACGCTGTCGCCCCTCACGAGTATAGTCCCCAGCGCCCTTGATCCGCTGTCGGTGACCTCCTCGGCGTTGTCAAGCACCAGGTTAAGGTGCTGGTCGAAGCTCTTCAGCACCCCCTTAACGCTGACGCCGCCCTTGAGCCTCACGTACACGTTGTCGTTCAGGTACTCACCCATCACTCTGAAAGTGTTGACCCTCTCGGTCTGGGAGGCCATTCTCCGCTCCTAAGGCCTCAGCCCTAAGACCAGTTAAAAGCTTCACTGGGTCGACGGCTCCTGAGGCGGAAGTCCCTTAACCCTCCCCCGCCGCGAAGGGCCAGGGCGCCCAGTGAAGAGCGCTCGCTGTCCGACTGGAGGGTGGGGAGCAACGGGTCTGGGAGGGCGCCCTTCGGGCTGATGGACCATGACGAGATTCTCAAGCAGGTATAGGCTGTCTAAGAAGGCGCTCAAGGAGCTCAGGGATGAGGTTAGCTTAAGGCTCGGGGGCGTCCCCATGGAGTGGAACGACGTAGAGGAGGCGAAGGCCGAGGACGTAGCAGTCTACATAGAAGGGGGCGTGCCGTGCCTCTTCAGGGTCAAGGACGTGATATTTCCAACGCTCCACTGCCTGCTGAGGAGGGGGTTCTCATGGCTTCCCAGGGTCATCGTTGACAGGGGGGCTACCAGGGCCCTTGGCAACGGGGCGGACCTCATGGCCCCAGGCGTGAGGGCCGTCGAGGGGGACTTCAGGGTCGGCGACATAGTCGCTATAGTGGACGAGCAGGCTAAGGTGCCTGTCGCCGTGGGAAGGGCCCTCGTGGATAGCGACAGGCTGAGGGAGATGCTCAGGAACCGCGAGAAGGGGAAGGTCGTCGAGAACGTCCACTACCCAGGGGACCGGGTATGGGAGCTCACTAAGCAGGCCTAGCCCTTCTTATACACAGGTAGTACTTCTGGCTAGCCTTCAGGCCGAGCGGCGGCTCGAACTTGAATAGCACGCCCCACAGCGAGAGCAGGGTGAAACCCTTGTCCTCGCCTACGACCAGGAAGCCGTGTCCGCAGAACTCGTAAGAGCCCAGGTCGGAAGGCTTCTCCTCGCTTATGACCATGGTGAACCTCTCCCCCTCGTTGAGCACGTATAGCCCCTCTACCATGTCGAACGTCACCTTCCTCCCGTCGCCCTCCGCGGTGGCTACCCTGACGCCTTCAAGCTTCGAGGGCTCAACCTTTTGGACCTCGAGCTCAAGCGTTATCAAGGCCTAACCCCTCGTGCCCGGCGCGCTTAGGCTAAAATCCTCACATAGGGGAGTCAAGGTCTATCTCCAGGAGGCCCTCCTGGGACACCCTGACGGGGTACCTCTTAAGTGGCGGCCTCAGCTCCCTGTCGAACTCGCAGGGCCTTTCAGGTATAACGGTCGGCGGCGAGACCATCTGTCCGGTCAGCACGTCAAACTTGGCCCCGTGCAGCGGGCAAACGGCGATGTGGCCGTCCTCAAGCTCGCTCAGGACGCCGCAGCCCATGTGGGGGCAGCGCGCGTCCATGGAGTAGAAATCACCGTTGTATTTGACTATGAGGACAGGCGCCCCCTTAACCATTACGACGGCGTGGTCCCTCTTATCGAATATCTTTGAGAGCACTGATATCCTGGTGAAGGTCAACTGTTCACCCCAGGGGCCTGTTTACAGCAGATATTTAGACTTAACCCATTGAAGCCCCCTCAGACCTTCTAACCCTAAGGTAAAGCCCATCCCTGGCAACCACTGTAACCTCAGCCCCCTCGGGTATCTCCTCATCTGAGGTCGCCGACCAAAGCTCGTTCCTCACCCTGACCACGCCAGGCCTGGCGGGAGTTATTGGCATCACGGCGATACCCTTGGCGCCTATCAGCCCGCCCTCGCGGACCCTGCTCGGCGAAACCCTCTCCAGCCCCTTCACGGCGACTATGATCACATCTATTATGGCGAGGACCCAGCCTGACGCTTCGAGCACGAGGTCGCCGGAGGCGGCGCCGTCCACGATCATGACGGCGGCCACGACGGCGACTATCGTAACTGTCGCTATGCTCCCCGGGCCCCACCTAAGCCTGGAGAAGAACCCTACCTCGACGTTCTCCCCTGGCACGCGTTTCAGGTCCTGCTAAGCGCTTAAAGCCTTAATTCCACCACGTGGACATGAAAGGCGGCCGGGTTGATAAGGCTCCTGAGGCTCGTTGTTGGGTCACTATTGATCGTGGTGGGGCTGGTAGGCCTCACAATGTCGACTGCGGCGTCTCAGGGACCACAGGTCATTGTTGTCGTGGACTTCAACGTCCCCGTTGACCTCGGCGCCTCCACCATGATGTCGAGGGTCACAGCCACGGCTGAGGCCATTAACGCGAAGGCCGTCGTGATAGTCATGAACACGCCTGGGGGGTACCTCAGTGATATGATGAAGATAATCGACGACATCCAGGCCCTCCAGTCAAGCGGGATCCCGGTGTACGTTTACGTGCCGCCTGATGGCATGGCCGCCTCGGCGGGCAGCTACATTGCCATGGCCAGCAACAGCATAGTGATGGCCAACGGGACCTTCATAGGGCCCTCGACGCCCATAGTGGTTGGGGGCAGTCAGTTACAGGAGAACCACACCCAGGCCGCCATGGTAGCGTACATGGAGTCCCTCGCGTCGAAGTTTGGCAGGAATACGTCAGCCGCCGCTGACATGGTTCTGTACGATGAGGCCTTCACGGCCCAGCAGGCCTTAGGGCTGCACCTCATTAATGGCATCTCTGACACCCTCCAGGGCGCCCTCGCTATGTGGAACCTTACAGGCCTTGGACAGGTTACCGTATCTGAGGACCTCTACGAGCAGTTCCTAAGCGTGCTAAGCAACACAACCGTTGACGGCCTCCTGATATCGCTTGGCTTCCTCGTAATCCTCGTAGACCTATACCACCCGACCTTCATCCTCACGGCGGCAGGCTTGATAGCGGTCGTGCTCGGCCTCGTCGGGGCTGAGGTAGTGGGGGCCTCGCTGTTAGGCGTCGTAATAATCCTGATAGGGGCGGCGCTGATGCTCCTTGAGCTTAAGATGGGGCACGGCCTCGCCGTCATGGCGGGCGCCGTGCTCGCCGCCGTAGGCATCTACCTCATGGCACTTAACATACCTCTCATCACTACGTCAGCGCCCACCGCGCCAAAGTCGGTGTTCGAGGACTCCGTGGTAGCAGTAGTCGGGGTCGTCGCAGGTCTCTACATAAGGTGGGTCGTGGGACCCATGAGGAGGAAGAGGGTCATGGCAGGACCCGAGTCGCTGCTCGGCAGCGTCGGCGTTGCCCTTACTGACCTTAACCCCGACGGTGAGGTCCGGGTCGAGGGGCTGGTCTGGAGGGCCCGGTCGACGACAGCTGTTAAGGCCGGGGCTCAGGTCAAAGTGGTTGGCCGTGAGGGCCTGACCCTGGTCGTGGAGCCGCTTCACGAGGTGGGTCGGGGCTAGGGACCATCGCTATGGATAGCAAAGGATTTTAGATCTAGGTCACGGCAACACACGGGGTTCAGGTTGAACGTCGCCCTCGAGGCCCTTATAGCGTTCATAGTGTTTATCGTCGTGGTGATCCTCCTGAGCGGAATCAAGGTCGTCAACGAGTGGGAGAGGATACCCGTGCTCATACTTGGCAGGTTCGCCGGCCTGAAGGGCCCAGGAATCGTGTATGTTCCCCCTATAATAGGCAGGGTCCCCCTGAGGCTCTCCACGAGGCTTCAGGCCATAGCCTTCAGGACCGAGCAGACGCTCACGAAGGACAACGTGCCTGTGATAGTTGACGCCGTCATGTACTATCAGCCCGTCGACCTCGAGAAGGTCGTCCTCAAGGTCGAGGACTACAACGTGGCCACGAGGCTTGCGGCCGAGACGACGCTGAGGGAGGTGATAGGCCAGACCATGCTTGACGAGCTGCTGGCCGAGAGGGACAAGGTGGCCGCGCTGGCCAGGAACATAATTGACAGCAAGACCGAGGCGTGGGGCGTGAAGGTGACGTCTGTTGAGATAAGGAACGTCGAGATACCCCCTGACCTAGTTCAGGCCATGTCCAGGCAGGCCCAGGCCGAGAGGGAGAGGAGGGCCAGGGTCACTCTGGCGCAGGCCGAGTACGAGGCCGCCCAGAAGATGGTTGAGGCCGCGAACCTGTACATAAACAACGACAGGGCCTTCATGCTGAGGTGGATGAACATGATATATGAGCTCGGAATGGAGGGCAAGAACATGCTGGTCTTCATACCCGTAAACCTGCCGGTAGCTGGCCCAGCGTCACCGATAGGCATGATGGGCATAAAGGAGCTGATAAGCGGGACGGCCCAGGAGGCTAAGCAGCAGGAGCAGAAGGGCTAGCGCGACCGCAAGAAGAAGTAAAGGCCGCTATGCCGACAACGGTCGATAGCACGATCGCAAGCACGAGCGAGCCGTAGGCGCTCTCGCTCAGAGCGCCTGCCGAGAGGCCCACGGCCGCCACCGCCAGCCCGACCTCCCCCCTCGGCTCCATCCCCGCCGCGACCGCGGTTGCTGACCTTGCGTCCCTGACGTAGCCGTAGGCGAAGGGCAGGACGCCGAGCGCCTTGGTGGCAAGCGCGACCACTAATACGAGCAGGGCCGTCAGGAGCCCCTGCGGGCCCACGGACGCGAAGTTGACCTCAGCGCCCACCACGACGAAGAACATGGAGCCAAATATGAGAAGTAGGTCGTTGGCGAGGTCCCTCAACACCTTGGACCCAGCGGACTCGGCAAGGGAGACGCCGGCGATGAAGGCGGCCACTATAGGGGAGAAGCCGAGCGACTGCATGACGGCTATCAGCCCGAACAGGACCACAAGGGAGTACTCCACGATATACCTAGAGCCTATCAGCCTCGTGGTGAGCGGGATCAGCCTTATCGAGACGACGTATATCACCACCCAGGCGATCGCGTAGAAGGCCGTAACCCTCAGGACAGTCAGGGGGGACGGGGACGACCTAAGTTGTGCGAGGCCTAGCGCGACCGTGAGGATCGCCAGGGAGACCACATCGTCGATTGCAGAGGCTGAGTACAGGAACTCAACAGACCTTGCGTTCACGCCCGACCTAAGCATGCCGGAGACCACGGCCAGGCTGGTCGGAGCTATTGCGGCACCCACGAAGACGGCCTGAAGCAGGTCCATGAGACCGAGCCTGTAGAGGCCTATGGAGGCCAGGAACGGAAGCAGGGCGCCGAAGACGGCCCCAAGGGCGCCCCAGGCGCCAGCCCTCCTCAGTGGGGTCGCCCCATGCTCCAGCCCTGAGGCGTAGACCAGGAGGACTACGGAGATCTGTGAGAGGAAGATGACCTCACTTCCCAGGTAGAAGACCTTCGCCCTCAGGGCGGCATCAAGGAGGCCCCCAATCGCGTAGGGCCCCAGAAGGGCCCCGCCTGCTATCTCGCCTATGAGCCTGCTGTAGCCCGCCCTCTCAACGAGGTCACCGAGTACCTTGCCTAACAGTACCATCAGCGAAAGCCCTACGAGCTCCTCCCCTATCAGGACGCCCTCGCTCAGCCGCGTCACCACGGACGGTCCTGCTAAGGAAAATAAACGGCTAAGCACACGCTTACTACAAGAGGCCGCAATGGAGCCCTCAGAGCCTGCTGAGGCATTGGAGAGAGTCAGGAGCTCCCTTAGGAGGGTTTACGAGCTGTACCTGAGGGGGCCTGAGGCCATAAGGGACGGCAGCATGGAGAGGGCGCTCCTCGATCTGTCGGCATCCCTAAGGCGCATAGAGGAGGCCTTGATGAGTGGCGAGGTAGTGAGGAGGCCCTTCAGCGGGCTAAGCACGGAGGCAGGCCTTCTCGGAGGGCTCGCCATGGCCATGAGAATGAGGATGACGCAGCTGGGGAGGACTGACATAAGCGGCCTAGAGGACTTCTACAGGAGGCTGAGGGACCTGCTGGAGAGGGCCTCTGCCAGCGTCGGGCAGGGGGCCAAGTTGGAGAGCCAACCCTAAATAGGCGGTTCATGTAGGGATTAATTGCCCCGGGCCGTGGAGATAAGAGGGTCTCCTGAGGTAATGATGAGGATCGGAACTGCAGAGCCCGGGGGTGCGGTGGATGGCTAGGGTCGCCGTCATAGGCGCCGGTGGCGTGGGCAGCGTGGCCGCCTCCGTGATTTCTCAGGAGGGGCATGAAGTAGTTCTCGTTGACAAGAGCCAGGAGGTCGTGTCGAGGTCGGCCCAGAGGGCCAGGGTCAAGTACGCTGTGGCTGATGCGCTCAAGCCGGACGACGTTAAGAGGGCCGTGGGCGACGTTGACCTCTTCGTCACCGCGCTGCCTGGCAGCATAGCATACCAGGCCCTGAAGGGCCTGCTCGGGCTGGGGGTCAACATCGTTGACGTGTCGTTCTTCGCTCAGGAGCCCGACGAGCTTGCCGAGCTCGCCGTGAAGGAGAGCGTGACCCTCGTGCTTGACGCTGGGGTCGCGCCCGGACTGTCTAACATGCTCGTCGGGGTGGGCGAGAGGAGGCTAGGCGGCGTCAGGGCCGCGAGGATATTCGTGGGCGGCATAAGCGAGAGGCCCGACCCGCCCCTCGGGATAGTGCCGAGCTGGAGCATATCAGACCTCATAGACGAGTACCGAAGACCGGCGAGGATAATTGTCAACGGTAACGTCGTCTCTGTAGACCCCCTCGTTGGCCCGCTCGGCACTATTTACGCGCCGGGCGTCGGGGAGCTGGAGTACTTCCCGACGGACGGCCTGAGGACCCTGCTTAGGACCTACTCGAAGGCGCAGTTCATGGCAGAGTTCACGCTCAGGTGGCCAGGACACGTGAGCTTCGTCAAGGGCCTGAAGAAGCTCGGCCTCATGGAGCACAGGCCCGTGAGGGTCGGCGGGGTTGAGGTCATGGCCGACGACGTGCTCGCCTCGCTCCTGTGGTCGCTACACGTGGAGACGAGGGACATTGTCGTTATGGTCGTCGAGGTGTACGGCGAACAGGGCCGCGGGATAAGGTTCTTCCAGGTAACTCGGTCGGAGGACGAGTCCAGCGCGATGGCGAGGGTCACCGGCAGCGTCCTAGGGTTCACAGCGCTCACGCTGCTGGACGGGAAGCTGAGGGGCCCTGGCGCCATCTACCCTGAGCAAATAGGGAGGAACGAGGAGGTCAGCGGCGACTTGATGACGAGGCTGGCCGTGAGCGGGATGCAGGTGATGGAGGAGCAGTTCAGCTACGCGTCCCTGCCGATACCGATAACGTTGCCTACCTCACCCTAAGTACCTCATGAGGCCAGGGCCCTCCCTTTCGCCCCTCCTCACTCTCAGCCTCTCGGCCTCCTCCTTCCTGCCAAAGAATTCAAGGATGGAGGCCGCCGTGGAGGGGCCTACGCCTGGCACCCTGAGGAGGTCCTCTAGACCCGCGTTGGCCAGCGACTCAAGCGTCCTGAAGCCGGCCTCGTAGAGCCTCCTCGCCCTCACCCGCCCGACGCCAGGTATCGCGACGAGCGGGAGCAGCTCGGGCCTTACTCCATGCTCTATGCGCCTGGAAAGGAGCCTCAGCTCAGATGTAGCGTCATCCCTCAGGCCCATCAGAGGCGCTATCTCGGCGAGGGCGCTGGCTATCCACTTGGCGGTGTCCACGGCGGTGGCAACGTCGCCTGGGCCTATATCATATTTCTTGACAATGTCATCGTCTGTGACCTCGTTTATCCAGTCCAGCAGGACAAGAGCGGTCTTAACGGAGGCCACGGCGTCGAGGTCGGTCCACTCCACAACCTCAACGAGCTCGGGGGCCCTCTCTATCAGCTCATCCATAACCTTCTCGGCCTCGGAGCTAGTGGTCGGGGCTGTTGTCATGTCAGGCATGGCCGAGATTATGTAAAGGAGCACCGGAGGTGTCAGCCTCCTTACCTTGGAAAGCAGCTTCCTGAGGCGGGGCACAGAGGCGGGGTCAAGGTAGGTCCTGGAAACGGCAGCCCCAAGCTCAGTTGCCCTCAGCCTTTCATCAGTCCTCTCGACAAGCCCCCACTTCGCCAGGTCGTCGATCGACTTCCTGACAACGTCGCTGACCCTCTCCTCTCCCCTCTGCACGTAGTACAGGGTCCTCCTGTGAAGGTCAATCAGGGACCCCTCGTCTACAGCGATCCCTGAGGCCACAGCGCCCAGAACTGAGTGCCTCACCCCCTTGATGCCGTAGAGCCTGCTCTGTAACCTCTCAAGCTTCCCCCTGATGTAGTAGTCCATCAGGTCCTCTACGTCGTCCCCCCTCATGGCGACGATTATGGACTCCCCATAGGGATCAAGGCCCGGCCTGCCTGCCCTGCCTGCGAACTGCTTGTACTCGAAGACCTTGATGGGCTTCCAGGTCCCCTCGTCGTACCTCAGGTACTCAGCGACCACGACCCTCCTGGCTGGGAGGTTGACGCCGGCCGCCAGCGTCGGCGTGGCGAAGATGGCGGTTATCCCGCCCCTCCTGAACCCGTTCTCGATCAGGGCCCTCTGCTCGTTGGAGAGCCCCGCGTGGTGGTAGGCGACCCCGGCCCTGACAAGCTCGGCTAGCTCCTCCCTCAGCGACCTGGGCCCCTCGGTCGAAAGCAGCTCATCGGCGACCTCAGAGGCCACGTCAGTCCTGTAGCTAAGCCTCTGCCTTAGCAGCCTGCTAGCCATGATCGCGAGCTGTATAGCCCTCCTCCTCGACTGCACGAAGACGAGGGCCTGGCCCCCGCCCCTCGAGGAGTCAAGCACGAGGTTGAGCGGGGCGTGCACGGTGACCTGCTCAACCTCAACGACCCTGTCGTCGGAGTAGTGGATGGCGCTGTCCTTGTACACCCCCTCGCTGAGGGGTACCGGCCTCCAGTCGGACTTGACAAGCCTCGCGCTCAGCCACCTGGCAAGCTCGTCGGCGTTAGGGGCCGTGGCGCTGAGGGCGACGACCTGGGCCCCCGGGGCCCTGTACAGTACCTTCGACAGCAGGGTCTCGATTATGGGGCCCCTCTTGTCATCGTCTACGTAGTGCACCTCGTCCACGACGAGCGAGCTGACCTTGGGGAGCAGACTTGGGGAGTTCCTTATCATAGAGTCGAGCTTCTCATAGGTGGTGACTATAACGTCGAACCTGTCCAAGTTGGTCCCCTCCTCGTAGTCGCCTATGCTCAGGCCGACCCTGTAGCCAAGCGGGCCCAGGGCGGCCCTGAACTCCCTGTACTTCTCCATGGCGATGCTCCTCAGGGGGGCCGTGTAGAACGCCTTCCCTGACCTGGACCTTTCAAGGCTGGACGCCATGGCAGCCATGGCTATCAGCGTCTTGCCGGACGCTGTGGGTGAAGCGACCACGAGGCTGACGCTGTCAGTTACGCCCGCCTCTATGGCTGCACGCTGGGGAGGGAACAGCTCCCTGTAGCCAAGGGCCTTCATCAGCCTGGATACGACGTCTGGTAGGGGCAGCTCAATCCCCTCACGACACCTTATAGCATTCGGCCCGGTACTCTACAAGGAGGCCCTGCTGCTTCATTTTATTGATAACGTCCTCTATCTTCTCGCTGCTCATCTTCGTGACGTTCACGACCTCCTTGACGAGCTCGTCGTGCTTCACGCAGGGCCTGCCGTCCTCGCTCAGCCTCCTAACCGAGTCTGTTACGACGGTCATTAGCCTCCTGGTGTTGAATGAGGCCCCAGTCGATATTATTCCGACGTCTATAGCGCCCGACTCTAGATCGACCCCAACGGAGGTCAGGAACGACAACATGAGCCTTATGGCCTCCTCGGCGTCCTCGACCTCGACCACGTCCTTCAGCTTCATCCTGGCGTGGGCCTCTGACAGCCTTACCAGGGCCTCGAGCTGCCTGGCGGTGACAGGCACCGGCACTTGCCCCTCGCTGCCGTACTTCAGAGCCGTCGACCTCATGGTAACGAAGAACGACTTTATGATCTCCTTGGCGTCCTCGCTCAGCCTCGGCCTGTGGTACCTCTTGGCGTAGATTACGTACTTCTTGAGCAGCTGCGGGTCTACCTCAGGGGTGTACTTGGACATGTCGCTGTGCACGTCAAGGATGTACTGCGCCAGGCTCTCGTCGTGTTCCTTGGATATCAGGTCCCTAACCACGAATATTAGGTCAAACCTAGATAGGACCGTGGGCGGCAGGTTAACGTTGTCCACGAAGGACCTCTGCGCGTCGTAGAGGCCGTACTTGGGGTTGCCGGCAGCGAGGACGGCGGCCCTCGCGTTCAGCCTTGCCACGATGCCCGCCTTTGATATGCTCACCGTCTGCTGCTCCATGGCCTCATGTATGGAGACCCTGTCCTCCGGCCTCATCTTGTCAAACTCATCAATGACAGCCAGCCCCCCGTCAGCGAGCACGAGGGCGCCGGCCTCAAGGAAGTACTCGCTGGTCTTCGGGTCCTTCAGCACAGCGGCGGTGAGACCGGCGGCGGTGGAGCCCTTGCCGCTCGTGAACACAGACCTGGGCGCCAGCCTGGAGGCTGACTGAAGGAGCTGGCTCTTTGCAACGCCGGGGTCGCCGATGAAGAGAACGTGTATGTCCCCCCTTATCCTGGTGCCGTCAGGCATCACCTTGTTCACCCCCCCGAAGAGCTGGAGCGCTATGGCCTCCTTAAGGTCCCAGTGCCCGTAGATGCTGGGGGCCACGCTCGCGACGACCCTCTCCCTCACCCATGGATCCTTGGAGAGCTCGAGAATCTTCTCCTCATCCTCCCTGGTTATGGCGACCTCCTCCAGCACCTTCTCGGAGACCCTGACGCTGTTGGCCTTTATCCTGAGCTCGAAGAGGGGCGTCTTCTCGTTCCCAACGGGGGAGGGCTCCACTACGCCAACTACAGTCACGAGGTCGCCCGGCCTGGCTATGTCGACGAGGTCCTCCGTCAGCTCTACGGTTATGCTCCTGGGCATCTGGCCGCCCGGGACGTCCTCTGGCCTCTCCTGAAGCGTTATCTCCTGCCAGTCTATGTAGACGGACTTGTCCCTTAGGAGCACGAACCTGCCCCCGCTCTCGTGGCAGACGGGGCACGTAGGCGGCCTCTCTATCCTGTCCTCTAGGAACTCGTCCTCCCCCTCGGGCCACTGGAACTCGGCGCCGCACCCCTCCTTGTCATGTCTGAACACCGCCTTGATCATCCTGCTCCTGACGGGCCTCATCCTAGTGATTATGCCCTCGACCTGGACCAGCTTGCCCATGTGCGTCGTCTTGATGTCCCTTATCTTCGTCGACTCGTAGAGGCCCTGCACCCTGACGTGGAACTTCCCCTTCCTCCTGGCGTACTCTGGGTCCTCGGACAGTATGACGTCCTTCAGGGCCTCGTCGAACTCCTTGAGCACCTTGGCCGGCGAGTCCACGAGGCCCTCGGCGACCTCGGGGCTGTACCTGTAGAGGTCTGGGTAGTCTACCAGGAGGCTCGACATGTCGAGGTTCATCATCCTGTGCATCCTGTCGACGTACTTCAGGCCGGACGCGTCGCGGAAGTTCCTTATGAACTCCTTGAACTTCTCCCCCCACGATAGCTCTTGGCCCACGGCCTCGCTGCTCAACCCTTTCCACCCCCTACTAAGGACTGCACGTACCTCCTCCAGGAGTCCACGGTCTCCTTTATCGCGGAGTAGAGGAGGGCCTCCTCAGGGGTCATGTTGGTTAAGGCCTCGTCTCCGGCATCGGTCTGGGCGAGCCTAATGATCTTGTTAAGCCTGAGCTGGGAGAGCTCAAGGACGTTCTTCTCGCTGACGTCCCTGTCGTTGATCAACATGTGCGAGGGCTGGGCCTTTATCTGCTCGTCAAGCCTCCTCATGTACTCGCCCACGGTGACGTAGAAGTCCGGGGGCAGCTGCGCGAGCTGGGACGAGGTGGAGCTCCTCCTCTCCTTGAAGTGGTAGCCGTTGATGAAGTTCAGGTCGACTTCCTCCTTAGGCTTGGCGACGCCCCTCTCGATAAGCAGCTGGGCCATCCACCTCGGCACCTCAACCTCGTCCCCTTTCTTGACGCTGAGCCTCTCACCGGGGAGGCTCACCGCGTACTCCTTCAGTATCATCACCTTGACGGGCCTCAACATTGCGTCGATCTCTATGAGCTTCATCCTGTCCGCTAACCTCAAGTGCGCCCCCTGAGTTCTGACTCCCCGGAAGCAATAAGCGGAGAGGCAGTCGGAAGGCTCGCGGTCCGCCCGGAAGCCGTTTGTCCTCACACCCTCATTTCAACCACTTCACGTCCTTCATGGTTAGGTGTAGGGACCTCCGCCCCGCCCAGAGGGGCTTGGCTATCCCCGTGGGCTCATGGGCGGCCGTCGAGGACAACGGCGCGGCCCTCCCATCTACGGTTCCCCCTTCACCCCGCCCTCGTAGCGTAGCTCCTATCGGGCGAGGGGCCATCCCAGCCATAGGGATGTGACGTAAGCTAAAATATAAAAAAGGTTTCCTTCAAAATGAAAGAGGCTTTAGCCCCCTTATCGCCCTTATTAGCTTCCTTAGGTAAGCCCCTGAGGGGAAGTGGATGAGTACCGCCATAGAGCTCCTCTGGGCTGAAAAGTACAGGCCCAGGACGCTTGACGAGATAGTTAACCAGAGGGAGATAGTCGAGAGGCTGAAGAGGTTTGTCAAGGAGAAGAACATGCCCCACCTCCTCTTCGCAGGGCCCCCGGGCACCGGCAAGACCACGGCGGCCCACGCGATGGCCCACGACCTCTACGGGGAGGGGTACAGGCAGTTCATGCTGGAGCTCAACGCAAGCGACGAGAGGGGCATAGACACCATAAGGGAGAAGGTCAAGGAGTTCGCCAGGAGCAGGACGCCCCCGGAGATACCGTACAAGATAGTACTCCTCGACGAGGCCGACAACATGACGGCGGACGCCCAGCAGGCGCTGAGGAGGCTGATGGAGCTCTACAGCGCTAACACCAGGTTCATACTAGCGGCCAACTTCCCCTCAAAGATAATCGACCCCATACAGAGCAGGTGCGCCTTCTTCAGGTTCACGCCGCTCAGCAAGGATGACGTGGTTGGTAGACTCAAGTACATAGCAGACAACGAGAAGGCCGCCTATGACGAGGACGCGCTCGAGGCGATCTACGAGGTCTCGGAGGGCGACATGAGACGGGCCATAAACGTGCTTCAGACGGCCGCCTCGCTGGGCAGGGTCACTGTCGACTCCGTTTACAAGGTCATAGGCATGGCCAGGCCGAAGGACATAAGGGAGATGATGGAGGTGGCCCTTAAGGGGGACTTTACCGGCGCCCGCGAGCTCCTCAGGAAGCTCATGATAGAGTACGGCCTTAGCGGAGAGGACGTGGTCAGGCAGGTGCACAGGGAGCTTTTCAGCAACGACCTGAAGATGCCCGAGGAGCTGAGGGTCATGGTGGCCGACTACCTCGGCGAGATACACTACAGGATTGTTGAGGGAAGCGACGACGATATACAGCTGAGCGCCTTCCTGGCCTGGCTTGCGATGATGGGCAGGAAGTACGGGGCGACATCATGAGCCAGGAGTCCAGGGCGCTCCCCTGGATAATCAAGTACAGGCCGAGGCACATAGACGAGGTCGTCAACCAGGAGGAGGCGAAAAGCCAGTTCCTCACCTGGGTCGAGAGCTGGGTCAGGGGGAAGATACCAGAGAGGAGGGGCGTCCTCCTCTACGGCCCGCCTGGCGTCGGCAAGACCAGCCTCGTAGAGGCCGTCGTCAGGGACTACAAGCTCGAGCTCCTAGAGCTGAACGCCAGCGACTACAGGAGGGCCGAGGACATAAGGAAGACGGTTGGCGTCGCTGCCTTCAGGAGGCCCCTCCTTGGGAGGCTGACCCTCATACTCCTCGACGAGGTTGACGGCATGAGCGCCAGGGGTGACGCTGGGGGGATGGAGGAGCTGCTAAGGATAATCCCTAACACTCAGAACCCCATCGTACTGACTGCGAATGACCCCTGGGGGGACGCGCTGAGGCCTCTGAGGGAGCTCGTGGTCATGATCCAGTTCAAGGAGCTCACCCTGAACAACCTGATCGGCCTAATGGATGGCATATGCGGTAAGGAGGGCATCGAGTGCGACAGGGAGGCCCTGAGGTACATAGCCGAGAAGAACATGGGCGACGTGAGGGCCTGCATAAACGACCTTGAGGCGGTCGCGGAGGGCTACGGGAAGGTGACCATGGACCTCGTCAGGGCCCTTGTCAGGGGCAGGGATAAAAGCGTCGACCTGTGGAGGACGCTGAACGGTGTCTTTTACGCCAAGCAGGGCTGGCAGGCTAAGCGTGCCGTAACCAACTCGGAGGAGGACTACGAGACCGTGCTCGCCTGGCTCAACGACAACGTACAGAACAAGTACGGCGACCCTGACGATGCGTTCAGGGCCTGGGACGCCCTGTCAAGGGCGAGCCTATTCCTTTCAAGGGCAAAGGCGGGGAACTGGGACCTGCTGAGCTACGTCTTCGACCTGATGGGCCCGGGCGTGGCCATGGCGAGGAAGAGCGGCGAGATTCTGAGGAACAGGTACGCCTACCCCGCTAGGATAACGATGATGGCCAAGCTCAGGGAGACCAGGCAGGTCAGGGACCTGGTAGCGTCCAAGATAGCGCCTAGGCTAGGGGTCTCAATATCCCTCTCCAAGACCGACGTCCTCCCATTCCTCATGCTTATGTTCAGGCAGGGCGACCCTGAGAGGGCGGCCGGCATCGTGATCTCTTACGACCTGGGGGAGCAGGAGGTACAGTACCTGGCTGGGCCAAGGGCCAGGGACGTGCTGAGGGCCGCTGAGAGGCTTAGGCAGGAGGTGAGGAAGCGCGCCTCAGAGGCGCCTCCCAGGGCTGAGGCGAGGTCCCAGGCGGGGCAGCAGAGGCAAGGGGAGAGGAAGGGCCAGCTAACGCTTGACCTGTTCGGCGTCCCAGCCGGGAAGCAGGGCGAGGGGGGAGAGGGGAGGAGGCGAGGGAGGTCGTCCAGGCAGGGCGGCGCGCCAGGTCGCTCGTAAAAAACCTTCCCTCACACAGTTACTTATAGGGCCCAGGCTTTGGAGCTCAGGATAACCGGCTTCTCGCATCACACGGTTCAGGCCAACTTCGAGTGGACTTTTGTCAGGGTCTACGCGGGTGAGCTCTACGGCACTGGCGAGGCGGGCCCTGCCCCTGGAATTGGCGAGGTGACGGAGAGGCTGGGCAGGATCCTGGTCGGCGAGGACGCCCTGAAGGTCAACAGGCTACATCAGAAGCTCAGGTGGGCGACCCTCTACGCTGGCACCACCGCGTACCATGTGATATCAGCCATCGACATAGCTCTCTACGACCTCGTGGGGAAGTACCTTAACGTGCCCATCTACGTCCTCCTCGGCGGCGATAGGACCGAGGTACCCGTCTACGTGGACGCTCATGGGGGCAAGGGGCTGGAGGCTATGGACTCAACGCTCACACCTGTCCAGCCCCCGTGGCTCGCTGAGGCCAGCGGGGTAGAGAGGGGGAGGCTGACAGCACCCACCCCCGTCCACGGGAGGCTGACGGCTGAGGCCTGGAACGAGGACTACTCCCCCGAGGCGTACTCCAGGAGGGCGAGGGAGCTGAAGACGGAGGGGTGGAGGGCCATAAAGTTCGACCTTGACGTTCCAACCCCCTACTCTGACCCAAGGAGGCTGAGGTCTGGCAGGCTCACGAACGCCGAGGTAGACTACCTGGCCTCGCTGGCCAGGGCTGCTAGGGAGGCAGTCGGCGACGATGTGGACCTTATGTTCGACCTTCACTGGAGGTACGACGTTAACACGGCAATCAGCCTCTGTAGGTCGCTGGAGCCCCTGAGGCCCCACTGGGTCGAGGACCCGACGCCCGCGGTTACCACGCTTACCAACATTGATGAGCTCAGGGTCGTGTCCCAGCGCTGCGGGGCTCCAGTAGAGGTGGGGGAGAACATGTACACAGCCTACCAGTTCAGGGAGCTCATTGGGGTAGGGCCCCTTGTCTGGGGCCCCGACGTCGCTAAGGTCGGCGGCGTGACTGAGATGAGGAGGGTTATGGAGCTGGCCTCCATATATGACGTGGAGGTGTCGCCTCACAACATAGGCTCACCCATAGCTACCATGGCTGCGGCCCACGCCGCCTCAGCCTCGAACACCTTCGGCTTTCTCGAGTTCCACGGTCACGACCTGCCGTTCTGGGAGAGGCTGGCGAGGGGCAGGAGGAGGCTGATAGATCTGTCGTCGGGCGCCGTTATCAGGCTCAGCGACGAGCCAGGACTCGGCGTGGAGCTTGACGAGGAGGAGGCCAGGAGGATCTGGCCGGGATTCAGGCTTTGACGCTAATAAGGGCTGTAGCGCGTGCTCTAGGAGGCGGCGGATGAGGACCCTGGCATGGCTCGACAGGTGAAGACAACTTATGAACCCCCGAGCCGACGCCGCTCACCTGAGCACCAGCGTCCCGACCTCCTCTCCCCCGAGGGCCGCCTCCAGGTCCTCCCAGCCGACTATCCTGACCACTCGGGCGCCTGACGAGGCCGCCTCCGCTATCTTATTCATAATGCCGCCCGTCACGTCAGGGCCCGACCCCCTGAGGCCCCCTATTGGCTGCCCGGGCCTCACCGACCTCAGGACGGTGCCGTCAGGGCCTATGACGCCCTTGACGTCGGTCACGTAGATGAGGCAGTCCGCAGGGGCCTCCGTCGACAGCCTGGAGGCCAGGAGGTCACCGCTTATGACCTCCCCCCTCCCCGTGTGCAGGATCGCGTCCCCGTACGTGACAGGCGTGAGGCCAGCCCTAAGGTCCCTGACCATGGGCGACAGGTCGCACGAATCCTTGGAATGGCACATGGAGTGGGCCGCGTGAAGGCTGGCCGGCACCCCCGACGACAGCAGCTCCCATATGACCGCCATCGACAGCACCAACATCTCCCTCTGGACCTCGGCGACCTCTTTGGGTCCCAGCGTACCCCTTTCCCTGAGGAGTCTATCAACGGCGTAGTGGCCGAAGCTCCCCCCGCCGTGGACTACGGCCAGCCTGCCGCCGCCGGCCACGTAGGATCCAAGGGCCCTCGAGACCTCGTGTAGAACCCCCCAGTTAACGGTCTCAGGCGACGACTTAACGGTTATGGCCGATCCCCCCAGCTTCACCACGGCCGTCCTGCAGCTCATGGCCTGCCTCGACCTACAGGGCCCAGCCTAGCTAAGAGCCTTACCGCGCGGACCCCTAGGCCTAGGCTATGCACACTGCCTCGAGAAGCCCTGGCAGCCCCGGGGCCCAGATGCAGGACCCTGAAGGGGCGGCGACACCATAGACTATGTGGGCGACGCCGTTCTGCACCCTCGCCCACCTAAGGACCTCTCCCTGAGGTGATGACCCCTGCCTTACCTTATCTGAGGCCTCAAGGACGGCCTGTCCAATGACGTGAACTATGGCGTTTACTACGCTGTCGCCAAGCTGCCCTACGTCAAGGCCCTCCCCGACGGCCTCAACTGCCTGTACGACAGCCCTGACCTCTGACTGGGATAGCTCGATAGCCTCCTCGTCGTTCCTGTACGCCACGACCTTCCCGGTGGCGGAGCAGAACCTCATGGCATCTACGGCGCCCTGCCACCAGGGGGCCTCCCAGGGGTCTGACATCCTGCCGAACTCAACGATCTCGTACTCGTCCATAACGTCGGAGTGCGCCCTGGCGACCGCGTGGAGGAGGGCAACGGTAAGGGCCGAGTAGAGGGATGAGCCCTCACCAACCTCGTCAAGAAGCGATATCGTCGCGCAGCCCTTGAGCCCGAGGCCAGCTGAGAGCTTTGACCAGAAGCCGGCCAGCCTACCCGCTATATCGTGGGGTACGTTAGAGGCGTTTAGCCCGCTGCACCCTTCCGAGTAGCTGACCTCTACCCTGACCCTGCCGGAGGGCGAGACCAGGTAGGGGTTCTCCGCGTTCTTTAACGGGAGGCCCAGGATTACCTGGGGCAGCGCGACGGAGAGCCTCAAGGAGGTCATTCACCCTGCAGGGGCACCACGGCCGACGCGTAGCCTACGACCCAGTCCTTCTCGCCCGTCACGTCACCTGAGGTCGCGTGCATCAGCACCTTCCCCCTCCTGGCCCCAACCATCTTCCCCATGTACAGCAGGGTCATGGCAGGCCCGGGCCCGCACATGCTTATGTCCTCGGCCTCAAGGACCCTGAATAGGCCCTCAGGGTCAAGGCCCTCGACGTACTTGAGCGCCTCCAGGTCCTTCCTTACAGTCACGTCATGAGGCTCGTAGTGATTCATGTCGCTGCTCGCGATGAAGGTGAGGTCGATGCCATTCTCCTTCATAACCTTGACGAGGGCGGACGCGAGGTCGGCCGAGACCTCGGGGGTCTGAAGCTTAATCACGATCGGCACGAGCCTGAAGGAGTTGCCAAATACGTACTGCAGGAAGGGGACCTGGACCTCGACGGAGTGCTCGTAGATGTGAGCCTCCTCGTCGAGCGTGAAGAACCTGGAGTTGCCAACTATCAGCTTAGCGAGCTCCTGGTCAACCTCAACCTGGCCCAGGGGCGTCTCCCAGGCCTCCCCACGCCATATCGAAGCTGCCTCCCCGAGGCCCGTGTGGTTGGGGCCCGCAACGACTACGGCCCTCGGTGCCCCCTCCTGGGCGAGGGTGAAGTAGCTGTGAGCCGCCACGGGGCCGCTGTACATGTAGCCGGCGTGCGGCACCAGGTAGCCGACGCTGGCCCTCACCCTGCTCTGGGACGGCCTAGGGAGCGAGCCTGGCCCCAGCCTGTGAGTGAAGCTCTCCTCAATGGACCTTACCAGCTCGTCCCTGTCCGCGGGGTAGAACGTGCCGGCGTGCGCCGGCCTCCTGACCTTTGCCACCAAATCACCCGGCTCGGAAGGCCTTGACGAGGGTATAAGCTTCACTCTAGGCCTGTGGTCTGGCCCCACCAGGCCTTACGTGGGGGGCGAGGGTGCCGGAGGGCCTCAGGGCCGACAGGACGACTCCCAATAGGAGTAGGGCCAGCGACACGTGGTACGAGAAGCTCTGAGCGCCGAGGTACGATATCTCCTCGTTGAGTGGCAGCCTGGACGTTATGGTCCCCACGAAGAGCTCGTAGACCACGTACGGCGGCAGCGCAGCGCTCACCGCGGTCAGGGATACTGCGAAGCTAAGTATCATGCCCGTGTTCCTGAACGTCGTCAGCATGCCCGAGGCTGTGCCGTACCTTCCCCTGGGCGCTGAGGACACTACGGCGCTCGTGTTGGATGGCCAGAAGAGGCCGCCGCCTAGGCCGTAGAGGGCCTCCACGGCACCAACGACCCAGAGGGGCGTCCTGACTGTCACGGAGGCCAGCAAGAACAGCGCGACCGCCTGTATCACGAGCCCGGCTGTGGCGACAGGCCTGGGGCCGTACCTGTCCGTGAGCCTGCCCCCGATCGGGCCGCTTACGCTATTGACGACGGCCATGGGCAGCATCAGGTAGGAGGCGGTAAGCACGTTGAGCCCGAATACGCCTTCAAGGTAGAACAGGAGGAGGAAGTTCACCGCGT
>CAYFFY010000007.1:0-2712 GCA_964342635.1 uncultured Desulfurococcales archaeon
TCAGCGACGACGAGTTCAGGTCGCTGCTCGAGTTCTCCAGGTACGTTGGGAGGGACAGAGGGGCCTCGATATTTGAGCTAGATGAGAGGAGGCTGGCCCAGTCGGCCCTAGGCCCGGCAGACGCGCTAAGCGTGCTCGAGGGCCTGAAGGACAGGATAGTCCCGGAGGACTATCAGGCCGTCACGTCCTACCTTGGCCAGATGGGCTCCGTCCAGGTTTCCATAAGGGACGGCCAGCTTGTAATAAGCTCAAGGGCGCTCCTGAAGCCGTATCTGCAGGAGCTGGGGAGGCCGGGCCTAAGGTATGACTCGGCCACAAGGTCCTACAAGGCGCCCCCGTACCTCTACGCTGACGTGGTCAGGCTCCTCAGGTCGAAGGGCCTCATAGTTAACGATGAGGTAGGCCTCCTGGAGGGCGGCGGGCTGCCCAGGAAGGTCGAGTTCAGGGGCGAGCTGAGGCCTTACCAGCAGGAGGCCCTGGAGGCCTGGGAGAAGAACCAGGGCAGGGGAGTGGTGGTCCTGCCCACAGGGGCCGGCAAGACGATCGTTGCCGTGGCGGCCCTGGCAAGGCTCGGCGTCAGGGCGCTCATAATAGCCTACACCAAGGAGCACGTGAAGCAGTGGCACGACGCCATAGCGAGGTTCACTGATGCCGCGGGCCTGCTAGGCGTTTTCTATGGTGACGAGAAGAAGCTGTCGTACATAACGATCACAACGTACCAGACGGCCTGGAGGTACGTGGAAGAGTTGGCGAGAAGGTTCTCGTTCCTGGTGATAGACGAGGCCCATCACCTGCCTGCGGACAAGTTCAAGCTGATAGCGCTGCGTATGCCTGCCCCATTCCGCATGGCCCTGTCGGCAACGGCCGTGAGGGAGGACGGCAAGCACGAGGAGATATTCCCGCTGGTGGGCGGCATAGTGTATCAGAAGGGCGCTGCCGAGCTGATGGAGCAGGGCTACCTGGCCCCGTTTGTTATAAGGAGGGTGAGCGTCAAGCTCAAGCCTGAGGAGCAGAAGGTCTATGAGGAGCTGAGGAGGAAGTACCAGGCCCTGGCCATGGGACGCACCTTCGAGGAGGTCCTTGAGGCCGCCAAAAGGGGGGAGCCCAGGGCCATAGAGGCCCTCAAGGTCAGGTCACAGATGCAGTCCGTGATCCAGGAGAGCGAGAGCAAGCTTGAGAGGGTCATAGAGATCGCCAGGGGGGAGCTTCAGAAGGGGTCCAAGATAATAGTATTCACCCAGTACAGGAGGCAGGCCGAGGAGATAGCTAAGAGGCTGGGCGGCCTCCTGCTTCACGGGGAGCTTGACAGGGATGAGAGGGCTAGGGCCCTTGAGGCCTTCAAGAAGGCAAGCTCAGGCGTCCTCGTGGTGACGACCGTTGGTGACGAGGGCCTCGACATACCAGACGCAAACGTTGGCATACTAGTCTCGGGCACTGGGTCGAGGAGGCAGTTCGTACAGAGGCTAGGCAGGCTCCTGAGGCCGGGGGCAGGGAAGACGGCGGTCCTCTATGAGGTGGTCGCAAGCGGGACGAGCGAGGTCGTCCAGTCAAGAAAGAGGAGGGAGGCGCTCGAGTAGGGACTCAGGCCCTCGATAGGGCCTCCTGGACGAGCTTAGGCACCTCGTAGGGCGTGCGGGCGACCCTTATCCCAGCGGCCTCGAGGGCCGCGACCTTGTCCTTGTAGGCGCCGGTCCCGAGCATTATTATGGCGCCGGCGTGGCCCATCCTCTTGCCCTCAGGTGCAGTCCTCCCAGCTATGAAGGCAACTATGGGCTTCCTTATCTTGCCCTGTCTGGCCATTAGCGCCACCCTCTCCTCGGCGTCGCCGCCTATCTCGCCTATCATGACGATAGCCTTGGTCTGTGGGTCCTTCTCGTACATCTCGACTACCTCAGGGAACGTCAGGCCTGTTATGGGGTCACCTCCCACTCCTATCACGGTGGACTGTCCAAGGCCAGCCTTCGTCAGGAAGTAGCTTATCTCGTAGGTCAGCGTGCCGCTCCTTGACATGACTCCGACGGGGCCTGGCGTGAAGATGTGCCCTGGCATTATGCCGACCTTGGCCTTGCCCGGCGTTATTATGCCTGGGCAGTTCGGCCCGATGACAACTGAGCCCTTCTCCTTGGCGTAGTTAACGAAGCCCAGCGCGTCGTGGACAGGTATGTGCTCAGTTATCGCGACGATAACCTTAATCCCGGAGTCGACGGCCTCGTAGACCGCGTCGGCAGCGAACCTCGCGGGTACGAATATAATCGACGTGTTGGCCTCCGGGTGCTCCTTAACGGCCTCAGCCACGGTGTCGTAGACGGGGACCCCCTCCACGGTGGTGCCCCCGCGGCCTGGGGTCACGCCCGCGACGACCTTGGTGCCGTACTGGAGCATGAGCTTCGTGTGGAAGGACCCCTCCTTCCCCGTTATGCCCTGGACGATCACCCTCGTTTTCTCGTCAACCAGTATGCCCATGTTCTCACCCCTCACAGCTTCTTGAGGGCCTCAAGCGCCTCCAGTGGGTCGGTGTAGGGCTCTATGCCCACCTCCTTAAGTATCTGCCTGCCGAGCTCTTCGTTGGTACCGGTGAGCCTGACGACGAGCGGCTTGGCACAGTCGCCCAGCTCCTTCAGCGCCATCACCACGCCCCTCGCGACCTCGTCAGCCCTTGTTATCCCGCCGAATATGTTGAGGAACACCTTCTTCACCTTGGGGTCGGACATC
>CAYFFY010000007.1:2722-22993 GCA_964342635.1 uncultured Desulfurococcales archaeon
TATCGCCTCCTTTATGTGCTCCGCCTCCGCGCCGCCGCCCACGTCAAGGAAGTCCGCGGGCCTCATGCCGAACTCATAGACGAGGTCCATGGTCGTCATCGTGAGGCCGGCCCCGTTTCCTATCACCCCGACGTCGCCGTCAAGCTCGACGTAGGCCAGGTCCTTCTCCTTGGCCGCTATCTCCCTCCCCGTGAGCTCGCCCAGCCTCTCCTTCTCAGCGGCCTGGTACTCGGGGTGCCTGTACAGGCTGTTGTCGTCAATTATCACCCTCACGTCGAGCGGCAGGACCCTGTCAGGGAGGAGCGCCAGCGGGTTGCTCTCGGCAAGCTCGGCGTCGTAGTCCATGAATACCCTGTAGAGGGTTACAAGGAAGGACTCGAAGCTGCCCAGCTGCTTCCCGCCGAGGCCGAGCTGCTTGCCGAGGAGCCTGGCCTCATACCCCCTTAGGCCCTTGACAGGGTCAACGTAGTACCTTATTATGGCCTCGGGGTGCTCCCTGGCTATCTCCTCAAGGTCCATGCCGCCGTACCTGCTTACGAGTATGAGCGGCCTGCGCTCAGCCCTGTCCAGCACGATACCCGCGTACAGCTCGACGTCGTGCTTTATGGCCTGCTCTATGAGCAGTATTGTCGGCCTTATGCCCTTTATGGGCGTCTTAAACATGGCCTGCGCCAGCTCGGCTGCCTCCTCGACACCGTTGGCGAGCTTGACACCGCCGGCCTTGCCCCTGCCGGCCACCAGCACCTGCGCCTTAACCACCAGGGGCGGCTGAAGGCCGGCGGACTCTATGGCCCTCCTTACGTCGTCCCCTTCCTTGACGATCACGCCCTTAGGCGTCTCGAAACCGTACTTCCTAACTATCTCCTTGGCCTCGTACTCGAACAGCTTCAATCTAGACCGCCCAGCCCCACCTATCTGCAATGATTAATAAGCTGTCCATGAGGGGCTACAGATGCCGGCCGAAGGACATGTACCTCGTCAGGAGGCCCAGGCTTGGGAGGCGAAGGCTGGGGGAGCCCGTCGTTACCTTCAGCTTTCCCTGGCCTGCCGGTGTGAGGCACCTCTACGTAGTGTCGGAGTTCACGGCGTTCTTCCCGGGCAGGGTCGAGCTGAGGCGCCATGGAGATAGGGGGCTCGCCACGGTCAGGCTGAGGGAGGGGGTCTACCGCTACTTCTATGTCGACAGCCTGTACCGGGCCTACGAGGACTTCGAGGCCGCCCCGAGGGAGGAGACGGAGGTCTGGAAGTTCAAGGTGATGGCAGCGGTCCTGGACGCTGGTGTCGGTGGGCTCAAGGAGGCCGCATCTGAGGGGGGCATCCACTGGGAGCTGGTGCTTCATGACGAAAGCTGGCCGAGCTACTTCTCCGGCTACGGAGGGGTGAGGGTCCTGAGGCTGTTCACCGTCAGGGGCGAGTTCGACGAGGTCTCGGCCAGGGTGCTCACTGACGACGGGTGGCTCGAGTACCCCGGCCTCCTCGTGACCAGGGACGACTACAGGGACTACTATGAGGTAAGGGTGCCGAGGCCTGACGTGAGGGCCTACGCCTTTGACCTGAGCGAGGGGAGGAGGTCATACACCTTTGGGTTCGACGGCCCGGGGAGCGACAGTCCCTGGGTCCCCCCTCAGGTCAGCGACGAGGTCCCGTGGTTCGTGGGGACCACGTACTACCTGGTGTTTGTGGACAGCTTCGCCAGCTCCAGCGGCCCCTTCAAGGTGGCCGGGAGAAGGCCAAGGGAGAGGCTTGGGGGAGACCTGAGGGGGCTAGCGGGGAGGCTCGGGTACCTTAGGGACCTGGGCATCAGGGCCGTATACCTCACGCCTATCTACAGGGCGGGCTCCTATCACAGGTATGACGTGATAGACCAGTCTAAGGTTGACGACGACTTAGGGGGTGACGAGGCCTTTCAGGAGCTGGTCTCTAGGGCTCACGAGGATGGCATCAGGGTGGTCCTTGACGTGGTCGTCCACCACACTTCGCCGTGCGCCAGGGAGTTCCTGGAGGCCTTGGAGAGGGGACCGGCCTCAAGGACCTGGGACTGGTACAGGTTCCTTGAGGACGACTGGGTCAGGCTAAGGGAGGCCGTCTACAGCGCGATAGGGGACTACATAAGGGGAGGGTGCAGGGGGAGGCCGTCACCCCCAGGCGGAGCGAGGCCCCCTTATGAAACATTCGCGGGCGTCTGGTCGATGCCCAAGCTGAACCACCTCAACGATGGCGTGCTCAGGAGGCTGTGTGACGTTCTCAGACACTGGGCCTCAAGGGGGGTCGACGGCTTCAGGATCGACGTAGCCCATGGCGTACCTGACGGGTTCCTGCAGTCTCTGTTCTCCTGCGCCCAGGAGGGCGCCGAGAGGCCGTTCATAATGGAGGTCATCGGGCCAGCTAGCGTCTACTCGATGGGGGAGGTCGGCAACTCAGCCATGAACTACGAGGCGTACGGCGTCATTCTTGACTTCCTGAAGGGGAAGGCCTCAGCGTGCGAGGCGTCCCACAGGCTCAACCTTGAGTACCTTAGGCTCCCCCTGAAGGTAGCTAACTCTATGTATAACCTAATCGGCAGCCACGACACGCCCCGCATAGCTGACGTCCTTGGCGGGCCCAGGCTTGTCGAGAGGGCCTTCGCCCTGGAGACGTACATCTTCGGGGCCCCAAGCGTCTACTACGGCGACGAGGTAGGCATGAGGGGAGGCCAGGACCCTGACAACAGGTTGCCCATGCAGTGGGACGAGGGGTATTGGGACCTCGATCTGAGGGACGCAGTCTCTAGGCTCCTCCACCTCAAGGTCTCGCTCGCGCCGCTGAGGCTCGGAGCCTTCAGGGCTGCGTGCGTCAACGACGACACGCTGAAGGTTATAAGGGAGTGGGGGGTAGAGCTCGCGGTCGCAATAGTAAGCAGGTCCAGGAGCTACGTGGGCCAGGAGCTGAGGTCGCTAAACGCCTTGGGCTGCAGGATCCTCCTTGAGAGGGGGCTCGACGGGGAGGAGCTGGACGGACACCTCCTCGCGGCCTGCAAGGCGCCTAACACTAATATTGTTCCTGGTTAACGGTACCCTGACGGTGCGACCCTTGGACAGGGACTTGATAGTTTCTGTGACGCCTGAGATAGCGCTTGACGAGCTGTACACGTACGCGGGAGGCCTAGGGGTCCTGGAGGGCGATAAGTTTTACGCGGCGGCGAGGCGTGGGCTCAGGTACTACGTGCTGACCCTGCTGTACCGTCATGGGTACGTGACGTACTCCTTCGACGAGTCAGGGAGCCCGCAGCCCAGGCCCCAGGAGCACCCCCTCAGGCTTGAGGACGTGCTCAGGCCGGAGCCGACCATGGTCATAAAGGTCCGCGGGGAGGACGTAGTTGTGAGGCCCTGGTCCTACGAGAGGGGGAGGTCCAGGGTCGTGTTCTTCGAGGCCGAGTGCCCCCCGTGGGCAAGGAGCCTGAGCGAGAGGGCGTACATAGAGGACTCCTACGTCGAGAACATCTACAAGTACGTGCTGCTGGCCAAGGCCTCGGCGAACTACCTAAGGGAGTACGTCGGCCTGGAGAGGGTAAGGAACGTAGACCTCCAGGAGGCCTACACGGTCCTCGTCATGCTCGCCCTCCCAGAGTTCAACAACTTCCGCTTCACGACCCACACGCCGGGCCCGTGGGGGCACCCGACCTTCCCGACCCAGGTGCTCGTCGAGGAGTTCGGGGTCGGGCACCCGGACCCCTTCGTGACCCTCACAGAGATCGGCATGCAGAGGGCCAAGGCCACCTTCGCGGTGTCAGCGAAGCACGAGGAGATCACTAAGAAGACGTTTCCCAAGTACGCCTCTGTAATAAGTCACGTGACGAACGGCGTTGACCTGGAGAGGTGGGTGCACCCGTCCATCAGGTCGCTCGTAGCCTCAAAGGGCCTGGACTCGCTGACAGAGGACGACGTCTGGGCCGCCCACCTTCAGGCCAAGAGGGACCTAGTCAACATGGTGAGGGCGTATAAGGACGTGGACGAGTCCTACATGGAGAGGCCCGTCGTGGTCTGGCTCAGGCGTAACACGAGGTACAAGAGGCCATACTTCATGATAAGGTATATCCAGGAGAACGAGCCCAAGGACGTCCTCTTCGTCGTAGGCGGCAAGGCGCACCCCCGCGACGCTGACGGCCTCTCCTACGTGAAGGCGTTCCACAGGCTCGCCAAGACTTACCCCAACGTTATTCACGTCCCTGACTACGACGCGCCTAAGGCGAAGGTCCTGCAGCCGGGGGCTGACATACAGACGTTCACGCCGTTCTCAGGCTGGGAGGCGAGCGGGACCAGCTTCATGAAGTCGTTAGCCAACGGCGTGCCCGTGGTATCCTCAAGGGACGGGGCCGCCGTGGAGATAGTACAGCATGGCGTCAACGGATGGCTTTTTGGCGATGACCTCAGGGATCTCGTTAACATATACACGGATCCAAAGGCCACGGAGATAGACGAGAAGGACTACTCAGAGTTCTCAAGGCTCCTGACAGAGGCCATAAACGCGTACGCGACTGATGGCTACAAGCGTATGGCCCTCAACGCCATAAAGACCTCATACAGGTTCGTTGACATAAACAGGGTTCTCGACACCCTCTACCTAAAGCCCCCTGTCACTGAGGAGGCCGAGGCCCAAGAGTCGACCTCACCCTCTCAGCCAGGGTCCTAGCGGCGTCAAAGAAGCTCGGCCCGTAGTGGGCCAGGCTGTCGTATTCCATTATCACCACCCTGCCCTCCCTCAGCGCCCTCAGAGAACCAAGGCCCCTCGCCTCGAACCGCCTTCTAACACCGTCAAGGGTCGCATTCTCGCCCAGCTTCTGCTCATAGATTATCACGTCAGGGTCGTAGGCAAGTATGTCGGCCGGTTCAGGGTTAATCACGTATGGCTCCCTCCTCCCCTCGAAGACGTGCGATGCCCCCATGAACTTGAAGGCGTCACCTATGTAGCTGTGGGCCCCGACGCTGACCGGGCCGCCCAGGTCGATCTCGTAGTACATCCTTACCCCCCTCATGACCCCCCTGAGGGAGGTAAGCTTGTCAAGGAGGGCCGACGCGAGCGACCTGGCCCTCTCGACCTCGCCGACCACGATACCGGTCACGACCACGCTGTCGAGAAGCCCGTAGACCGTGACGGGCAGCGGTATCGGGTACACGACGTAGCCCTTAGACTCGAGCTCCGCTATCCTGTCCCTCTGGGCCCCAGTAGTGACGAGTAACAGGTCAGGCTTGAGCTTCTCGAGGAGCGAGTAGTTAACGTTGAGATAAGCTCCGACCCTTGGCTTCCTGGAGACCTCCGGGGGCTTATCGCAGAAGAAGCTGACGCCAACGACCCTCTCCTCAAGGCCTAGCATGTACAGGGTCTCGGTTATGGCCGGGGCGAGGCTGACGATCCTCTGGGGGAAGTCAGGAACTTCGACGCTCTTGCCGAGCACTTCTGAGTAGAGCCTCAAGGGAGCCCTTCGCCCCTACCATGTTGACGCCGTGCTCTAAAATGCCTGCGTTCGTTTATTTCCACTTTGGTAACTATAAAAACCTTGGAAAGGACGTTATGGAAAGGTGTCCGACTTGGGGGAGCTCTTCAACGACGACGAGATAAGGCGCATTGAGGAGGCCGCTAAGAGGTGGGAGAGGGAGACGCTACCCCAGTGGCTGCAGAGGCTTCCTGAAAGGCAGGAGGAGTTCACTACCCTGAGCGACATACCCGTCCGGAGGGTTTACACGCCGGCAGACCTGAAGGGCTTCGAATACTTTGAGAAGCTCGGCATGCCGGGCGAGTACCCCTTCACGAGGGGCGTACACGCCACCATGTACAGGGCCAGGCTGTGGACTATGAGGATGTTCAGCGGCTATGGGGGTCCCGAGGAGACCAACAAGAGACTCAAGTTCCTGATAGAGCACGGGGAGACGGGCCTAAGCCTAGCCTTTGACTACCCCACCCTGGTAGGCGTAGACCCTGACGACCCCATGGCCGAGGGCGAGGTCGGTATAGTCGGCGTGAGCGTGCCAACGGTAGTTGACATG
This sequence comes from uncultured Desulfurococcales archaeon, assembly GCA_964342635.1. Lineage (GTDB taxonomy): Archaea > Thermoproteota > Thermoprotei_A > Sulfolobales > Acidilobaceae > Acidilobus. The sequence goes on from CAYFFY010000007.1 coordinate 8,743, forward strand.
GGGATAATATTCGACGGCATCGACATGAGCAGGGTAACGACGAACATGACCATAAACCCGCCCGCGCCCGTCCTGCTTAGCTTCTACGTGGCCGTCGCGGAGGGGCAGGGGGTCCCCTACGCCCAGATCGGGGGGACGACGCAGAACGACCCGCTAAAGGAGTTCATAGCACAGAAGAGCTACGTCTTCCCGCCAGAGCCCGCGGTCAAGGTTTCCATGGACTTGATAGAGTGGAGCGTCAAGAACATACCCCAGTGGAACCCCATCAGCATAAGCGGGTACCACATAAGGGAGGCCGGGGCCACCGCGGTCCAGGAGCTCGCGTTCACGCTGGCCGACGGAATCGAGTACGTGAGGCAGCTCAAGAACAGGGGGCTAGACGTTGATGAGTTCGCCCCCAGGCTCAGCTTCTTCTTCGACGCCCACATCAACTTCTTCGAGGAGATAGCAAAGTTCAGGGCTGCCAGGAGGATGTGGGCCAAAATAATGAGGGAATGGTTCGGGGCCAAGAAGCCGAGGAGCTGGTGGCTCAGGTTCCACACTCAGACGGCCGGCGTGTCGCTTACCGCCCAGCAGCCCTGGAACAACATAGTTAGGACGGCCATAGAGGCCCTTGCCGCCGTGCTGGGCGGCACGCAAAGCCTGCACACGAACAGCTTCGACGAGCCCTTCAGGGTCCCCAGCGAGTTCGCCGCCAAGATAGCCCTCAGGACCCAGCAGATAATAGCTTATGAGACCGGGTCCGCCGACACCATAGACCCGCTGGCCGGCAGCTACTACGTGGAGTGGCTAACTGACGAGATGGAGGAGAGGGCCTGGAGGTACATTGATAGGATAGAGAGGATGGGCGGCATGCTTGAGGCTGTAAAGAAGGGCTTCCCGCAGAGGGAGGTCGCTGACGCAGCGTACAAGTTCCAGAAGGACGTTGAGGAGGGCAGGAGGTTCATCGTGGGCGTTAACATATTCGCCGAGAACGAGGTTGAGGACGTCAGGAAGGTCCCCCTGCTCGAGTTCGACCAGCAGGAGATAGAGAGGAGGCAGAGGGAGAGGGTAGCGAAGGTGAGGTCGTCAAGGGACAAGGAGAGGTGGAGCAGGTCCCTTGAGGAGCTTAGGGGGGCCGCTGAGAGGGGGGACAACATAATGCCTTATGTGCTACAGGCAGCCAAGGCTAAGGCGACGCTCGGCGAGATCATGGGGGTCCTAAAGGAGGTGTATGGAGTCTATGTCGAGCCTCCAATTTACTGAGGAGAGGCCCTATAAGGTCATAGTCGCCAAGCTTGGCCTTGACGGGCACGACAGAGGGGCCAAGGTAATAGCCAGGGCCCTTAAGGACGAGGGGTTCGAGGTCGTGTACACGGGCATCAGGCAGACGCCCGAGCAGGTGGCCAGGGCCGCCGTTGAGGAGGACGCCGACGTAATAGGGGTAAGCATACTGAGCGGGGCCCACATACACCACGTTAAGGCCCTGATGGAGAAGCTGAGGGAGCTGGGGGCTGACGATATACCTGTCGTGGTGGGCGGAACGATACCGATAGTCGACATTGATAAGCTGAGGGAGCTCGGCGTGAAGGACGTGTTCCTTCCAGGCGACAGCCTAAAGAGGATAGCAGACATGGTGAGAAGGCTTGCGAGGGAGAGGAGGGAGGCCAGGAGGTCATGAGGTATGAGCGCTTCGCCTGACGTAAAGGAGCTCTTCAGGCAGGCACTCTCAGGCAGCCTAAGGGCTACCGGGAGGCTCCTCTCGCTCCTTGAGAACCCCTACATTGTGTCGCCCGAGCTCTTTGACGAGCTTGCCTCAAGGGGGGGCAGGGCCCACATAATAGGCGTGACCGGCATACCGGGGGCCGGCAAGAGCACCCTCATATCGAGGCTGATAAAGGGCTACAGGTCCCAGGGCCTAAGGGTTGCCGTGATAGCCGTCGACCCCAGCTCGCCGCTCTCAGGCGGCGCCCTGCTCGGTGACAGGCTCAGGATGCAGGAGGATGCCATAGACACGGGGGTCTTCATACGGAGCGTCTCAACTAGGGGCCTAAAGGGCGGCCTGAGCCTTGCCGCGCTCGCCATGGTTGAGGCCTTTGACGCCCTTGGCTACGATAAGGTGATGATAGAGACCGTCGGCGTAGGGCAGGCAGAGGTTGACGTCATGAACGCCGTGCACACAGTCGTAGTGGTCACAATGCCAGGCGTAGGTGACGAAATACAGGCCCTCAAGGCTGGAGTGATGGAGATAGGCGACGTCTACGTGCTCAACAAGAGCGACCTGCCTGACTCCCAAAAGGCCTTCGAGTACCTCTCCTTCGCCCTTGACAAGGGCGAACTGGGGGCCCAGGACTCGATGTGGAGGCCTAGGCTCGTTAAGACGAGCGCGGTGATGGGCTCAGGCATAGAGGACCTCATCAACGCGGTAGGTGAGCACTACGACTACCTACTTAGGTCAGGCAAGGCCTCAAACAAGCTTATCTCGAGGAGGGTGACCCTGGTGAGGCTTATGGCCGAGAGGCTGCTCGCCAATCGGGTCGAGCAGGCCCTATCGCTGATGGAGGGCCAGGTAATAGAGAGCGTCTCGAGGCCCAAGGGTGTACTGACGATAGCCCAGGAACTGGCACGGGAGGCATGTAAAAAGCTTTAGGCGGGGGCACTGGTCTCACTCCTTAGGATAAACCTATACCTCAGGGACGCTGAGGGATCGACCTGATAACCCCCGCCCTGAACAACGCGTTGACTATATCGACGAAGGCGTCGTCGGCCGCGTCTAGGTACCTGAGCAGCTGGGTCACGTCAGTGGCCCTCATGATCAAGGGTTCAAGGCCCCCAACCCTCCTGTAGAGCGATACGAACCCGTCCCCCAGCACGTCCCTCGGCACCGTGAGCAGGAGGGACTTCAGGGAGCTGACGTACTTCATCAGGCCTCCCTGCAGGGCCCTGAAGTCGTAGGCCCCGACGACCCCCCCTGAAAGCTCCCCCCTTACCCTAGCGGTGTACAAGAGTCTCTCCTCGACCACCGAGTGAACGTAAGTCTCGCTCAACACATGGCCCCTCACATGTATGTGCCTACGTAGGGGATAGGGGAAGAGGGGCCGTGTTACGCCGCGGGCGTGCCAGCGCTTAAAAAGCCCTGCCGACGCTGTCTACCAGGAGTACGGACATGAGCTCTAAGGAGGAGTCCCAGCAGGCCGTAACTGAGGAGATAGGCTTCCCGGCTGAGGTCATACAGGTACTTGGCCGTACCGGGGTCTCAGGCGAGGTGACCCAGGTCAGGGTGAGGATACTGGAGGGCAAGGACAGGGGCAGGATAATAACGAGGAACGTGATGGGTGCCGTCAGGGTCGGGGACGTCATAATCCTTAGGGAGACCGAGAGGGAGGCTAGGAAGCTCTCCAAGAAGAGGTGAATGCTTGTCATACCTTCAGACGGCCCTTGAGGTTGCCGTCAGCGCCGTAGTGTCCGCGGCGGTCTCGCTAGCGTTATCCTACCTTGTCCTGTCCAGGCGGGCCCCCAGGGAATCTAGCCTGCTCTGGGAGGGCGAGAAGGGCAGGTCCAGGAGGAGGTACGTCGTCTTCGAGGTCGCGACGTCCGCCGAGGTCGACGAGGACGAGGTCAGGGCAGCCATAGAGGGCGCCTTCGTCAGGCTCTTCGGCGAGGTGGGCATGGCCGAGGCCGGCCTCAAGCTGATAATGTACGACAAGGTTAGGAGAAGGGGGATAGTGAGGGTTAGGGCAGAAGGGCTACAGAGGCTCCTCGCTGCCCTCGGGGCCGTGAGGAGGGTTGGGCAGGTCGACGTTGTCGTGGTCCCCCTGAGGACGGCTGGGACGATAAGGAAGGCCAGGAAGTACACGTATCAGTGAGCTAGCCCCGGGACCCAGCGGCCACTATCTTTATCACGTCGTTGTCCTGGAGCCTGTAGGTAGCCCCCACCCGCTGCTTCGTCCTGGCGTTAATGGCGTAAAGGAACGTATCCCCCAGCTCCGTGTGCACCCGGTATGCGAGCTCCCTCGCAGTGGTGCCACTCGGGACGAGTAGGACGTCAGGCAGCACGCGGCCTTGCCTGTCCGTGTACCTGTTAGCGTCCTCGACCGGGTAAACCGCTATCAGCTTGAGCACGTCGAAGAGCGCGGCGTTGATCGACTGGACTACGCCTGTGCCCTTGAACTTCTCGAGGAGCCCCCCTATCATCTCGAGCGCCCTCTGGGTCCTCTGGTCCTGAGGCCTTGACAGGACCTTGAACTCGGGCTCGCCCGGCACGTAGGAGACCGCGCCCTGCTTAGCAAGCCTCTTGAGGAGGGTCTCGGCGAGGGCGCTCGTGGGGATAACAGGCGTCCCCGGGAATGACGAGGAAAGCCTCTGCACGTTCCGCTCCGCCCCCGGTATGTCAACCTTGTTGGCCACTATCACCATAGGCTTCGTCATCTTCCTAAGCGCCTGGACCAGCCTGAAGAGGTCGTCGTCGCCTAGCTTGGTTAGCTCAGCGGCATCTATCTTGAGGGACGCCAGGGCCTGCTCTACCTGGCCCCGGGTTATCCCGAAGCCTGAGACCCTCTGGGCGAAGGCTTCAAGCGGGTCCTTCACGGCCCCCATCTGGATCAACCTCGTGAACCTGTCCCAGTCAGACCTGATGGACTGGTACATCCACTGGTCTATCTCCTCGATCACGAACTTGACCTCCTCGACCGGGTCATAGGTGCCAGGCTCCACGGGAACCCCCTCCTCGTTGGTTGAGCCGCTGGCGTCAACGACTAACAGGAAGACGTCGGACCTCCTCAGGTCGTCAAGGAACTTGTTGCCAAGACCCCTGCCCACGTGGGCCCCAGGTATGAGGCCGGCCACGTCCATGAGCTTGACCGGTATGAACCTGTTCCCACCAACGCAGACGCTGTTGACGGGGTCGCACCTTGGCAGGCCAAGGTCCACGTGAGCGCACCTCTTCCTGGCGTAGCCAACGCCGACGTTGGGCTCTATGGTGACGAAGGGCCTGTTCTCAATGGGCACAGGTATATCGGTGGCTGCCGAGAAGAACGTGGACTTGCCCACGTTAGTCTTCCCGACGACGCCTATCAGCGCGCTGGTGGGCTCCAGGCCCCCTCACCCCTGGGAGGTCTCTGGGCCGCCGCCCTCCTGGGCCTGCGAGGCGGCCGAGGCCTGGCCAGCAAGCTCGTCAAGCCTTGAGAGCGCCCTCTTGGCAGCCTCCTCAACCGACGGGCAGGACCCATTGTACGACTCGGCGGTGGACGTGAGGATCCTCCTCAGCACATCGAGAAGGAAGGCGAGGGCCTCCTGGTTCTCCTCGAGTTCAATTAGCACGTCCTTGACTATTTCATCCCACTCAGGGCCTGACAGGTACGGCGCCAGCCTCTCGGGCTGCCCACCATATATCGAGAAGTTGTACGAAACCTCGGCTGAGGAGAGCCTCCTCTTAATCTCGCTGAGGAGGCCAGCCACCTTGGCCTTAAGCTGCTTGACGTCCTGCTGGCCCTTGCCCTTGGGCTGCAGCGCCTGGCCCTGGTCTATCAGGACAAGGGCCTCGGCTATGCTCGGCATGGCTATGTGCCTCAAGAAGTCCCTCTTAGCCCTGCAGGTGCCTTCCAAAGTCCCCCTTCGACGGCGCAGTCTGGGCGGGGTTAAAGGGGATAGCTAAAGGCTCCGTGTGAAACATAAAATGACTCGTTCCCGACCCCAGAGCTGCGGCAGAAGGCTTGAGTGAAATGGAGGGGTCCAGCTCTCGAAGGCTTTCCATCGCTATATTCGTCGTGGGCCTTATCATAGTTCTCCTCGCGTCCATCCGCGTTGCCCTGCTAACCTCGTGGTACGCGTCACACGTGACAGGCGGGGGCTACGATAACGCGTACATAAGTGACGAGATATATTACGTGGACGCCGCCAGGAGGATCCTCGTCAACGTCTTCGGGTACAGGGGCCCGCTCTTCAACTATAGCGGAGAGACGCAGCCGGACTACTACAACTTCGAGCACCCGCCGCTGGGGAAGTACATAATAGCCGCCTCCATGGCCCTCCTCGGCGACAGGCCGTTTAATTGGAGGGTCCCGAGCATAGTCATGGCCTCCCTGATTCCAATGATCGTCTACGTTGGCCTCTCTTGGGGGAGGGGGCCCAGGTGGGCAATTATAGGCGCCGCGGCCGGCGTCCTGGCCTCAGCCGACCACATACTTATAGCCATGGGTTCCGTTGCCCTCCTCGACATATACGCCGCGTTCTTCCTGAGCCTTGCCATAGTGTCGGCCTTCAGGGAGAGGTACCTCCTGTCGTCGTTCTTTGAGGGCCTGGCCTGGGCCTCAAAGGAGACCGCCCTGCCAGGGCTCCTCGCGATCTGGATACTTGTCGCGCTCAGGACCCCTCGGAGTAAGGCCCTGAGGCTCATAGCCCTGACGACAGTAATAGCGATTGGCGTCTTCCTGGTGGCCTATATCCCGCTGTTCGTTCACTTCGGCGTGATGTACGTGATACATCAGACGCTGGGAGGATACAAATGGGACCTTGAGAGCAGGCCGCCGGGGCCACCCACCAGCACCCCGAGCGGGTGGTTCTTCAACGTGGACCCCTTCGTCCTCTCCTACTCCCCGCTCCTTGAGGCCTCGGTGACTGAGGCCTTTGAGGCCCCCTCAATGATAGCCGCCATAGCTATATTCCTCATCGGCGTCCTCGCGGACAGGAGGCTGGTCAGGGCGGGCGACGCCTTCTTCGTCACCGAGTTCCTGGCCCTATGGATAGTCTACCTGGCCGGGAACCGCACGCTGTACAGCTTCTACGCGGTTACCTTCACGCCTGCCTCAGCGGTCGTGATGGCTGAGGTGATAGATTTGATAGCACACAAACTTAAGATTTAAAAAATCCTAGATTAATATTAAATTAATATTAATTCTATATAGGGCTAGTATCACAGTTTATATACTCTCTAGCTAGAATTAGATACTAAGAGGCGAGAAGCTGTGGTAAACCCGAGCGCCATAAAGAGGGAGCCGCTGATAGAGAGGGTCAGGGGGAGGATCCTCGAGGAGTACGAGTACCTAAGGACCAGGCTCGTCGACGAGAGCGGCCTCCTCGTGACCACCGCCCTTGACGACTCGGACGTTGAGAGGCTGGTTATGATAGCGCTGGAGGAGGCCAAGTCGCCCGTGAGCTGGAGGGAGCTCAAGGCGATATTCCAGGGCGTCGTTGGCGAGGACAGGCTGAGGAGGATACTTAGCGGGCTCAAGGCCAGGAACGTGGTGGCCGAGCTCACCCATACGAGGTACAGCCTGCCCAAGTACGTGCCCGAGCCCGAGATGAACAAGGTCAAGAACCCGGTCGTCTTCAGGCAACTCTCGGAGCAGTCCTCCGAGGGCGACAGCCTTAATTGAGCCCAGCCCCTCCTAGCGCCGCCTTGGAGACCTGCGAGATATGCCACGTCAACGAAGCCGTCTTCACTTGCAGGCTCTGCAAGAGGAGAGTCTGCAGGGAGCACTACGACGAGGCCAGGGGGCTATGCGTCGTCTGTAGCTCGTCGCTCTGCGAGATATGCGGCGCCAGGCTAGCCGTTACGTTCTGCCCCATATGCGGCAGGCTCGTCTGCTACGAGGACAGCGTCCAGGTCGACAACGTGAGGAGGGTCTGCCGGAAGTGCTTTGAAGCCGGCCTGAGGTGGCCGACCGGTAGCCGCGAGGCGGAGGCCTTCATAAGCGGCGCCGTCAGGCTGGCCCGAAGGGTCGTCTCTGTCGACGGGGTTAGAGGTTAGAGATATAGATAAAGCCTCCCACTCCCCCCTACGTGCGTGGGGGAAATCAATTAATGCCCACAGATGACGTCAAGGTGCTGATACACATAGAGAACATGAAGATCAACGTCGATGGGAGGGTATACGAAAACCCCCACGTTATAATTGTGGGAGCATCCCAGATATCCGGCGAGATAGCGCCCGGCCTTGTGAGGATCGACGCCAGGTTCAACGGGCTGCCAAAGGTCGAGATGTCCGAGGAGGCGCTTAAGATTGGGGCTGGAGGTGACTTCGTCGCTGACGTTATGGGGTCTAAGATAGTCAGCGCTAACGAGCAGGAGGACGGCTACGTAATAGAGGGCTCAAGGGTGACCGTGAGGTTCGAGGTCGATGAGCAGGCTGAGAAGGTCACCGTCAAGATACCAAGGGTGGGGTCGATAAAGTCCGAGAGGCTAGCCCTCTTGATCGAGGGCGAGGCGTCAATGAACGTTATATTGAGTCCGTTCGTAATTGGGGCCCTCACGGTCGATGGCCCCTCGAGGCTCGTGGTGACAGTCTCGTCAGACAGGGTGGGCCTGTCCACTGGTGAGGGGCAGGGCGAGAGGAAGGGGGTCAGGCTTCAGAGGGCCGCCGCCGAGAGGGCTAGCTCCTGACGGGGCCCTGAAGTGCTGAGAGGAACCTGGCCTTCTCAAGGACCCTCTCGGCGGCCTCCTCGTCAGTTCCGCCTATAACGTAAAGGCCGTGGGGCGAGTAAAGGACGTCCTCGCACCCCCCGATGTCGGTAGTGACCTTTATTACGAGGCCGTCGGTGAACCTCCCGTCAAAGAAGGCGAGCAGGAGAACGATGCCGCAGCACTCAAGGTAGCTCTGGGCGCAATCGGGTAGCTCGCGAGGCGATGAGGCCCTGTAGCCCTTAGACCTTAGTAGGTCTACGATCGCCTTAGCCCTCGTCCTCGTTTGACTCCTCAGAGGGCTCAACCTCGACGTTCACCTCCTCTATGGGCAGGGACTTCGAGCTGACGCACTTAGGGGGCTCCCCGCCAACTACATCAACTTCAAGCCCGTACCTGGCTATTATGTCGCAGAGGGTGTCCCATGGAACGACGGCCTTCTGTCCAAGCTCCGTCTCAATGAAGGCGAGCCCGCCCCTCCTGATGACCCTAGCCCTCAAGGCTCTCACTCAGCCTCCAACCTAACACCTGTACACCTCCCTCTCCCTCACGTCCCTATAGACGACGCAGCCTGGGAAGATCACGGCGTACGAGCCAACCTTGACGCCTGGCATGAGAGAGACGTTGATGCCGGTCTGGGAGTGGCCGCCCATTATGGCCCCTAGCTTCGTCAGGCCTGTGTCGACCCTCTCACCCTTTACCTCAACCTTGATGGTCCCATGGTCAAACCTCAGGTTTGCGGTTATGGTCCCCGCGCCTAAGTTTACGTCCTCCCCGATCACGCTGTCCCCGACGTAGTTGAAGTGCGGCGCCCTGGCGTTCTCCATGAGCACCGAGGCCTTGACCTCGACCGCGTAGCCGACCTTCGATCCGCTTAGTAATATCGTCTCCGGCCTAATGTGAGACGAGGGGCCCACCCTGACGCCAGGGCCGATGTATGCCGGCCCCTCTATCACGGTGTAGGGCCCCACCTCAGCGCCCTCCTCCACGATCACGCCCTCGCCCATGAAGGCCGTGCTGTGAACCTCGCCTCTCACCCTGGCCCCTCCCCTGGCAACGGCGTCCCTGAGCGCTAGCCTGTTAGCCAGCAGGTAGTCCCAGGGCCTACCTACGTCAAGCCAGTCCTCTTGGCCTATGGTGGCAATGTTTACGTCGGCCTTGCCGGCCAGCTCGTTGAGGGCGTCAGTGACCTCCAGCTCGCCCCTGGGGGAGGGCTTGATCTTCCTGAGGAAGTCGAGGAACTCGTATTCTACCGCCAGGGCCCCTGAGTACACCAGGTTAGAGCTGACCTGCTCCCTGGGCGGCTTCTCGACGACCCTCAAGAGCCTGCCGTCCCTAACGGTGACGACGCCATAGTTCCACGGCTCTGACGCCTCTGCCGTGAGGACAGTGTAGGGCCTCATCTTAGAGATGACGTCATAGGCCCTCCCTGAGAGGAACAGGTCGGAGTACACTATAAGGTACTTTGAAGGTCCTGAGGCCTCAATGGCGACCCTTATCGCGTCGCCTGTCCCCCTCTCCTCGCCCTGGTCCACTATAGTAACCCTGCCTTCGTAACAACGCCTAACAGCTTCTTCCATCGCGTCCTTCAAGTAGGAGACTACCACAATAACCTCGTCAGGCTGCACCCTAGTGGCCAGCTCCCTGACGTGCCTGCATATCATGGGCTCGCCGAGCACAGGCAGCAGCGGCTTAGGCCTCGTCTCCGTCAGGGGTCGCATCCTTACGCCCTTGCCCGCGGCCAGCAGGACCAGCTTCAGGCCGCCCATCAGCTCCCTCCCTAGCCCTTATCGTCCAGGGCTGGCCCTCGGTATTAAGCTCAGCAAGGCCCATCTTCTCCAGCGTGAGGGCGTAGCCGAGGAGGCTGCGAGCACCTATCCACCTGACGAAGGGGTTCTCAGAGGGGTACAGGGCGTCAAGGTATGAGGCCAGCGGCCTCCACTCCACGCTCAGCATGGAGGCCAACTTTACGACCCTCCTCAGCTTGCCGGAGATAGACTCCGCTGCCCACTTGGCCACGTAGCCTCTGTCAACGTCCCTCCCGTGCCCCGGGTGGGCGATGGACCAAGAGCCATATGAGAGGAGGCCGAGCAGGGACGCTATGTAGTCCTCGAGGTCAAGTACGGAGAGGCCAGCGTCTGGGTTCACGAGGTCGCCGACGAACGCGTGATCCCCAACTATGTAGCACAGGTGGTCGTCACTATGGCCGGGGCAACTGACGGCCTTGACTACGCCTGTCTGCACGGGCTCGCACTCCTCGACCGGTGCGACCCGTCCCTCACCCTTGATGTAGCCGATTACCTCATTTACCCTCGCCAGGCTCAGCTCAAGGAGAGGCCTCAGCTCCTGGGGGGCCTCCCCAAACGCCCTCATAACGGCTGCCGAGCCCTCGAACCTGGGCGTGGCGCCGCTCAGGTAGTCGATGGCCCTGTGCGATGCGCAGATCAGCCCCCTGTACTTTGCCCGGGCAAGGCCAAGGACGTGATCCCAGTGCCAGTGGGTTACTAGGGCGTAAGGCGCCCTCAAAGCGTACTCGGGCGGGCCCTGTACGCCACCGTCCACTAGGAAGGAGAGGTCGTCAACCTGGACGAGGTAGGCGTTAGCAGCCCTGTCAAGCGGCTCGACCCATGTGCTGAACCTCCTAACGTTCACAGAGGTCGTCCTGGACGCCTAGGGGCAGGTCAAGGAGGACGCCTATAGTTCTTAACGTCAAGGGTCGCAAGGTCCTATCTGCGTAACACGCTCAAAAGCCCAGCAGAACTTTAATAGCCATCTTTATTTGGTAGCCCGGGAGCCGTCATGATCGAGAGGGCCCTGGTGCTAGTCAAGCCTGACGGGGTTCGAAGGGGCCTCATAGGGGAGGTCGTATCTAGGTTCGAGAGGAAGGGGCTGAGGATAGTGGCTATGAAGATGATTAGAATGACGAGGGAGCAGGCGGAGCGGTTCTACTCGGTCCATGCCGACAAGCCTTTCTTCAGGGACCTCGTTGAGTTCATGACAAGCGGGCCCATAGTGGCCATGGTGATTGAGGGGGAATCGGCGATATCGGTCGTCAGGAACATGATAGGGTCTACCGATGGCCGCAAGGCAGCGCCGGGAACTATCAGGGGTGACTTCTCCCTGTCGGTACAGGAGAACGTGGTCCACGCGAGCGACTCGCAGGAGAGCTACGAGAGGGAGTACAGGGTCATATTCTCCCCCGAGGACTTCGTCAGCTACTAGGTTCACTTCTTTGACAGAGCAGCCTCGAGCCTGTTGAGCACGAGGGAGTACTCCTTGAGGCCAAGCTTCCTCTTGAGCTCGGCTATCTCCTTAAGCGTCAGCAGCTCATCATCTGACAGGTAGGCCCTGAAATCCGTGAGGAGCCTCATAGCGTGGTCTGTGGGCACGTCCGTGTACACCACCTCCCCCTCATCGACGTGCCTCCCGACCATGATCTTACCCTCGATCGATACCGCAACCTTGGCCCCCGTCCTAGCCATGTCGAGGGTCTTGTCCCTGTCCTTTATTGCCAGGATCCTGCCCAGCTCCCTCCCCTTCTCGCTTAACAGCGGGTAGCCGGGCCTTATGACACCGCCGAGCACCTCGACTCCAACTATAGCGGGGTCACTCCTCCTGAACACGTAACCCGGCAGGACGACGAACTTGCCGGGCCTGACGAGCTGGTTGAGCCTGGCCGCGACCTCCTCCTCCTTGAGCCTCTGCCTCCACTCTATGTACTGGTCCAGGAGGTGGTAGATTATGTTGTCCTGGAATATCTTCACCCCAAGGGCGGTGGCCTCCTGCTCGGCCTCCGGCAGAACCTTCACGTTAAAGGCCAGGACGGCGCCGAGGCTCCTGTCCTTCTTGCCGCTGAAGGCGGCCTCCATGACGTCGTTCTTGCTCACGACCCCGACGTCGGCGAGCCTGACGGGTATGTTCTGCCTCCTCAGGGCCTCGAGCAACGCCTCGAGAGTCCCCAGCGTGTCGGCCTTGACTACGACCCCGTCGCTCTCGGTCCTGAATATCAGCTCCTTCACCTCGCTTTTCAGGGAGTCTGCCAGCTTCCTTGCCTCCTCCTCATCCCTGGCCACGACGAGGGATGAGCCGGCCAGGGCCTCCTCGAGCCCGGCAGCCGCTATCCTGACACCGGCGGCCGCCACGACCTCGTCAACGTTGACGAACCTGACCCCCTTGGCCCTCATGTCGCTCAGGGGGGCAGGGAGGAGCAGGGACCTCACGGTTGTCATTATGGGGCCTGACTTCCCGTTCAGGACTATCAGGTCCCCGACCCTGAGAACCCCGTCGTAGATGATCGCGTCGACAACCGTCCCGAGGCCCGGTATCTCCTTAACCTCGAGCACCGAGCCCTTAGCTGGTCCCTCAGCGAGCTGTAGCCTCTTCCTTAGATATTGCTGGGCGAGACCGGCCAGTACGGCCAGCAGGTCGGCGATGCCCTCGCCTGTCTTCGCTGACACGGGGACCACGGCAACGGTCTTGGTGAAGTCCTTGATTCTAGTGAAGAGGTCGGCGCTGAAGCCCTGCTCCGACAGGCTCAGCACGACCTTACCGTAGATGGCTTCCTCGAGCTCCCTCTTGGCCTGCTCGCTCTGTAGCGCGTAGGACTCTATGAACGGCGTGTCGGGGTGGGGCTCCCAGCCCGGGAGCCTGTCTATCTTGTTGGCGGCCACGAGGAAGGGGACCTTCCTGGACTTAAGGAGGTCAAGGCTCTCGTAGGTCTGGTTCTGGAAGCCCTTCGCGACGTCGACTACGAGTATGGCGAAGTCCGCGACGCTGCCGCCCCTCCTCCTCAGGTTCGAGAAGAGCTCGTGCCCTGGGGTGTCGATGAAAAGCAGGCCTGGTATAGTAAGCTTAACTGGGATGACCTTCTTGAGGGGCTCCGCGATCTTCTCTATAACGTCAGAGGGGACTATGCTGGCCCCTATGTGCTGGGTTATCCCTCCAGCCTCCTTGGCTGCCACGGCCGTGCTCCTTATCTTGTCGAGGAGGGAAGTCTTTCCGTGATCTACGTGGCCGAGCACCACAACTATCGGCTGACGGAGCCTTTGCTGGCCGGTCGTCGACATACGCGCCTCCCAAGCCCTGGGGGGCCTCTGGCCGTTAAGAACCCCTAAGGCCTCAGGCCTGCCGGCCGCTCACTCTAAGTGTAGGACGATGCAAGCTGATACTGTAAGGGCCTCAGGCCGTTAAGAGGGATTCGTACCAGCTGCCGCGAGGGACTCAAGGACCTCGCGCGGCGGCGTGAGGACCTTGACCTTAGCTATCTCAACCTTCCTTATGGAGCAGAGCTTGCGCACGCGGGCCGTGATCTCCTGGGCGAGGCTTCCCTCCTGGTCGCTGAAGACCGCCGCCCTGACGAACTCGTCAAATGTCATCTGGGTCACCCTGCTGTCCAGGATCTCCCTCATCACGGCCCTCACAGTGGACGCCTGGCTTGTCCTGCACCTGAACTGCGTCCACGTCACCGAGGTGACCCTCACGGTAACCCCGTCCTTGGTGGTCACCTTGTGTATCAACGCTATCTTGCTGCTCTTCCTCCTGGTGAGGCTCCTCAGGTAGTCCCTCATCATCTCGACGCCCTTCACGTAGGTCAGGGCCGTGTCCCCCTCCACCTTGTAGACCTGGAACTTCAGCTTGGTGTTCACGTGCGTCAGGTCCCCAGTTATGTCGTAGAGGGTTATCTCAACGGTCCTCTTAGGGAGCTGGGCAGGGTCAAGGGCTGGGACGTTCGCTATGCTCACCCTCCCCAAGACGTCAGGGGCGAGCACGTCATACCACTTCTTCAGCTTCCACGCCTCCCTTACAGCGCCCCTCGGCTTAGGCACCGGCCTTCCTACACCCCCACCTCCCATTGCAGGTCACGTTATAAAGGTAA
>CAYFFY010000008.1:0-20662 GCA_964342635.1 uncultured Desulfurococcales archaeon
ACCAGCGGCATAGAGCCCTACTTCGCCCTGGTCTACATGAGGAGGGTCCTCGTCGGCGAACTGTGGGAGGTCGCGAGGGAGTTCAGGAACGCCCTCATGTCCCTCGTGAGGCAGGTAGGTGCCCCAGACGAGGTCGTTGAGGCCGCCCTCGAGACCATATCGAAGCAGAAGGGCAGCCTCAGGTGGGCACTTGAGGACGTTGAGAAGGTCGTGAGGCAGCTAAGCGTGACCAACGAGGGCGGTAAGCTTGTCAGGGCAGGCTGGGACTCAGAGGCCCTGATAGCAGGCATAAGGAGGCTTGCAGGCCTGTTCCCAATGGCCATGGACTTCGACGTATGGTACCACATAGCACACCAGGCCGCGGCGCAGCTCTACACAGACCAGTCCATAAGCAAGACCGTCAACATCCCAAAGGAGGCATCGGTCAACTCGGTGGCGACTGCCTACCTGGCCGCCTGGCTGGCGGGCCTCAAGGGCATCACGGTCTACAGGGATGAGAGCAAGGGCGCCCAGGTCATATACTTTGGGGGCCAGCAACGCGAGATCTCTCAGGTCCCTATAAGGTTGGCCAGGAGGCCCTCGTCGCTGAGGATGACGATGGTCAGGAAGGAAATGGCAGCTGAGGAGGTAGCTCTTGACGCCAAGGTCGCGTCCCTCTTCAAGCTGAAGTCAGGGGACGACGGTGTGGTCACCGTCGACTCTGACGAGAACAGCACTTGTAAGACCTGTAACATATAACGCCAACCGAACCTCCCCGCGCGTTTTAACCCCTAGGCCTTTCCATGCCAGGGGCAGGCACCCATTGTCCGGGATGCAGGGCAACACGAGGGCTACGAAGTCGCTACATGCATTCATCCTTGTAGTAGCTGCCCTGATAGTAGTCATAGTAATAGCGCACGTGGGCTTGGGCCTAACGGCCGTAATAGTTGACGGAAGGAGCATGTTACCGACCCTTCAGTCCGGCGACTTAGTTTTCGTGGTTAGGGCCCTACCATCCCAGATCAAGGTCGGAGACGTTATAGTTTACAGGTTCACCGGCAACTTCTATGGGTATTACCTTCAGAAAGCCCTCATTATTCACAGGGTAATATACATCTACTATCACGGCGACACCATGTGTTTCGTGACGAAAGGGGACAACAACCCGCTTCCCGACCCCGGGTACCCAGGGTACTGCGGCTTCGTTGAAGTTAACGGCACCGCAGTTTCAGGTGTCCCATATAACGTTGTGGTTGGCGTCGTGGTCGGGGGTAAGGATCCCATAGCGATCCCGTACATAGGCTC
Source organism: uncultured Desulfurococcales archaeon (assembly GCA_964342635.1). Classification (GTDB taxonomy): domain Archaea; phylum Thermoproteota; class Thermoprotei_A; order Sulfolobales; family Acidilobaceae; genus Acidilobus. Next base: position 1,285 of record CAYFFY010000008.1, read on the forward strand.
CCTCTCACTTGAGCTTAAGCCCGAGCCCGGCATTACTTAAGCCCTGGCCGCTGAAGGAGGTAGCCAGCTACCTCCCTCACCCACCTTCCTGCCGACCTCTTGGTCGAGAGAACATTGAGGGCATCGGTGGGCGAAATTCCCATCGTGTCACAGATAGCCTTAATTGCGCCCTCTACCTGCCTCCTCGCGGCCTCGTGAAGCTCGCACAGCTCCCCATCAGCTGGCCTCCCGCATATTGGGCAGGCCCTTTTTGGCCTCAGGTGTTTGGCCCTCGTCGCGAGGTCAAGGCCTATCTGGTCGATCATTGAGAGGTACTTGTTTACCAGGTCCTCCACGTAGCTCTTGGCCTCGGACACCACCTGGTCCCTGGTAAGCCTCCCCTCCACGATCATATCTAGCCTCCTCTCGAAGTCCCTTGTCAGATCCGCTGACACTAGCTCGGGTACCATAGAGCTCAGGGTTTTATAGACGGCGTAACCGAGCTCTGTCACCTCAAGTGACCCCCCATGCGCCTCTAGGAACCCCCTCTTGAGCAGGGTCTCAACTATTCTAGCCCTTGTGCCCTTGGTGCCTAGGTCGTTAGCCTCCATCCACTCGACAAGCGCCATCCTTGACAGCCTAACGGGGGCCCCTGACCACGAAACCCTCACCGTGGCCGACCTAACAGAGACCCTGTCGCCCTCAGCCATCGCTGGGAGCCTTTCCTCGTCCATCGCGGCGAACGGGTAGTATTGCGTCCAGCCAGCCCTGACGACCCTGAGGCCTGCTGACCTCCACGCCCTACCGCTAAGGTCCTCTAGGACCGCAGAGGAGCGGGACACCAGAGCGCTGGGCGCGAACGCCGCCATGAACCTCCTGACGACCAGGTCATATATAACCCTGTGAGGCCTGTCAAGCGGCTTCCTTGGGGCCTCCCCAGTCGGATAGATCGCTGGGTGTGCAGGGTCGACCTTGCGGCCCTCGACGGGCCTTAGGACCCCCCGCGTGTCCCTAAGCAGGTCGGACACCAGGCCGGCGTACTCCTTCTGCCTAGCAAGCGCGCTCAGAACACCCCTGTAGTCAAGGTCGCGAGGCAGCCTCTGGCTCTCGGTCCTGGGGTAGCTTATCAGGGCTGCCATGTACAGGTCCTCTGCGACCTCCTGAGCCCTATAGGGCGATATCCTGTAGATCCTCGCCGCCTCACCCTGAAGGTCTGTGAGGTTAAACGGCGGCGGTGGAGGGACCTCCTCCCCCCTGGACGAGTACGATCTGACCTCCAGGTAACCCGCGGCCTTTACCTCTCTTGATATAATTACGGCCTCCTCTCTGTTCCTCGGCGCCCAGCCATCCGGCCTTGCTTTGAAGGTCAGGCCGTCCTTCTCGAGCTCGATGGACACGCTGACCGCGGGGGTTGGGACGTGGGAGTTCCTCCTGATCCACCTGCGTACGGCCTCTGCGAGGGTCGGGGTCTGCACCCTCCCAGCACTGAGCGATATTCTCCTGCCCACCGCCCTCACGTAAGACCTCATGAGGAGCCTCGAGAAGTTTATCCCCCACAGCCAGTCCAGCTCCGCCCTGGCGATGCCCGCCATGGCGTTGTTAACGTCAAGTGGGAGCAGGTTCCGGAAGGCACTACTCAGCTCGCCGGCCGTCAGCGACGAGAACTTGGCCCTCCTTGACCTCCTCACGTCACCGAAGGCCTCTATTATCTTGTAGCATATCGTGCTGCCCTCGATGTCGTAATCGCACGCGCTTACATAGCTTGTGGCTGACGGCAGAACCTTAGCTAGCACCTCATAGTAAGCCCTGAGATGCCTTGACTTTCCCTGAAATCGCCAAAGAGGCTCCCACCTAAGCTCTGTCACCGGAAGTCCGCTGACTGATGTTGATGGACCAAAGAGGTGCCCCGCGCTGCTAACTATGACGAGCCGTTGCCCGTTAACGAGAACCGTGTAGAGCGGCACCCCGTTGATCCTGCAGTATGCTGGCTGGCCTAGGGCGGCGGCTATCCTGGCGGCGGCCTTAGGCTTCTCGGCCACCACAGCTACAAAGGGTCCATGTATTTCACACGCCTTCGGCATCTGCCCCCTGTCTCCTCACGAAATGTTCAGCCGTAGGGGTTAAGCTTGGGCAGGGGCCCCTGTACAATATGGCGTAAGGGCCTCCTTGACTTTAGATATCAGCTCCTCTGTGACCTGAAGGCCCTCCTCGGCGGAAAGTACCAGGTTTATGAAGCCCTCGTCCTCAGGGCAGGTGTTCACCAGCTGAACCGCCAGGTGCTCAGGAACGCCGGCCTTCAGGAGCCCCTCGACGGCGTTCCTGGCGGCCTCGGTGTCCTTCTGCCCGAACGTCTTCAGGTACTCCCAGGTCCTCTCCTGAATCGGGTTAAGGGCTCCGCCGGACTCAGAGACCCTCCGCTGGAGGAGCTCCCTGGCCTCGGCGTACGTAAGGTACCTCCTCGACTCCACTCTCCTGAACATGACCAGAACCCTCGCTAGGACGCGAGGGGTCTGAGGTGCGCCGCATAGGTTATTATAGTCTTCTCCTTGTCGCCGAGCATGACCTTGACTACGTAGGCCCTGCCCCTCCTCCCTACTATGACACCTGTCAGGCCGTGATACCTCCTGTGTGGCATGCCGTCATGGAAGGACGGGTCTATTATTATTGCTACCCTGTTGCCCTCCTTATATGGGTAGAACATAACGCTAGTCCTCGGAATTGAGCCGCGCTCCCTGACAGACTTCTTCAGCAGCCTCCTTGTCCTGTGTCTGTACCCCCTTGGAGCTCTAACCAAAGTTTACACCTCACCTGACTTAACGAGCGTGATTTAAAAGCGTTCAATCGGGCCCCTACCCGACGAGGAGCTTTATGGGTATTACCTGGACCTTCCCTGAGGGCGTGTGCCTCACTATAGATATGGGCAACAGCCCGTGATCCAGCTCATACCTGGCTATCTCTATGGGGTCCCTTCTCAGGCCGACCGCCTCAACATCGACTAGGGGGAAGGCCCCGTAGTCGAGCTGAAGGGCCCTTAGGCCTATTATCTTGGCTCTCTCGTACTTCGTCAAATATGGCGGGCCCACCCTGATCTCCTCCTTAGTGGCCGGGTACGTCTTCAATTGGTCGGCGGGGTTCAACTTCACCTACCTTTGGCGTTATATTCTCCTACGGCTCAAAAGTATTTAAGTTTAGCAGGCAAAGGGCTGAAGGCATCGGGGCCTACCATGAGCGCCGAGGAGGAGAAGACGGAGGAGACGGAGGAGGTCAGCGAGACCGCTACGGAGGAGAAGGCTGGGGAAGCGGAGGGGAGCGCTCCTGCCGAGTATAGGCTCGGCAGCCCGGAGCTGATAGAGGCCATGCTGAACGCGTTCGACGTGTTAGAGAGGGCCTCGCAAGGCGAGATTTCAATAAATGAGGCCAAGGCCCTCCTATATGAGGGGGTTGAGGAGCTGCTTAGGAAGGCCGGGGAGGCCGTTAAGAAGAGATCAAGAAGAAAGGCCAAGAAGGCCGCCGAGAAGAAGGCCGGGAGAACCAAGAAGCAGGCCAAGAAGTCAAGGAAGAAGGCAGCAAGTTAGGGCTTGCTGGAGAGGAGCTCGGATATGCTGTGCCTCACTACGTTGACCTCATAGCCAAGCTCCCTCAGCGCCTCGGCTATTACGTCCTCGCTAACCCTTCTGTCAAAGATCACCGTGACCTCCCTGACGCCACCTCTCTTTATTAGCTTAAGGCTATCAACGACCACCGCGCCCTTTATCATGTCGCTTATATCCTTGTCCGGCACCACGTAGTCCTTGAACTTCTTCTCCTGGAAGTCGTAAAACTCGTCAAAGTTCATTATTATCCTTATCGCCTCCATTACGTCCTTTGAGCTAACATTAAGCCTACGGCTGACCTCGATGATCAGCTTCTCAGCTACGTCAACAGGTAGGGTGACGTTCTTGTACTTACCCATGTCAACCTCTAGCGTAACCGAGGGCAAGCCCTCTCCCTTCTCCAGGGGCAACCTCCAAGTTTAAAGCCTGAAGTTCCAGCCAGCGCAGCGGCCGATGATGTGGGTTAAAAGCCGTGAGCGGTGATCGAGGCCAGGCGCCTGAGGTCGAACGCGCATGTTGGCCAGGAGGTACATGGTCGTTAAGCTCAGCGGTTCGCTAGTCTACCCTCCATCACCTGATTATCTTAGGTCGCTGCGGTCGGCCGTTATCAGCCTCGTTAACGAGGGGTGGGGATTAGGCGTCGTCGTGGGCGGCGGCCCCGTCGCTAGAAACGTTATCATGGCCCTCAGGGCGATTGGGGTGCCTGAGTCCCTCCTTGACGAGGTTGGAATTGAGGCCGCCAACCTGAACGCCTTGGTCGTTGCCATAGCCCTAAGCCCTCTCTCCTCGCCAGAGATAGCAACTGACGTCAAGAAGGCAGTAGTGATGTCAAGGGAGGGAATGATACCCGTGATGGGCGGGCTGCAGCCAGGGCAGAGCACGAACTCCGTGGCCGCCGTGCTGGCCGAAGCCCTTCAGGCCGAGCTACTCGTAAACCTACTGAACGGCGTTGACGGCGTTTACACAGGCAAGCCTGGAGAGGAGGGGTCAAGGAGGCTTGACGTGCTTACCTATGACCAGCTGGAGGCGATAGTCGTGGGTAAGAGCCAGTCCGCGGGTTCCTATGAGCTGTTCGACCATGTAGCGCTAGGCATCGTCAGGAGGAGCCGCCTAAAGTTAGTGTTCGCTGACGGCAGGGACCCACAGGTGCTAATAAGTATATCAAAGGGGGAGAAGGTGGGCTCCTGGGTTACGCCTTAGGGTTCAGCGCTCATCACGGCCAGTAATCGCCTTTTCGTGATTACTGGCCGCTGAGCCTCACAGCCCTCCTTTCTCCGCCGCGCCCCCAGGGGCTGGCCCCCGAGTACCGGAGGCCTCATCAGGCCCCCTCCTCCTCGCAACCGCTCATGGAGTTCACAGTGATGCCATCTACTAGTTGCCGAGCTGAATCATAGGGGCTTAAGGATTTCTTTTGAGTTATAAATATCAAGAAATGACGTAGTTGCGTTAAGTCTTAGGCGACTGCTTGTACTTGGGATGATACTTCTTGATCATCTCCTCCCTTATGTTAGTTAGCTCCTCCTCTGGCAGCTCCGAGAGCACGTCCCACGCGAGGTCAAGGGTCTGATCTATGGACCTGTTCTCGCGTACCCCCTGGCTGAGGAACCTACTCTCAAAGGAGTCAGCGAACTTGAGGTACTTCCTGTCAACCTCGCTTAGGCTCTCCTCGCCCACCACTGCCGCCAGGCTTCTCAGCTCGACCCCCCTGCTGTACGCGGCGTATAGCTGGTCGCTCACCTGGGCGTGGTCCTCCCTAGTCTTGCCTGCGCCTATGCCCTCCTTCATGAGCCTTGACAGGCTCATTAACACGTTGATCGGCGGGTATATGCCCCTGTCATATAGCTCCCTGCTCAGCACTATCTGGCCCTCGGTGATGTACCCTGTCAGGTCCGGTATTGGGTGAGTTATGTCGTCATTCGGCATGGTGAGTATGGGCATCTGGGTTATGCTACCCTTCCTGCCGTGCACTCTGCCGGCCCGCTCGTAGACGCTCGCAAGGTCGCTATACGTGTAGCCTGGGTAGCCCTGCCTCCCTGGCACCTCCTCCCTTGCTGCGCTTATCTCCCTGAGGGCCTCAGCGTAGTTAGTCATATCAGTCAGGATCACGAGGACGTGCATGTCCCTCTCATATGCCAGGTACTCAGCGAGCGTCAGGGCGGCCCTTGGGGCGATGAGCCTCAGCATCGCCGGCTCGTTGGCTAGGTTGACGAACATTGCAACCCTCTTCATGGCGCCCGTCTCCTCGAAGAACCTCCTGAAGAACATGTAGTCGTCATACTTGATCCCTATCGCCGCAAAGACGACACTGAACTCCTCCTCCTTCCCTCTGACGGTCGCCTGCCTCGCTATCTGGGCCGCCAGCTGGTTATGCGGAAGACCGCTGCCGCTGAAGATGGGGAGCTTCTGCCCCCTTACGAGCGTGTTCATGCCGTCTATGGCGCTCACACCCGTCTGTATGAAGTCCTCGGGATACGCCCTCACGGCAGGGTTTATTGGGGCGCCGTTCACGTCGTACTTCTCCTCAGCGATGATGTCTGGGCCGCCGTCTATCGGCTTTCCTATCGCATCAAAGGTCCTCCCAAGCATGTCCTCTGAGACGGGCATCTCAAGGGTCTTCCCGAGGAACCTCACCCTAGTCCCGACCGTTGATATCCCGCTGGTTCCCTCGAACACCTGGACGACAGCAACGTTGCGCGCTACCTCAAGGACCCTCCCCCTTCTCCTCTCCCCGCTCGGCATCTCAACCTCAACCACCTCGTCGTATGCTACCCTGCTAACGCCCTCCACGACCAGGAGGGGGCCTCTGATCTCAGACACCCTCGTGTACTCCTTAACCCCGACTATGCTCAAGTCAACCACCCCCTACCTTGTTTATTACGTCAACGACGGTTCTGGTCAGCTTCTCTATCTCGTCAATCTTATCGTTCGGTATGTTGAACCGTGCCTTAACCATGTCGGTGTACAGGCGGCCCACGGCCTCCCTTATCTTGGAGACGGGCACGTTTCTCTTTACCGCCTCGCTCGCTGCCTGGTAGAACTCGACGAACATCTTCATGAGCACGAACTGCTTCTGGGGGGTTGAGAACGTGTCGATCGGGTCAAAGGCGTTCTGCTTGAGAAGGCCGTCCTTTATGAGCCTCGCCGTCTCAAGGACCAGCTTGTCCTGTTCGCCCAGACCCTCGGTGCCGATGAGCCTTACTATCTCCCTAAGCTCGTTCTCCCTTATCAAGACTTCCATGACGATCTTCCTGTACTCGGCCCACCTCTCGTCCACGTTCCCCCTCCACCACCCCTCGACGGTCTCGGCATATGCACTATAGCTGGTGATCCAGTTGATCGCCGGGTAGTGCCTGCTGTAGGCGAGGGCCGTGTCGAGGGCCCAGAACACCTTCGTGAATCTCTTGGTGTGCGTGGTGACAGGCTCCGTGAAGTCCCCGCCAGGCGGACTCACGGCCCCTATCACGGTGGCGCTCCCAACCCTGTCAGGCCTGCCCAGCGCCTTCACGCGGCCTGCCCTCTCATAGAACTCGGCTAGCCTTGAGGCGAGGTAGCTCGGGTAGCCCTCCTCTGCAGGCATCTCCTCAAGCCTGCCGGCTATCTCCCTGAGGGCCTCAGCCCACCTGCTAGTGGAGTCGGCGACCAGAAGGACGTCGTAGCCCATGTCCCTATAGTACTCGGCCATCGTTATGCCCACGTAGATGCTTGCCTCCCTCGCGGCCACTGGCATGTTGCTAGTGTTCGCGATCAGGATGGTCCTCTCCATGAGTGGCCTTCCAGTCCACGGGTCCTTGTAGGTCGGGAACCTCTCCAGGACCTCCGTCATCTCATTACCTCTTTCGCCGCACCCTATGTAAATGATGACGTTAGCTGACGCCCACTGGGCGAGGTTGTGCAGGGTGACAGTCTTGCCAGTCCCGAAGCCGCCTGGTATCATGCCGGTCCCGCCCTTTGCCATTGGGAATAGCAGGTCGATTATCCTCATGCCCGTAATCAGCGGCTCTGTCGGGTCAAGCTTCGTGGCGTAGGGCCTTGGGACCCTCACAGGCCACCTGTGCGCCAGGAAGACCTCCTTGGTCTCGCCGCCAACGTCAACTTCGGCTATGGGATCTGTTACCGTATAATCGCCCTCGGGCGCTACCCACTTTAGCGCGCCGCCCGTCCGCGGGGGGATCATGACCTTGTTCACAATAAGTGGGGTCTCCTGAACGGCCCCAATTATGTCGCCTGGGCCCACCTTGTCGCCCACATTAACGGCCTCGCTGGGCACGAAGTGCCACTTCCTGTCCCTCGGAATCGAGGGAACGCTGACACCCCTCTCTACGAAGATGCTCCTCGCCTGGTTCACCTTAGCTATCTGCTGGGCGATCAGCGGCAGGGGCCTCTGGACGCCATCGAATATGCTCCCTATCAGGCCCGGCCCCAGGTCAACGCTCAGGAGCGCACCAGTACCCTCTACGGGCTCGCCTGGCCTCAGGCCGCTCGTCGACTCGTAGACCTGTACGTAGGCGATGTCGCCCCTTATCCTCGTGACCTCTCCTATTAAGCCCTGCTCCCCGACCTTAACGGTCTCGTACATCTGTACACCAGTCATGCCCTCGGCTACGACGAGCGGCCCCGATATCCTGACGATCCTACCCCTTACGGCCACCTCACCTCACCTCGAACAGCTCCCTTGACGCCAGCCCCCTTAGGTAGGTCTCATTTTCCTTCACAAGCTGGCCGATGGAATAGTCAAGCCTCACGCTGCCGTCCTTGGATGTAGCTACTATCCCACCCATAACCGGGACCGGCTCATCTGAAAGCTCCAGTCCTCTATAACCCTTTATCAGATCCCTGATAAGCTCCTTGTCCTCAGCGCTGCATTTCAACACGAACCCCCCGTAGGCCTCGCTTTCCTCCTGTAGGGCCTGAAGAACCCTTTGCAAGAACTTGATGTACCAGTCACCCCTGTCCTGGCGTATCCTCGCGAGGGCTTCGTTCATCACCTTGTCAGTCTCCTCCGCCTTGATGGACTCCTCCTTCAGCTTGACCTGCAGGTCGGCCTCGGACGCCTTGCTCTTCAGAAGCTCGCTCAGCTCCTCTGCTTTTCTTTGAACCTCGGACCTGATATCAGCAACCGCCTTTGAGTAAGAGCTCTCTAGCAGCTTCACCGCTGCGGATAGGGCCTCCTCGAGCTTGCCATCCATGTCGTGGAGGGCCCTGGCCGTTATGCTTTCTGCGACCTTTTTGGGGTCCCCAGTTACGCTCACTCTACTTCACCCTAGGCCCAGCGCTTGGGCTAACAGCTTCTCGATATTTATTGGCTCTGCCTTCGACCACCTCGTTGGAAGTACAAGAAGGACTGACCCCCTCTCACTGGCGAGCTCCCTCAGCCTCTCCTCATCCGAGACCACGTGCTTCAAAACGATTATCAGGCCATAGCCCTGCTCGACCGCCCTCTTGACCGCTTCCTCGGCCTCCGACTGGTTGGTCGCCTTCAGCACAGACATTCCCATCATTCTGAATAACGGTATGCTCTGCTCGTCACCTATCACTATTACCCTTGTCTCAGACGCGGACAAGCTGGACCCACCTTGCATGAATGACCTCGCCTTATTAAGCTGTTGGAGCCGGGCAAGGTTGGCGTTGCCTAGCGTAGGCCCTTTCAGGCCTTATTAACCCATGCTGTGGTGCTGGGCGGGGGCACGGTTGCTGGTCCCAAACAGGCTCGAGGAGGTACTGATAGCGGTACCCAACGACAGCTACGACAGAGCCCTGGCGGCCATCGCCAACAGCGGGCTGCTGCACGTTGAGGAGCCCCCCGAGCCCCTCAAGGACTACCTGAACAGGTCGTATAGGAGGATAGCCCTTGAGGCCGCTGAGAAGAGGTCAAAGCTTGAGGGCATACTCAGCGTCCTGGGCTTAGAGCCGCAGCCCCCAGGCATTGTTGAGATAAAGGTTAAGGACTGGCAGCAGGCGTTCTACGATGTAGTCAAGGCTAACTCCGAGCTCGAGGAGGCCGCCGAGAGGACGGCTGCCAGAATCACCGAGCTGAGCTCCAGGGCCGCTGAGCTCCAGGCGCTGCTTGACGTGCTCGCTCCAATTTCCGACGTCTCGGCAAACGTCAGGGAGGCTTGGGAGGGCCTTCACGCTAAGGGCGCCATAGGGGTCATCGACGCGGGTCAGTCCCAGGCCGCATCCCAAATAGCTCAGAAGCGGGGACTGCTTTACGCGGCCCTGCCCGTTGGCGAGGGTAAGCTGACCGCCCTTATGGTGGCAGGAGACGCAGGCGAGGTTGCCGCGGCGGCCGCAGAGTTATCTAGGCTGGGCTGGAAGCAGGTCCTGATACCGCCTGAACTCCCTGGGGCCCCTAGTGAGGCGGTCCACGTCATAAGGGACCTGTTGGACAAGATATCGTCCGAGATGCAGTCCTTGAGATCGAGCATGCTCAAGAGGGGGGACGTGCTAGCAAGGTACTACGCCCAGGTCTCCGGGCTCGCGGAGGTTCTAAGGGCCGTCAGCCTGTCGGCCAGGACGAATACCACTTCATTCATCTACGGGTTCTCAGACGCTAAGGACTCCAGGAGACTAAGGAAGGTGTTGGAGGACTGCTGCGGCCAGGCGTTTGTTATAAGGAGCCTGGGCATTAGGAGGGGCGAGAAGTACGTCCCGACCAAGGTTGAGCTGCCCGGTTACTTTAATTGGTACCAGTCGATAGTTGAGATGTATGGAACTCCTTCCGGCGACGAGATAATCCCCACGGTATTCATGGCCGTGACGATGCCGATAATATTCGGCCTCATGTTCCCCGACGTGGGGCACGGCCTGCTCGTTCTGCTGTTCGCGCTTTTCTACATGCTCCCGAGGAGCAGGGACATCGCGAAGGTGGCGGCGGTTCTCGGCGTTGCCGGCATGATAACTGGCGCGCTCGCGGGAGAGTTCTTCGGACCCGTTGGAAGCAGCGCCGTAGGCCTTGACAGGCTTTGGAGCTCACTAGGCTTCAAGGTGCCCCCACTGCTCTCCCCAGTTGAGGCGGCGGCTGCGACTCCGACGCAGAGTTATACGATGCCCCTCTTTGACCTAATACTGAACCTGTCATTCTGGATAGGCGCCTTCATGCTGACCTTCGGCAACCTGCTTGGCATAGCTAACGACCTCCTCTCAAAGGACTACGAAGACCTCGTGGCGAGGCGAGCGCCTCTAATGCTTCTCTTCCTGTCTGCCGGCCTACCGTTCCTAGTTTACTTCAACGCGTTCAGGGCTGGCTTCGCTATAGAGGAGGCCCTGTTCGGCCTCGGCAGGGGCGGCCCCATGGAGACCTTCGTCTTCTACGGCGCCATCGCCGCGCTAGTTTGGCTCGTGATAGGCGAGCCCGCTTACTCGGCCGCTATAGGCGAAGGCTTCAGGCTCGACCCCTACGAGGCTTTCCTTGGGATATTTGAGGGGATGCTGCTCACGCTCGGCAACACTATCAGCTTCCTGAGGATTATGGGGTTAAGCCTCGCCCACGCCGGCCTCATGCTGGGCTTCACCATACTCTACTTCGTGGTCCTGACCTCACATCCAACCCCCTTGACGTACGCCGGCGCCGTGATAGTTTACGTAATCGGCAACCTGCTCACAGCGGGCCTTGAGGGCATTGTGGCGTTCGCGCACGACCTGAGGCTGCACTTCTATGAGTGGTTCAATAAGTTCTACAGGGGGCTTGGGAGGCCGTTCCGGCCCCTGACGGTACCAGGCGTCGTCTTCATGGTCTCCTGAGCCCGGTCGAGCGTTTGTCCTCACACCCTCATTTCAACCACTTCACGTCCTTCATGGTTAGGTGTAGGGACCTCCGCCCCGCCCAGAGGGGCTTGGCTATCCCCGTGGGCTCATGGGCGACGACGGCGGTCGAGCACATCGACATGGGCTCCCATCTACTGGCGTCGACCCCGCGAACGTCATTGCCTATCAACATTTATAAAATTTTATTCTAATAACCTAAAAGGTTACAGCCCTGTGGCGGGCTGTTTTGCTCGGCTCCTGTTAAGTATGAGCTGAGCTGCTGGTCCACTCGACACGACAAATAACACGTAAAAGGCCTCTTGGCTTTTCACAGTTTCAGGCGCTGTGAGGAGGGTTGGTATTACTGACGCTCGTGAGGAGAGACACCAGTTCTGAGCGCCGAGGGTGATGTGCAAATTTAACCTACAGATGCAAATATATTTGCCGTTGATAATTAGAAACCGGTAGAACCGGTGGGCTAGCAGGATGCAGGAGGAGAGCTTCGCTACCGCCAGATATAGGGACACGTTGATATGGCTACTACTGCTCATCCTGTCAGAAAAGCCCATGCATGGCTATGAGATAATAAAGAGGATAAAGGAGCTTACGGGGAACCAGTGGAGACCGGCTGCTGGATCCATATACCCCCTCCTCAACTACATGAGGGACTCAGGCCTCATCAGTGTTGTGAACGTGGAGGAGGGGGTCAGAGGAGGGAGGAAGATCGTGTACGCCCTTAGTGATAAGGGCTGGCAACAGCTTCTTGACGTGCTGAGGAAGAAGGTAGCGCTTTACATGAACTTCATGAACATGATCGTCGGCGTCTCGTTGAAGTCGCTCGAGACGCAGGGCTTCGAGGCCGAGTCCAAGTCCATCAGAAGGGAGATAGCCGAGTGGGCCGCTGCCCTTGTCAAGAACCTGCAAGAGGGTTAGCGATTGCTTACCCTTGCGGGGGCAGGCCTCGGCCCAAATAGCATGACTGACTCGCTCAGGAGGGCATTGGCCAACGCTGACGTAGTAATAGTTGAGACCTACACGTCGCCGCTGAGCGGGTGGATCGTTGAGCTGGCCAAGGGTTACGCTAAGGACGTCGTTATTGCCACCAGGGAAAAACTAGAGGAGAGGTCACATGAGGTCATACGCCTGGCGACGGAGAAGGACGTTGTGGTTGTGATCCCCGGCGACCCGATGATAGCCACCACCCACTCCTCCCTCATCGTTGAGGCCCTAAGCTCAGGCGTGAAGGCGAGATTAATCCCTGCGGCCTCAGGCCCCTGCGCGTCGATCTCGGCCTCTGGGCTGCAGTTCTATCGGTTCGGGAGGAAAATCACGATACCAGGCCCATGGAGGGGCGTGGGCCTCACATATGTTGCCCTCTGGCTCCTCGGAAACCTGTGCCTTGACCTACACACGCTGTTTCTCCTCGACGTCAGCCCTACCGGGGAGCAGCTACTTCCATCGGAGGGCGCGAAGGCTATCCTTGACGGGCTGAAAGAACTCCTCGGTAGCCCCCCTAGAGGCATTGAAGGCCTCCTAACCATAGCCATCTCAGTAAGTGAGGACCACGTTGAGACGGCTCACTCAAGGCTGTCACGCCACGACTCGCTGAGGCCGCTGGTGCCCTCAAGCCTAATCGTCCCCTCGGGCCTGCACGTGAGCGAGAAAGAGTTCCTGACGGCATTCCACGGAGTCGACGAGGAGACCATAAGGGTCCACGAGCTCTCCTTGGCGAACCTTGACGCCTGTGGACTGTTCTTTAAGGCGAGGGAAAGGGCCATCGTGGAAAGGGAATACTAGCAGTTAATACTACGGCGTGCACCGCCCACGCGGCGGGTCGGTTTGAGCCAGGAGGCTTACGCTGTTAAGTCGCTAGCTGAAAGATACGTCGAGGTCCAGGACCCTGTCGAGGTAGCACAGGGCGTCTACCGGCTTCAGGTAGTAGGGGTTAAGGGCGATAACCCGAGCATGGCTTTTAAATTTCTTTATAGAGAAATGGTCAAGGCCGGGTTCGCGCCGGCGATTAGGGGAGAGGGCCCACGGATCTACCTGTTCGTGACGAAATATGCCCAGGGCCAGAGAATGACCACCTGGCTCGTGTTGGCCGCCCTGACAGTGCTGTCGGTCTACGTATCGGGTTACGCGCTAATGTCTGCCAGCGGCGGAGGCCCGTTAACGCCGCTCCTCTACACGGTAGGCCTCCTGGGTCCCCTCCTGATCCATGAGGGAGGCCACTGGCTCACCATGAGGAGGTACAGCGTGCCCAGTAGCATCCCCTACCTAATACCTGCGCCTCCTCTGCAGCTAGGCTTCCTTGGAACACTCGGCGCCGTGATAAATATGAGATGGGTTCCAGCCACCTCTGACGAGCTTGCCTTAATAGGGGTCTCTGGGCCGCTGGCCGGCTTCCTAGCAGCGATCCCCGTCGCCGTCATAGGAATTGAGACGTCAGTGATAAAGCCCGCATCCTCCGTTCCGCCAGGGTCAGCCCTAAGCGTGGTCCCCGTCATTATGATCCTCCTCCTCACAATGATGCGCATACCTCCTTGGGCCAGCGTCTACATGTCGCCTTTAGCCTACGCCGCATACATTGTGTTCTTTGTGACGTTCCTCAACCTAATGCCTGTAGGGCAGCTGGACGGAGGTCATGTGATAAGGGCCGCCATAGGCATGAGGGGGCACACGATGGTCTCGATGGCCTTTATCGTGATTCTTCTCGCCCTCGGGTCATACAACCTGACGCTTGGACTGTTCGGCATCATCGCCCTCGTCATATTCCTGCTAACTAGGGGGAGACACCCGGGGCCCGCGATCGAGGGGACAGGTCTTGGCAAGGCGGGCCTATTAGCAGTCATACTTTACGGTGTCCTGCTGGCCCTCACGCTTCCGATACCGGCATGAACTTAAGTTCATGTAAGGAAATGTGGTGGGCCCGGGGGGACTCGAACCCCCGACCTCCGCCGTGTAAGGGCGGCGTCCTATCCAATCTAGACTACGGGCCCGACCTCGGCTCGTGTTGCCAGTGTAAGGGGGGTTCTTAAAGCGCGTTCTGCTAGTTGCCCCGGGGATCCATATGGAAGTCGTAGTATATTATGACATGCACTGTCACCTTGGGGAGTTCTCGGACGCTGAGGTTGAGCAGATAATGAGGTCGCTGCCCGGGCTGAGGGTCGTAGCGGTCTCAGAGGACCTCAGGTCTTTCAACAGAGTGATGGATCTGGCCCAGAGATACCAAGGCAGGGTTATCCCCTGCGCTGGTTTCCACCCCTGGTCCCTCAGGGACCACCCGATCGACGAGGCCTGGCAACTCCTCAGGCTAGCTGAGAGGACAGGCCTCAGCTGCATAGGCGAGGTTGGTCTTGACAGGAGGTTCCTCCCTGACGAAACGTTCAGCGTCCAGAAGAGAGTTTTCGAAGCCTATGCGAGGTCTGCTAAGGAGCTGAACGCGCTCCTGAACGTTCACGCCCCTGGCGCGTGGAGGGAGGCCCTAGCAGCAATGGTGGAGCTTGACGTTGACAGGGCCATGTTTCACTGGTACACGGGCCCATCGGACCTGATAGGGGAGATAGTGGGCAGAGGCTACCTGGTCTCAATTAATGCAGCCGCTAAGGCCCAGAGCAAGTCAGTTGAGGTCGCAAGGTTAACGCCCCTTGAGTCTATGGTGCTGGAGAGCGACGGGCCCTACAACTATCACGGCCTCAGGCTGACGCCGCTCATGATACCTGAGCTCGCAGAGCTCGTGGCACAGGTGAAGGGCAAGCCTGTCACGGAAGTCCTAAAGGTGGTTAACGAGAACTCGGAGAGGGCGATCAGGCCTCGTAACTCGCACCGTCAACGGTAACCAGAGGCCTCTCGCATAGGTAAACCCTAACAGGGTCTAGCCTCCATTCGAACTCAGTGACCTTCACTCTCCTTGCATCCACGCACAGGCCCTGCCTGAACCTGGGGGCCTTCACTACGAAGGTCTCCGCCTCGCCTCCCTCAAATGCCGGGTGAAAGCCGGCCCTCCTCGAGAGCGCTAGCAGCTCGCTTACCTGCTTCTCTGTCCTGAATGGTACCCCGAGCAGGCTGGGCGGCATGCCGGCGGTCGTTATCTGAGTTATCACGTAAACGATGCCGTACCTTGTTAGCTCGTGCATATACCTCTCCGGGTCGGTCCCCCACTGAGGATCGAAGACCTCCACCCCGAGTTCATCGGCCATCCTCGTAAACCTTGACAGCTGGTATTTGCTCGCGACGCCGCCTATGACGAGAGCATCAAATTCGTATCTTGCCATCACGGCCTTCAGCGCGTCCCTTAACTCGTTCACCTCAGTCTCCTTGGTCCCGCTTACATCGACCCGGACAAGCCTATCAGAAATACCTAGGGACTCGAGCTGAAGCGGAACATACTCGACAAAGGGCCGGTGAAACATCCAGCTGTCTGGCCTTGAAGGGATCACGACGGCCACGCATGATGGGGTCATCCCTGCGTCAAGGGCCTTATGTAGAGCATAGGTGCTGTCCTTGCCGCCTGAAAGCAGAGAGCAGAAGCTCCTCATGGATATATCCGCTCTCTGAGCCTCGGGAACGGGATTGAGTCCCTTATGTGATCAAGCCCAGCTATCCACGTGACGAGCCTTTCAACGCCGAGGCCAAAGCCACTGTGCGGGACGCTGCCATACCTTCTCAGGTCCAAGTACCACTGATAGTCCTCTGGCCTCAGCCCGCTCTCAACTATCCTCCTGTAAAGCACGTCGTATCTGTCCTCCCTCTGGCTTCCGCCCACAACTTCCCCATACCCTTCGGGAGCCTCAAGGTCGAAGCCAAACACGACGTCTGGCCTGGAGTCGTCGACCTTCATGTAGAAGCTCTTCAGTTGCTTTGGGAACATTGTGAGGAAGAAGGGAGCCTGCTGGTCCTCCGTTAGGGCCCTCTCCTCGTCAGCCCCAATGTCGTCACCCCACTTAACGTTGAAGCCCTTCCTCCTAAGGATCTCGACCGCCTCGTCGTAGGTGACCTCGGAGAATGACGCTGAGAGGGTGGCCTCAAGGGGCTCCGTCTTCCTCTTAATGAAGCTCAGCTCCTCAAGCCGTTCGTCAAGGACCCTCCTCACGGCCTCCTTTACGAGGCCCTCGACAACCCTCATCATGTCACGCATGTCCATCCACGCGGCCTCGGCCTCAAGGTGCCAGTACTCGTAGAGGTGCCTCCTGGTCCTGCTCCTCTCGGCCCTGAAGCTCGGCGTGAGCGACCAAACCCTCTCCAGGCTGAATATCATTACTTCAAGGTAGAACTGGGCGCTCTGGCTAAGGTATGCCTTCTTGCCGAAGAAGTCAACTGTGAACAGCGTAGCGCCGCCCTCCACGGCGCTCTGCGTCAGTATTGGGGGGCTGACCTCCCACCAGCCGTTAGACGCGAAGTAGTCCCTTAAGGCCTCTAGGACTGTGGACCTGATCCTCATTATCTGCGTGAGCGTCCTAGACCTAAGCCACAGGTGCCTCACGTCAAGAAGGTAGTCAACACTCTCCCCTCCCTTGATTGGGAAGTCTTCGGCGGGGCCGACTATGGCGAGAGACTCCACCTCGACCTCCTTACCGCCTGGCGCTCTCGGGTCAGACCTCAAGGAGCCCTCGATCATGATTGAGGACTCTATCGTGGCCTTCTGCGCCTCAGGAAATGCCTGCGAGCCTTTGTCGGCAACGCACTGTACGATGCCCTCGGAGTCCCTTAGGACTAGGAACACCTTGTTTCCTAGGTCCCTCTTCCTGTAAACCCACCCTCTCAGCCTTACCCTCTCGCCGTCCGCCCCCCTTAGGGCCTCCCTCGTCGTGATGAACCTCGTCTCCAATCTCTTTTGCCCTTGAGTGAGCAAGGGGTCAGGGGTTTTACCCATAACTGGCCTGCTGGGCCCTTCTCCTAAGTTGCCTGGCGTAGTCCACGTAATGCCTGATTACGTCAACGAACAGGCTGAGGGACGCAGCCCCCACGAGCAGATACGATATCCTCCAAAGGACCACGGTCCCCCTCGGCAGCAGTAGGAGAAGGGAGTACTCTACGCCCCCGACGCCACCTGGGGTCGGCAGGTTACCCCCCACATATGACATCAGTAGGCCTAGAAAGTCCCTCAAAAAGGTCAAGGGTGACCCACGAGTGAACGTGAACACCGACAGGCACTCAATCATGTATGAGCTTACAGATATCACCAACATGGCCGCAAAGGCCCTCAAGCTCCCAAGGACCCTCATAACGTGGGGCCTCAGATCCCTTGACTCCGCCTCTATGAACTCCCTTAGGCCCTGAGAGCCCACAGCCCTTGAGACCCAGGCGCCGACCTTGTCAGCGAGCGGCGCCCCAAGAATCAGGGCCCACACGAAGAGGATGCCAACCGCTATAAGGAGCAGCGGTAGCGAATAGGGCATCATGACTATTGAAGCCGTGGCCGTTAGGAGCGCCGGAAAAACCGAGTCGAAGAATGTTACTGACATAGCTATTGCCATGGCCTCAGAGGGTCCTACCCTAAGCGTATCACCTAACATGGCGGCCTGAGTGGGAAGCGCGCCTGAGAAGGCAGGTGTAATTATGCCGACGGCGAGGGATGCGAAGTGTACCTTGATAGCGCTTTTACGTCCAAGGTTCCTGTTAAGGGCCCTGGCGGCTATCACGAACCTCGTGCTCTTGAGCGCCTCCTCAAGAGCTATAAGGGATGAGGCGACTACAATGGCTAGGGGGTTCGATGCAACAAGCGAGAAGACCTTGTCAAGGCCGCCAGCTATGAAGTAAAATACCATCAGTACTAGCAGTATTAGAGATATGCCCGATATTATAAGGTATAGGCCGCGGCTTCCTCCGCTCATGATTCATGCCTTTGACTTCTCCTCTACGACCCTGGCGGCTTCCTCCGCCTTCCTCTCTATGTAGCCTATTATCCACATTATGAAGAACCTGACGGGCGCGTAGCTCGCTCCCTTAAGGTAGAACTTCTCCACAATGTCCCTGGCCCAGTACGCGCTGTGCCTGAGCGTGGCCCTAAGGAGGTCTATGTGCTCAGGTCTTATCTGAGTCCTCCTGAACCACTCCATGTTCTTAAATGCCCCCATGGGGACGAAGAACATGGGAACTATGAGGCTCCTGTAGGGTCGCAGCCGGTCCACGAGCTCCGTCGTGGCGACTACGTCATCGGGCTCCTCACCTGGCAGCCCAGCTATAAGCGTGGCGGCCGGAATCACCCTGTGCTCATGCATTATCGCGAAGGAGTCCTCCACGACCTCAGGCCACTTGTCCGCGGGGTAAGGAGCGGACTTGGCCGGCATTATCTTCCTAGCGAGCTTCACACTGCCGGTCTCGAGGCCGACCTCGACGCCGAGGTACCTCTGCTTCTCGCTGGAGTACATTAAGTCGGTAATCCTCGTGATCAGCTTGTGTTGGTCCTGCGCGTACTTTACGGCGGCCAGGCTCGCGTGGCTCCACCCTATTGGCTCGTCGGTCAGCTGCCTTATCATAGTGTGGAGCTTCAGCAGAGCCTCAGGCCTTGGCTTTATGCCGTCAGCGTAGTATAGCAGCACGTCCTCGCTGTGCAGTATTATGCCCTTCTCGCCCTCGCTCATGTTGACCTTGATCTCCTCCATCACCCTGTCAGGCGGTATCATCCTCCAGGGCCTCAGCGTGACGCTGCAGAACTTGCACCCCCTTGGACACCCCCTCATTATCTCGACGAGGCCGTTGACGCTGGCGTGCTTTATGCTCGGTATCTCGTCAATGGACTGAGGAGTGTCCGCGGGCCCGATGAAGACGTAGTCTGGTAGGGGCTCCCCCCTAAGCGCCCTGTCAACAAGCGACACCACGAGCTTCTCGGCCTCCCCGTCGACGACAGTGTCAACGCCCCACTTCTTCCACTCGTCAAGGGCCCAAAGCCACTGCCAGGCCGCCGGCCCGCCCACGACTACCCTGACGCCCTTGCTCTTGGCGGCCCTGACGACGGGGCTCTCCATGAACCTCCTGAAGCTGACCCTGTTAAATGGCTCCCTTCCAGTTATCGTCCACCACTCGCTGCTGGGAGGCCCGTAGGCGAAGAAGTCGTGGTGCCC
>CAYFFY010000009.1:0-19331 GCA_964342635.1 uncultured Desulfurococcales archaeon
CAAGGGCGTTGAGCTGCTCCGTCACGTTGGTCAGTATCGTCCTCTCGAACTGGGCCAGGGCCTGCGACACTGCCTGCTCGATCGCGGTCGAGTTGGTCGTCGGGACTATGCCCATCTCTGCGGCCGCGGTTCCCGTGAACGTCTCGCCTGTGAACACGTACGTGGCCGTCCCAGACGCGACGACGACAAGCTGCCCGTATGTCACGTTTGACGGCACAGTTATCTCGTAGACGTAGAACCCGTCCATGGCCCCGACCATCTTTATGTTAGCAGATGGCACGGCAACGAGGGCGCCGCCATGGCCGAGCACGTAGGCCTGCAGGGAGGGCGCGCCCACGGCGAAGAAGTACCTGGCGACAGACGGCTCAAGGCCAAGTATTGGCAGCTGCGACGAGACAAGCACAACGTACGGCTCGCCGGCGTTAACGGTCGAGCCGCTGCCGACGGCGGAGACCGCAACCGGCTCAGCTGGCAGCGAGGCCACGTAGTATACGGAGACGTTCAGGCCTAGCGCGGGCGATATCGAAAGCGGTGTTGTAACCCCATACCAGCCTTCCATATATACCGGCGGAGCTTCCCAATACCAGAAGTATGGGAATGATAGGTACCACGTGCCGGCGCAGAGGTACTGTGCCGGGTTAAGGACGCCTCCCTTGAACTGGCCAGAGGGCGATACGGTGAACAGGGTTCCGTTAATTAGCTGGCCGACGTACGCGTAATTCAGGTTTCCGCCGCACGATGCGACCACGGCCACATTCGGGTATGCTAGTGTGTACCACGGGGAGCCGAACAGGTAGTACTTGAGCTCGGTGCCCGGCAGCAGCAGCAGGTACGGGACCTCTCCAGTTGCGTAGGGCGGCCACTCGTAGATGAACTCCGTCGAGTTAAATTTAGCATTGTTCCATGGCCCTACGGTATATTGGATCGTTACGTTCATGTAGAGCGACGGCAGGCCGAGCGGGTTCGACGAGCTGGTGTAGTTCACTATCATCGTCGCGACGTCGAAGTTCCCCGGCTCAATTAGAACCTCGGCCGCGGTCGCCACGTAGAATTCGGTGAAGGCCATCTGGGAATACTGATTATTGTGCACGTTGTGTAGCCATAGCGTGTAGAATTGGGCGTAATACAACATCGTGGCGGTTGCGTTGAAGAGCATTACGTTACCGAAGAGGTCAGGCACCGGCAGGTAGCTGATCTCGGCATAGCCGTTTGTGAACTTGACCTCGTAGTCGCTGGCCTGGAGGGCCGAGAGGTTCACGCTGTTATAGTATTGGGTGGTATTTATTTGCAGATAGAATAGAAGGGTCAGGTTCCTGGGCGAGGAAAGCGGGGCGCCGACGATGACCACGTCCTCGATGCCGCCCTCCCAGCTGGGTATCAACGCCTTCGTCCCGTTCACGATGTACTCAGTTGCCTCGTACGGGAACCTGATCAGGTAGGGCGGCATGACGATCATACCGTAGATGTTCGGCAGGAAGGTCACCGCGCTGAGGCTGCTTGTGGGCACGGGGAGGGACGTTATACCTGCCTGGGTCAGGGCGTAGGTCAGGGTCTCGTTCAGCGCGAGCGTGGGCGTGGTGTTGTCCCAGGTCGTCGGCGTCGGCTGCACGTAGATCAGCGCGTCGCCAAGGCCAGGTGGCACAAGGACGCTGTACGAGGTGCCGTTTAGGCCGACCTCAGCGGAGATGGTTATTGGATAGCCGGTGGTGCTTGGACCCATTGAGGTTATCGCGCTCGCGAACGGGCCGGTGTACGGGACCTGCGTTATGTAAACGAAGTCGCCGTACTGGTCTGTCTCCAGGGTCCCAGAGAGCGGCGTCACGGTGGCCGAGTAGGTACCGTACGTGAGCGTGAGGTCGCTGTAGGAGCCCGCAGGGAATCCGAAGCCCCTGACAAGGAGGTAGTTGCCGAGCAGCAGGGTCGTGTCGTATAGGAACTGGCCGTCCACGTTGCTCGTGAAGACCTGCATGAACGGGTAGACGGCGAGGGTGCTGTTGCAGTACGGGCCCGCGGAGCCGTAGACTGCCGATGTGAAGCCAGGCGTGCTGCCGTTCGCTAGCTGGGCGGTGTAGGTGAAGCCGATGTAGAGGCCTAGGTACGAGAACGGCAGCCCGTACGGCGCGTTGGGTATTACGATCGAGTAGCCGTGCGAGCTGACACCGGTTATGGGGCTGGTCGCGTTCGTCATGTTGCCGGTCAGGAAGAAGTTCTCGAGCTTAGTCAATTTGTTCTCGTTCCACTCGAACACGGCTATGGGCTCGGTCGACAGGAGGCTCTCGTTCCCGACGGCCTGGACGGACGTCAGCATGGAGTCCTCTGGCATGTTGGCAAACGTGACGTTAACTATGTCGCCAGGGTTCAGCTGGTTCGTCGGGCCAGCCACCATCTCGTTCATCGAGGTGAAGTTGAAGCTCGGGAGCACGTCAAGCCAGCCGAGGAAGGAGGCCTTGGCGGAACTGACTAGGCCGGTGGCGTTGACGTTAGTGACGCTGAGGGTGAGGTTAGTTGAAACGACCGCACCAGACGTGGTGTACGGCACGGACCCGCCGTTGAAGACCACCGTCACTCCATGGGTGATGGTCGGCGCCGGAACTGTGATAGTGTAATT
This sequence comes from uncultured Desulfurococcales archaeon, assembly GCA_964342635.1. GTDB lineage: Archaea > Thermoproteota > Thermoprotei_A > Sulfolobales > Acidilobaceae > Acidilobus. Next base: position 2,609 of record CAYFFY010000009.1, read on the forward strand.
GTACTCGTCAAACGCCCACACCGACATGTTGAACCCGTTCAGGTAGGTGCCGGGCACGGCCGTCAGCACAGGGGGGGCAAACGAGGCGCTCAGGTTGGCCGATAGTATGGTGAGGTTGTAGCCATGTAATTTGGTTGCTGGCACATTATAAAATACTCTTGAAGTATTTGCCCAAGTACCTGATTGTTTACCATAATTAGCTTCGTACACCAACACAGGCTGTGAAGTAAGCCCCGTCAAGGGGCTCTCATAGTAAGCGAGTATCGTGTAGTTCCTTTCATGAGAACTAATATAGCTAGTTATGCTCGTTGACAGGCCCGTCAGGTTCACGCTCTGAATCTCAACACTGTGTATGCCGTACTTGTTGTTGTTGACCGTGCAGTTGTAGGTGCTCATGTAGTTGCTCTTATACGGCCTCACGGCGAACGCGGGCTTGAGCGTGAGGTTGAAGGGGCCTGCGGCTATCGCCTGCCCAGTGTAGGTGGGGCTGGGGGTGCTGGTGGAGAACTTGAGGTAGACGAGGGCCCAGCCGTACTCCCTCAGGTGCTGCAGGACGCTGCCGGCATCAGGGTTCTGGGAGGGGTAATTCACGCTGGCGCTCTCCAGGTTCGTTATGAAGTTCTCAACGTCCTGCACGGTTATCGTAATGTTGCCCACTACATACTGCACATCGTGTGTTGAGGTGGTAGCCGTGAAGGGCTGTGATATCGGTGTGTCGCCCATGGTGACGTAGTCGTTGCCGTTTGACGACAGGTAGATGTAGCCGGTCGGGCCTACCCAGGTCTGGCCCGTCAGGTTGAAGAAGAACTCCACCTGGCCGCCAACGCCAACGGTGCTGGTGAAGACGACGCCCCTGCCGCCCGTTACGTAGACCTGGCCAGCGTGGACGGTCGTCACAGCCATGGGCAGCACGAGGGCTAGCAGGACGAGCAGGGCCGAGACGTACCTAAGATACGACCTACCCACGAGGGTCACCTATGCTCACTGGCGAGGTGGTGCTTATGGGTATTTAAGGAGTAGCGGGCCTTCCGGCCTCGCTTGGAGTCCCACCGGTGGGAGAAGGGTACCGCGCGAGCTTGAGACGACGATGTGCTACGTCAGGGCTTTGAGGGCCTGGGCGCGGGGGCAGGCCTCCCTGGATCACGCAGGCGGAGGGCGTAGCGGTATTACCCCGGGAGGCCTTAAGGCTCGTCGCCCTCCACCTTGACAACAGGCTGCTCGAGGTCCCCTGCCAACGGCTATCAACCCGAAGCCGCTGAGGCCTCCTGGACAGCAGGCGCCCTGTGCCGCTCGTCACGATCAGGCCGGCCGGGGGGTCCTAGTTTCCCCCTACCTGCTCGGACCGCCTGGGTGGTGGATATGGCTGTACATGCTTGGCGTCGGGCTCGGCGTCTCAGCCGCCCTCCTCGTGCCGAACAGGCCCCCGCAGGTCGAGCTGTTGAAGGTCTTCATGGGGCCCCCATGCTGTTCTACCTCCCCGGCTGACGCTGTACTCGAGGCTCTTTTCCCGGAGAGGAGGTGGGGGTCCCTTGAGGAGGCCGCCGCCTCGATAGCCCCCAGCCTCTCCGTGGACCCCCTTGTCGGGCTAGGGCTGGTCCAGACGGCCCCGGGGATGACCGTCCTCACGACCGTGATCTCATTCGCCTCCCTCGAGGCCGTTCTAGGGCTGGCAGCGGCCTACAGGAGGTATGAGGTTGAGAGGAAGGGCCTCGTCAGCGTGACGAGGAGGGCCTCCTCCTAGAACGCGCCACGAAGGCGACCGCCGTGGCTGCCGTAAAGGCCGTGAGGGCGTAAGCAACGTACCTCAAGGCGTCATACGTGGGCCCGCGGGCGCTCATGGCCGTAGAGGCGTTCGATGCCGACGGATATGTCAGGGACGGCGAGGAGGTCACGGCGGCGTAGTGGGGGGAGCCCAGGCCAGACCATCCTGGGCGAGATACGACGCCCCTTCTAAGGTTAGGCCCCTTGAGGCCTGAGGACTCCCACGCGCTAATGTTCGTCGACCAGCCTACCCTTGAGTGGATGACTGTTACCGAGGAGTTCGGTCCTATAACGACCTTGTCAACGTCGGAGTATATGAGCGTGGCCCTGCTGTCGACGAGCACGATCGTCGCAGCCGTTGAGTAACGTAGCGTTACGTTTGAGTTGAACACAACCAACGAGCCCTCGGAGTCGACGAAGTCAAGCTTGAGGTCGCTGGAGTAGACCTTAACGGTGCCCTGCATGAGGCTCCACGATATGACCCCGTCGTAGCTGATCGAGACGTTGTAGAAGACCGCCCCGCTGGCAACGAAGCCTGACGTCAGCTCGACGCCCTCGTATATTGCCCCCTCCCCGAGCCACAGGTAGGTTGCGGAGTACGGAAGCTCGTTGCCCCACGCGCCCTCCCCAGCCAGGATAACGTCCCAAAGGCCCCTGTATGCCCCCTCGTAGTACGTGGCGTTACCGATCGACGTGGGCGACGGGAGGCTGACGGCCGTGGCCCACTCCCCGAGGGCCGGGCTGTAGCTGAGGGGGACCTCGATGGACTGGCTGGCGTTCTCGTACAGGCCTTCAAGGGCCTGCGGGACCAGCGTGACCGAGAACACCCCGAAGGTTACCGGTGTCCCGTTGACGTATGTTATGTTCGCTGTCACGTTAACCGCGCCCCCGTAGGGGGCGTAGCTCGGCTGTACCGTCACGTTGGCCCTAAGCTCTGTGGCCACGTAAACATAGCCGAGGCCGATCCCCTCAAGGTCGATGCCTGCCGCGGTCGAGTTATAAGACGCCATTACCTCAATTGCATAGTAACCAGGCCTTAGCCTGGGAGGTACCCAGAGAAGGCCCTCGTAGTAGCCTTGTGTGGTGAGCGGTATGGTTGACGAGCTCACCACAGTTCCGTTGGGGGCCAGGAGCTCAGCGGTCACGTTAGACCCGTACATGGCCGCCCAGAAGAGCGATGTCCCGGTCTCGCTTGACGTCATGAACAGCGTCTGAACTGGCGGCACGGGTACTCCCTCGACCAGTATCCAGCCGCCAGGGTACGTTGAGCCAGGCGATGCGAGGACCTGTGGCACTGCCATGAAGTACTGCATGAGGTCCCCTACATAGAACGTCGTGAAGCCGTAGACCTGTCCACCTACCCAGAGGGCTGCGTAGCCCGGGCTTGCATTGAACCTCATCATGGTGAGGTTGTATGGCTGGCCGACCGCTGAGAGGACCGCGTGGTAGGTGTTGTTGATCGGCTCGTACTCAAGCACCGTCGCGTTGAAGACGACGGAGAGAGTAAAGTTCCCCGTTGGGGACACCGGCAGCACGTATACCGGGAGCCCCAGCTGCGGGACGTACGGGTACATGTTGACTGGGGCCAGTATCGTCGCGAAGTAGCCCATGAACGCCTCGGCCATCCCGTACCCGTAAAGCCAGCCGGACTCGCCGCTGACCTCGACATATGTTATACCCGAGGCGTTCTCGGGCGCCCTTAGGACGGACGTCCATAGGCCGTCGCTCATGTTATACGTCATAGGGGTGGTGGCCACCGCGCCGCTCAGGGTTACCAGGCTGACCCTGAAGTCGCCGTACCAGACCGACCCCCAGGGGCCTTGGACCTTGGCGGTAACGTTAAGCTCCTGGCCCGGCGATATGAAGGAGGTCCGGTTACCGTTCACATAGACCTCGATAGCGATGGACGAGTTCGTGCCAGCCAGGGATCCAAGACAGTACGACAGAATCCCGACGTTCAGGGCGCCCAGCCCTCCCAGGAGGTTGTAGCCCGGGCGAGCCGTCCAGGGTATGTCGTAGCCGAAGATGATCCCATCGAAGGCGGCCTTACAGGCCCCTGACGAGTAGGCGTAGTAAAGCGACGGCGCTAGGAGGCCAAGCCTTGAGCCGGAGGCCTGCCCCAGGAGGGCGGCCAGCCCGGCGACAAGCTCCGCGGCCTCACTTGTCCCCCCAACTACCAGCGTCTGATTCCCCTCACCAACAATTACCACGCCTGGCGTGAGCCCCGCGTTTGCTGATACGTCAGGCACCGCCCTCCCGAGCGGGAAGCCGCCCGGAGGCCTTGGGGCGGCAGCCTCCTGCCACGGGGGCGTCGGCTCAACGGCGCTGTAACCGCCGGTGGTCCCGCCCGAGTTCTGGTCGTAGGGGGGGAGGCCGATGGCGGACCAGGCCGTCTGGACGGCAAAGCCCCCGCTGAGATATGTGATCGTGCCCCCAACGGCCAGGACCCACGGTGAGCTGGCCGGGTAGGCCAGGTCGCCGAGGGGGCCAGCGCTGTAGCCCATGCCGCCTTCGTCGCCGCTAGCGGCGACGAAGGTTATGCCCTCGGCGGCCCCCAGGGAGTAGTACACGTCTGAGAGGAAGACGTTGTAGTAGAAGAACGACCACCCAAGCTGTGAGAGCTCCGACTCAGGTATACCGAAGCTCTGCCCAAGAACGGCCACCGCGTCCTGCTGGTCCACGAAAGCGATGGCGGCCGAGAGGGGGACGTTGCCGTTGGCGACGTACACTATTATCCTTGCCCTCGGCGCCATGGAGTGTATCGTCTCAACGTCCAGGTCCTCCTCAAGGCTCCACCCGGTCGCAACGCCGAGGTCTGGGTTATAGGGGCCTATTGGGACGACAGTGATGTTCGTCGGGGGGAGTCCCTCCATGCCGTCGAAGTACGCTACCTCCTGGTAGAGCGTCGGGTCGCCGAAGTAGTCAAGGACCCCAACGCTCACGTTCTGGCCCTGCAGCCCCCTGGCGTAAAGGGGGGTCACGTTGTAGGCAGTCGCTAGCTCCGTGAGGGCGTAGGCCTGCACAGGGAAGGATACGTTCATCGACGCAAGCCCTGCCGCGACCGGCTCAAGCTCCTTGACCGTGCTCAGGAACCTCGGCCTCGCGAACGCTATCAGCGTCGCGTTCGACACGTACGGGTATTCCCATGGCCCGTTCATCGCGGGGCCGACGTCAGCGTAGAACGTTACCGTCCCGTTGGTGAAAACGTCTATTTTGACGCCGAAGGCCCTCTCGACCTGCCACGCCTCCCCAGCGAAGACTATCATGGAGTCCGCGGCGGTCAGTACTACACGGAGGCCCTGCGACCTAACGTACCCGAGGGCCTGCCTGAACTCAGCCTCAGGGTAGAATAGCCGCTGAGCCTCCTCTCTCGTCAGGTACCTGTGATAAAGTGCTGAGCCGGGCGCGGAGGTTTGCTCCGCGTAGTAGTATAACAGCGGCAGGTTCCTCAGGGGCACGTAGACGGCCCCGACGACTGTCACGTTGGGGTCGAGTGGGCCGACGTCCCTGAACCCGGTGATGGCAAGGGTAGGAGGCGTAAGGGGGGTCCGCGCGGACCGCGAACTTGAGGCACCAGCCGCCGGGGGCTGGAAGATGAAGGCGACAAGGAACAGTATCAGGGTCGCGGCCCGCAAAGCCCGGCTAACGGTTCACCACCAGGACATATACTGCTGCGAACAGGCTTACGCTTAGCGTTCCTAAACTGGTTGTGGGTCGCGAGGCCCTCGGCGCTTAACCCTTTACAGTGCTGTTAAGAGAACAGGGTAGCCGATGAGCCTCAAGTTAAACTTAGCCCCTTCCACCCTCCCTTAGGCACCTCCCCAGGGCCTTGGCGACCTCAAGCAGCACCCAGAGTGCGGTCTGGACGTCAGGGTCCATCAGCCTGTCAGCCGCCCCCAGGGGCCCGAGCCTCCTCTCCTCGCTCACGTCAAGCCCTCCGAGGGCCTTGAAGGCGCAGCCCGTGAGGTCGCCTATGTTGTTCTGGGCCCTCGACAGGTCGTCCGAGTCCACCCTTATGAGGCCCTGCTGGAGGGCAGCGAGGACGGCCATCAGCCTCATGAGGGCCGGGTCGGTCGCGGCGGCGAGGAACGACTCGTCGGCCCTCTCGGCCAGGTATGACAGGAGGCCGAGAAGGCCGCTCTTCTTGAGCGCGACTATCGAGTCGAGCAGCTGGGCTAGCGAGACGGCCCCTAGGTCAATAGCAGGGGTCCGCTGGGAGATAACTGCCTGCTGCGGCTGCCCGGCCTCGGGCTTTGCCGTGGGCTGCTGAGGCTGCCCTGCCGAAGAGGGCGTCTGCTGCGCCAAGGCTGTCGCCTTCCAGCCGACGGGCGGGCCGAGATAAATGGCTTTAGCGTGAGCCGTCAGTGTGGGCCAAGACTATGAGGTATCGTTAAAGTGCAGCTGGTTGGAGAGGTCAGAGTAGTAGAGCCCCGTGGACGCTATAGTAGTAAAGCACTAAAAGCGGTCTTGTACTGTCCAGTCGTGGCCGGCGCGGTGAACGTCAGGGGGCAGTGGCGTTACTCCCGCGGGGCACTACTACGTAAAGCGTAAGGTCCTGGATCGAGCCGGCAAGGGACGAAAGGCTGGGGGCGCTGACGCTTTGACGACGGCCACTGACACCCTGTAGAGCATCGGCTCGTTCACATGGTCAATTATGAGCACCGTAAGGCTCAAGCTCGAGCCCGGCGGCACGGATGCTGGGTAGTCCCCTATAAGCCCCTGGGGGTTAAGGATGGCTATCACCGAGAACGGCCCAGGCCTCAAGAGGAGCTCAAACGCCGTGACCCAAGCGAGCCCAACCGCGACGACGATGAGCAGACCGGCGATGTATATTGGGTACCTGTCAGGGTCTGCTCCGCTCGTCGGGCCAGGACTGGCAGGGTGTGACCCAGTGCGGGACGTGACTCACCTCCTGTGTGAGGCTATCCAGGCCCTCCAGGCGAGCCTCCTACATCTGCTGACGCAGGCCCACGCCCCCAGCCCAAGGGCGAAAACTGAGGAGGCGACGACGATTAGCGTATTGAACGCGAGCCTGGCCCTCGTAACCATGGCGGGCCCGTATGAGGCCAGCTGGGGGCGGCTGTAACCTGTGAGCAGGTGGCGTTGCTGGCGTAGGAGGCGCCCATCATGAGATCGTGGAGGCGCCCAAATACGTCTGGTTAACGCTAAGGTAGCTGTACGCCTCCTGCGCATAGCGGACGACCCTCTCGCCGCCTGCCACCGCCTGGGGGCACCGGGCTCGGGCCAGGCGGATTGGGAACGTTGCAGAGAGGGCCATCATCGCCAAAACAGCGACGACAAGTGATCTAAGCGCCTCAGCCGATGGCCCTGGATCGAGCTCAAGGGGCTCCTTCAGCCCCGCCTCAGGAGGTTGAGGCCTGTCTTTGGGTCAAACAGGGACACCGAGTCAGGGGGGACGTCGAACTGGACCCTGTCACCCCTCGAGACATTCGCTAGGGAGGGCTGGAGGAGCCTCAGGCTGATGCCGCCCACATCCACGTGCAGCACCGTGTAGGCGCCAACCCTCTCAACCATTGTGACGACGCCCTCCAGGTCACCAGAGCCTACCTTCGCGTCCTCTGGTCTGAAGCCCGCGACAACCTCCCGCCCCTCAGAGGCCAGCCCCCTGTAGGCCGAGGGCACCTTGACCTTCAGCTCGCCAACCTTTGAGACAAGGCTACCGCCCACGACCCTGGCCTCAAAGAGGTTCATTGGCGGGTTCCCAACGAAGGAGGCAACCCACGAGTTCTTAGGCCTCCTGTACACTTCCATGGGGTCGCCGTAGTCCTGTATGACGCCGTCGTGCAGCACGGCAAGCTTCGTCGCTAGCGATAGGGCCTCGACCTGGTCGTGGGTCACGTAGATTATCGTGGTCTTCAGGTCCCTGTGGAGCTGCTTGAGCTCCTCCCTCGCGAACACCCTAACCTGGGCGTCTAGGTTCGCCATGGGCTCGTCCATGAGCAGTACGTCAGCCCCCTTCACGAGGGCCTTGGCTATGGCTACCCTCTGCCTCTGCCCGCCGCTCAGCTGTGCCGGCTTCTTGTACAGTATGTCGTCTATCCTCAGCAGCTTGGCGACCTCCTTCACCCTGGCGTCTATCTCGCTCTTCGGCCTGTGGGCTAGCTTGAGCGGGAAGGCGATGTTGTCGTAGACCGACATGAACGGGTATATGGCGTAGCTCTGGAAGACCATGGCGACGTTCCTGTCCTTCGGCGAGACGTCGTCAACTAGCTCGCCCCTGAGGTAGACGTGCCCTTTGTCCTGCCTGAGCAGGCCCGCTATGATCCTCAGCAGCGTCGTCTTCCCCTCCCCGGAGGGCCCGAGGACTACTACGAGCTCGCCTTTTTCGACATTGAGGTTGAAACCCCTGAGGGGGGTCACAGAGGTCCCCTTGAGCCTGTACGTCTTCCACACATCGACGAGCTTAACGTACTCCAGCGGCGCTCCCCCCTGAACGTGGCCTGCTGCACAAAAATTACTTGATGCCCGCAAGCGTGCTGTAGGCCCTCGTCATCATCCTCTGCGACACGAGGAACAGGGCCATGAGGGGTATGCCCATCAGGACCGATCCGGCCGCGAATATGTTGTAGGCGGGGGCCGAAGCGTAGTTGTACAGCCCGGCCAGGTACCACATGCCGAGCATTGCAGTCCACTCGCCGGAGTTAGACCCTATGAATGCGTACGCCGTCGCGTAGTCCATGTAGGCGCCTAGGAAGCCAAGCAGGGCCGTCAGGGCGACTATGGGTAGGGCCATCCTGAAGACGACCCTGAGGAAGGCCCCGAACCTTGAGAGGCCGTCAACCATGGCCGCCTCCTCGTAGTCAGGCGGTATCGAGTCGATGGCTAGCTTCGCGAGGAAGGCGGCGAACACCGCGGTGCCTGGCGTGTAGGCCAGCACAAGGCCCACGTAGTTCAGGAGGTGGAACTTCGCGAAGAGCAGGTAAAGAGGCACCGTCGTCGCCGTGGTGGGGAGGAACGTAATTATGTAGACGAAGGTCGCGAGCGCCCTCTTGGCGGGTATGTCAAGCCTGGAGAGCCCGTAACCGGCGAGCATTGCAAGGGCCACGGAGAAGAGCGCGGTGGCCGCGGCCAGCTCAAGGCTGTGCGCGACCCAGAGCGGGAAGTTCGGCGCCCTTATGCTAGGAATGAAGCGGCCGAGAAGCAGCTTCCTGTACGCATCAAGGGTGGGGTGCTTAGGTACAAGGTCTGATATTGACAGCGACACTAGTGTGCCGACGTTGCTGAACGAGGTCATTATTATGTAATAAAGGGGCAGCAGGGACCAGGCCGCGATCACTATAAGCACGAAATAGGATACCCCGAGCCTAAGGGCCTTGGAGGCTAGCCTCCTCGCCCTCCTGCTCACCATAACCCCCACCTCACGTGATCCCCTCCAGGACGCCGGTGAACTTCAGCACAACCACGGCCAGGGCGATGGTTATTATAGTTGACACTATTGACAACGCCGCCGCGAAGGCGTAATTGTTATATGAGAACGCCTCCTGGTACGCGTACACTATAAAGGTCTCAGTTGAGGCTATGGGCTTGTTCTGCGGCCCTGGGCCCCCGCTTGTCAGGACGTATATTGGGTAGAAGTTATTCCAGGTGAACACGAAGCTCGTTATGAAGACGAATGCTATCGTCTTCTTGAGTGATGGGAGGGTTATCCTGGCGAACTTCGTGAGTGCGCCCGCCCCGTCCACGCCAGCAAGGTCATATAGCTCCTCTGGTATGCTCTGCAGGGCCGAGTAGAACACGGTCATGTAATAGGGGAAGCTGAGCCATAAGTTGGTCACTATGAGCTCGGTCCACGCGCCGGGCACCATCAGGCTGCTCACGTGCGGGAGGTGAAGGAGGGGCAGCAGGTACCTGTTCATGAACCCGTAGGGGTCCACCCACATGCCGTCCCAGATGAGAAGCGATATGAAGCCGGGGAACGCCCAGGGGAGGATTAGGAGCGCGTAGAACACGGTCTTCCCGTAAAGGTCCTTCTGGTTAAGTATCAGCGCCAGGGCGAAGCCCAGGCCCATCATAGGTAGGAGGCTGCCGAGGGTCCAGACAACGGTGTTTATCAGCAGGGCCGAGAGGTAGTGCTGTCTCAGCATAATCTTATACTGAAGGAGGCCCACGTAGTGGTAGCTGAATATGTGAAGCAGGCCCATGTTAGTTAGCGAGATGTAGACCGCGTAGATGAGCGGGTAGAGGAACAGGAACAGCACGGCTGCTAGGAGGGGGATAAAGTAAAGAAAACCTTCGACCTTAGGCCTCAGGCTCCTTGTCACACACCCCGCCTCAGTACCTGGAGGCGGGGAGCTCCGGCACCATTATATTCCCTAGCGCTGCTGGGGCCAGAAGGCCGTTCGCCTGCAGCTGGCTTATGAAGTACTGCTCCATGCCCTGCGCCGCCTGAACAGCGCTTACGTTGTGGTAGGAGAAGTACCAGCTGGCGTACTGATGGAAGCTGCCCCAGTAGTAGGCCATCTGCGGTATGTTGGGGAACTTCATGCCGTGCTGGCTCTGCTCGAGTACGCCCTTCATGACCTGGTTGAGGCAGGCAATGGTCTGGTTTGAGGTAGGCTGGGACAGCTGTGATATGGCTGCCTGGTACGCCGACTGCAGGGCTGGTATGTCCCTGGCGTAGGTCCACAGGTTCCACTCGTTGGTGTAGTTGGTCATGTACTCTATGAATATCAGGGCAGCCTTGATCTGTGCAGGGGTGGCGCCGCTAGCCTGCGGCGTCGTTATGACCCAGCCCATGCTGCCTAGGAACGGGGTGGCGTAGAGGCCTGTCTGGCTCACCACGGGCAGAGGGGCCGCGCCTAGGTTGCAGCCTAAGGCCTGGAAGTAGGCCATTAGGTCCCACGGGCCGTCGAAGATTATGGCAGCCTTGTTGGCTACGAAGAGCTGGCCCTCGACCCCGCCTGCGCCTGCGCTCGGGGCCAGGTAGTTTATCTTCAGGTTGTAGGTCAGGTTGTTCCAGAACTCGAGGGCGTCAACCATGGCGGTGCTGTTCAGGGCTGGGTATATCTTGCCGTTCTGGACCACAAATATCTGACCGCCGAAGCCCGCGAACCAGGCGGCGAACCTGTAGCCCCACTCGTCGCTGGCGCCGTAGGCTATGCCCCAGACGCTGTAGGTCTTGTTAACCTGCTCCGCTATCTGTATAAGCTGGTCAGTCGTGTTCGGCGGAGCTGTGATGAACTTCTTGTTGTAGAACATCACTATGTAGTTGATGTTGTCGGGCAGCCCGTAGACGGACCCGTTGAGGGTCCAGTCCTCTACCGCGGTGGGGTTGAACTGCTTGAAGTAGCTTGGCGGCAGGTACTGGCTCAGGTTTAGCAGCACCCCAGCGGCGAACAGTGCCCCAGACGAGTCGCTGGAGTCCCTTATCACGATTGGGGCCTTGCCGGCCTGGGCCTCTGTCAGGTACGGGCTCGTGCCGACGCCAGCTCCGTACTGAATCTGAAGGTGGATCCACGGGTACTGCTGCTCAAACGAGGCCAGAGTCGCGTTAAAGGCGGCGTTCTCGCTCGTGCTGTACGAGTCGGCAACCGTTATCGTAACGGGGGCCATGGTCGTCGTTGTGGTCGTGGTGGTAGTTATAGTTGTGGTCGTTGTCGTCGTTGTGGTCGTGGTGGTAGTTATAGGCGTCGCTGAAGTGGTAGTCGTGGTTGTAGTGGTGGTCGGCGAGGACGTAGTTGGCGAGGTAGTCGTCGAAGTCGTCGTCACGTGGTGCTTAGTACTGTAATAGTAGGCCAGGCCGCCAGCTACCGCAATAACTATTATTATAATAACTATTGCGGCCACGGCTGCCGTCGAGAGCGACCTCCGATTCCAAGACAACAAAGCTCACCCTCTACGCTAAGTAATGTCCCTCCCCAGATAAATACCTTTCATTCACGAGCTTAAACTACAAGGACAACACGTCTTCAGGCCCTGCCGACTGAACGCCTCCCCCTCAGCCTCACGGCCGCGTCATATGGGTAGTTGCCCAGGTCGCCGACGAGGCTAACGCCGTCGGAGCCCCTTGGCGACGGTAGGCCCATCAGGGATAACGCGGTGGGCGCGACGTCATAGATGTTCGCCCGCGTCGCCCTAACGTCAGCGCCGACTATCAACGTCGTCCCAATTATGTGGTGGTCTGGCATCGGGTCCCTCCTCACCTCCGCAAATGACCTCGTTGATACGACGTGATAGATGTCCTCGTTTACCGACTCAATAAACAGGGCTGGGTAGGGCGGGAGGTAGGCCCCGCTGAAGGCCTCCTCTAATGGCGTGACTTTCAGGAGCTTACCTGCCCCTGAGCCAATTATGGCTTGAAGCCCCCTTGACCTGGCCGCCTCGTCAGTAAAGTAGAGAATCCTGTCTATTGAAAGCCCCCCGGCGTCGTATGTGAACGGCTGGACAGCCAGCTCGCTCTCTCCCCCTCCGCTGAAGGACCCAGGCCTGGCCACGGCACCTAGGTGGCTCCCAAGGAAGTACCTCAGCCACTTCAACGGGCCCCTCCTCACGAGCTCCCTTGGCGAGGCGCCCCTAGGGAGGTGCAGCGAGACCTTGTCCAGGAGCGTGACGAGACCTAGGGCGGCCCTCCCCCCTGTCGACCGTGGAAGTCCAACGCTGAACTCCCTTATTAATGGCGAGAGCGGGTTCACGCACCTGTCGTACGTTGCAACCCCGTGGTCCGAGACTAGAATGAAGGCCGTCGACCTCCTCATGAGCTCATCCGCCAGGGAGTCTATGGACTCCCAGACGGACGCTGACCTCCTCCCCACCTCGAGGACCTCGTATGGGTCCCTGTGGAACGCCTGGTCAGGGAAAGGGAGGACGATGAAGTACGCGTCGGCGTCGTGGCCAGACAGGGCCCTCATGGCCCCCTCGACGAGGAGCTCGGTCCGCCTGTAGGGGTCGCCGAGGTCAGATGGCGTCAAGAAGAACCTTCCCAGATCTGACGCGATGCCCTGCGGCCAGAACTCAACCCTGGGGGCTAGAAAAGTGTCGCCAACCACCACCATCCTCTCCAGGCAGCACATAGCTCTGACAGGCCACGTGAGGGGGTAGTTAATGACGACCAAGTTGAGCCCCCTTAGGGCCGCGTCCTCAAAGACCCTGGGGAACTTGACGTCAGCCCCCGTGTAGGGTCTTGAGAGGTGCTCGCCCTTGGGGCCCCTGTAGTATTTGGTGAAGCCCCAGACGCCATGCTTGGCCGGGTTAACCCCGGTGGCGATGCTAGTCCATGCCACCGGCGTTATAGGGGGCATCGATAGCGTCGGCAGCAGCGCGCCGTGCCTTAGGGCCCTTGAGAGGCCTGTCAGGCCGAGGCCATCTACTGCCTTCCTCAGAAGCCATGGAGGCAGGCCGTCAAGGCCAAGCAGCGACAGCCTCAACAGCTTCAGCCAGGAGGTGGCCTATGACCTAGCTAATAAGGGCAGCGCTCAGGCGCCCTCGCCGACAAGGCTTGAGACGTACCAGTCCAGCTCCTCCTCGTCCTTCCTGCTCACCTGGAACTTCACCCTCCTCACCCCCTCCCTTACCTCCTCCTGCCTCTGGGCGCTCACACCCTTTCGCCTCCTGTAAGCGTATGGCTGTCGGAGCCTTATAAGGTGGAGCCGTAACATTTGTTCGACGACTGTCTAGCACAGGCGAACTTGTGCCAATACAATCACTTGGTCGTGGCCTCAGGGGTGGATCCTCGTCTATATTCGTCCACTTCACGTCCCCTTCGTGAGGATGGCCCCTCGCCCGATGGGAGCCACGCCCCTAGGGCGGGGCGGCGCCGGTAGATGGGGACCCGTGGCGCGCCTGCCCAGCGTTGGGGCAGACTGTCGAGGGCAAGGCCCCTGACTATGAATAAAAGTTAAGTGACCTAGATGAGAGCGGAGGACGAACGGTGGAGTGGGCCTTGAGGGTAGAGATGCTGAGGGTCCCTATCCCGATAGAGACCCTGGGCCACGTCAACTCCTACCTGCTAATCGACGAGGAGGGCCCCCCGCTGCTCGTGGACCCGGGAATGTACTGGCCTGAAGGACTTACTTCACTTGGGCGGTCGATGAACGCTGTCGGGGTCAGGGCATGCGACCTAAGGGGCATCGTAGTAACGCACTTTCACGTCGACCACGCGACCGCGGCGCCTCTGATCGCGAGCCTGTGCCCGATGCCAGTTTACATGGGCGAGAAGGACCTCAGGGCTGTCAAGGGGGGTTTTGAGTCCTACTTCAACGGCGTGCTGGAGCTCTACGCGCAGTACGGCATCCCAGGGCAGGAGATCCAGGCGATCAGGGCCGTCCACCCCGTGCCTAGGCTCACGAGGGCCTATGACGAGCTGGCGGGGATGGACCTTAGGCAAATAGGGGAGGGCGACGTGATCAGCCTAGGCGCCTCCTCAGCTACGGTGATAGAGGTGCCTGGTCACACGCCAGGTCACGTAGCGCTCCTCGTCAATGGGGGGAGGGAGGCGATCGTTGGGGACTCGATCCTTAATGACATCAGCCCGCACGTGATCCTTGACGACATGAGGCGTGACCCTCTTGGTGAGTACCTAAGGACGCTCAGGAGGGTTCAGTCGCTCAACCTGAGGGTCGCCATGGCAGGGCACAGGGACCACGTAGTTGACCCGGCGAGAAGATCAGCTGAGCTGCTGGCGCACCACGAGAGGCGGCTCGAGGAGGTCGTGGGGCTTCTGTCCGCGGGAACAACGTCTCTCTACGAGGTCGCTAGGAGGATGAAGTGGAGGGCGGGCCCCCGAGCTTGGCCTGACCTGAGCCCGTATGAGAGGTACTTCGCCTTTGGGGAGGCACTCGCCCACCTGAAAAGGCTTGTCTACCTTGGACGCGCGGAGGAGATAACGACGGGGACCGGCGTGGTCTTCAGGCTAGCCCGGCCCTGACCCTGCAGTCGCTCCTGGACGAGAGCATGTCCTCAGCCATAGAGCAGACCATGGGCATAAACCTCTCGGCCGGGGCCTCGACCCTCAGGTCAGCCACGTCGTCAAGGGATGTCTCGCCGACATTGATTATGACCAGTCTGGCCCCCCTTGCCTTCGCGACCAGGGGCAGCTGGTTTGCAGGGCTAACGGCCAGGGAGGACCCAACAACGATGAAGACGTCGGAGTTCTCAGCTAGAAAGTAAGCGTCCTGGAGGGCATCCATGGGCAGCGGCTCCCCGAAGTAGACAACGTCAGGCTTCAGGAGGCCGCCACAGGCCGGGCAGGTCGGCAGCCTGCCCTCCCTCACGGCGCCGAGGGCCTCTTCTATGGGATACCTTCTACCGCACTGTGTGCACGCGGCCCTCCCGGCGTTGCCGTGAAGCTCGACGACTCTCCTGCTGCCCGCCGCCTGGTGGAGGCCATCTATGTTCTGGGTTATGACTGCCTTGACCAGGCCTACCTCCTCCAGCCTCGCTATGGCAAGGTGGGCCGGGTTGGGCCTAACTTCCCTCAGGGACCCGAACCTCTCCGAGAAGAGCCTCCAGGAGTCCAGGGGGTTCCTGTAGAAGTACGAGATCTCGAAGAGGGACGGGTCCACCGTCCTCCAGAGGCCCTGAGGGCCCCTGAAGTCAGGTATCCCGCTGGCAGTGCTGACGCCTGCCCCCGTCATCACGACGGCGAACTGGGACGACACTAAGGGCTCGGCGACCTTCCTGGCAAGGGAGCTGAGGTCCTCCATCTCTCTCCCTTAAATCCCCCGGGCCCGCAAGTCTTATGCGAAACGCCCCCATGGTAACCAACCTGCCCGCAGAGGCGGCCGCAAAGCTTGCCAAGTACAGCGAGGCCAGGACCGCGGAGGAGAAGATCAGGGCCCTTCAGGAGTTCCTCAGTGCCGTCCCAAAGCACAAGGGGACCGAGAAGCTGAGGCTCTGGGCCACGAGGAGACTGGCGGAGCTCAAGGACGAGCTTGAGAGGGAGAGGGTAAGGAGGTCGGGCGGCTCCAGGCCCGGCATGTTCGTTGAGAAGGAGGGGGCCGGGCAGATTGTCCTCGTGGGCCCTCCCAACTCCGGCAAGAGCTCGATAGTCGCAAGGCTCACAAAAGCTAAGGTCGTCGTGAACCCGAGCCCCTACAGCACCCAGACGCCGGTCCCGGGAATGGCCAGGTACATGGACGTCAGGCTGCAGCTTGTCGACACGCCCCCCCTCATCAGCCCTGACGGTACTGTCAACAGCAGGGTGGTGGCGTTGGCCAGGAACGCCGACGTGATAGGCATAGTCATAGGTCTTGACGCGCATAACCCAAGGTCTGACCTCGAGCTGTCACTTAAGGCACTTGAGGAGAGGGGGGTGGCCTACAGCCTCGTCAAGGGGTTCGCAAGGGTAGAGAGGAGGAGGGACGGGGGGGTGGCCCTGGTGACCCACGGCCAGCCGAGGTTCACCGAGGCCGAGCTGAGGGGGCTGCTTGCGGGGTACAGGGTCTACCACGCCCTTGTTGAGACCTATGGCCCAGCGACGCTTGACGACGTTGAGTCGGCCATCCTCAGCGCCAGGACGTACAGGCCCGCCTTTGTCATTTTCAACAAGGCCGACCTGCCAAGCGCTGAGGCCAAGGCCAGGTCGGCCGCGTCAGCCCTTCCAAGCGACGTGCCCTGGGTGCTGGTATCCGCCCAGACCGGCGTAGGACTTGACGGCATACTGGCGACCTCCTTCAGGCTCCTGGGGGTCAAGAGGGTGTACACTAAGAAGCCTAACTCCCCTCCGAGCCCTGAGCCGTTGGTCGTCGACGCCGACGCAACGGTAAGGGACGTAGCCGAGATGATAAGCCCTGAGCTCGCTAAGAACATGAGGTACGCCAGGGTCTGGGGGAAGGGGGTCAAGTATGGGGGTCAGAGGGTCGGACCTGACTACGTGCCCCAGGACGGGGACATAGTCGAGATAAGATGACGTCACTGGTCCTCGAGGACGGCGGGGCACACCGCCTTCAGCGAGACGTGCCTGAGCAGGTCTGCGGCCACGACAAGGGCGCCCATCGCCGGCCCC
>CAYFFY010000010.1:0-19330 GCA_964342635.1 uncultured Desulfurococcales archaeon
GGTGCTAGTTGTAGTTGGGAGGTCGGTGAGGCTTGCCCCGCCGCTCATCAGGAGGCCTAGGGGCGTCGAGCCGCTGCTCGAGGTCATG
This sequence comes from uncultured Desulfurococcales archaeon, assembly GCA_964342635.1. Taxonomy (GTDB): domain Archaea; phylum Thermoproteota; class Thermoprotei_A; order Sulfolobales; family Acidilobaceae; genus Acidilobus. The sequence goes on from CAYFFY010000010.1 coordinate 89, forward strand.
AAGGACTTCCCCGACCTTAGGTCTAGGACCGAGAGGGTAAGGGCCGCAATAGCTATCTACGTCGCCCTTAGGGCCGCGGGCCTGAGCAGGTCCAGGGCCGCCGAACTGGCGTCGAGGGCCACAGGGGCCTCGCCCAGGAGCGTGGCCAAGGTGTGGGAGAGGCACAGGACGTCTATGGAGGGCTATGAGAGGGCTGTGGCGGAGGCCCTAGGGTTCTCAGGTGGCGACGGCCCGCGAACTCTGACGCTCCTTCAGGAGCTTCTCGGGGCGGACTCGGCCAAGGTACGGGAGGTCAGGGGGAGGGCTCTGTCCCCTCAGGGTGAGAGGCGGCAGGGGCCCCGCACAAACGGTTAATGCCCGTCCTGCGCCCAATAGGAAAAGACCTTGGACCCGGCCTCAGCTGCGAAGAGGATCTACGTCCCCACGTACCAGGAGATACTGGCTAGGATCAAGTCGCGGTACCCGCACAACGTTGGGGTCTATGAGAGGGAGAGGAGGTCGCTTGAGCTGGTCAGGAACGTGATCATAGACAGGACCGAGCCCGTACTGGCTCTGGTGAGGCTGCTGCGGTCCCTTCACCCGTTCTACGTAGAGCTCGTCAGCATAAGCTTCAGCCTGACTGATCTAGAGAGGGACCTGGCCTGCGTCGAGAAGGCGAGGGCGGTGGCTGAGGCAATGTGGGAGAGGTACAGGTACCTTCTAACGTCAGCGTCGAGCCCGTCAGAGGCGAGGAGGATAGGAAAGGAGGCGAGGGGGAGGATGATGTCACAGCTCAGGCGGTGCTCCGCCTCCCTGTCCAGGCTCAAGGAGCTCACCAAGTTCCTGTCAGGGCTGCCAGGAATTGACGTAGAGGAGCCAATAGTTGTGGTGGCTGGGCCCCCTAACGCAGGTAAGTCCACGTTAGTGTCCACGGTCTCCAGCGCGAAGCCCGAGATCGCCCTGTACCCCTTCACTACAAAGAGCGTCATAGTTGGCCACGCCGAGGTGGACGGGTCAAGGGTTCAAGTCGTTGACACCCCTGGACTTCTCGACAGGCCCCTTGAGGAGATGAACGACGTGGAGAGGAGGGCCGTAGCGGCCCTAAGGCACCTGCCCGGCAATGTCGTCTTCCTCGTGGACCCAACTCACGAGTCCTACATGCCGCTGGAGTCCCAGCTGGAGCTCGCGAGGAGGGTCCTCAACCTCATGGGCCCAAGGCATCTGGTGGTCGCTGTCAACAAGGTAGACCTAGTGTCCAGGGACGTAGCTGAGTCGGTCGCCAGGAGGGCAAGCAAGGCCTTAGGAATAGAAAGGACTTACCTTATGGTTGCCAATGAAAAGGGGTCAGCCCTCGAGGTGTTGAGGGCGGCCCTCAGATCCAGCCTCTGAGCTTCATTGCCCTCACTACCCTGTCGACCGCTATCGCCTGGGCTGCCGCCCTCATGCCGTAGGGGCCCGAGGGGCCGCCGAGCTTCTTCTCCCAGAAGTCCCAGACTGCGTTGAAGTTGTCGCTCATCTTCTGCATCAGCTTCGTCCTGGCCTCCTCCTCGGTGATCCAGCCTCCCATCCTGTTGTTGACCCACTCGATGTGGGACATCACGACGCCACCTGAGTTGGCCAGTATGTCAGGCACTATAACAATGCCCCTCTTTACAAGGACAGCCTCGGCCTCAGCGGTGGTCGGGCCGTTGGCGCCCTCTACGATGAGCTTTGCCTTGACCTTTGGAGCGTTCTCGGCCGTTATCACGTTCTCGACGGCCGCTGGAACAACTATGTCGACGTGGCTCGTCAGGAGCTCCTCGTTGCCGATTTTGCTCTCGACGTTGGGGTAGTCAACTACGAAGCCAGAGCCCTTCTTGGAGATGTACTCCTTAACCTCGTCAGGGTCAAAGCCCTTGCTGTTGAATATGCCCCCCTTTATGTCAGATATTGCCACGATCCTTGCGCCCATCTCGTGGAGGAACTTGGCCGTGAAGTAACCGACGTTCCCGAAGCCCTGGACGGCGACGGTCCTTCCCTCTACTCCCCCAAGGACCCTCTTGGCCGCCTCCCTCGCAACCGTGGCCACGCCGAGACCGGTGGAGTAGACTCTTGTCTGGAGGCCCCCAAGCTCGAACGGCTTACCGGTCACGACGCCGAGCTCCCTCAGGCCTGTCCTGGCCTGGTACGCGTCAAGGAACCAAGCCATCGTCTGTGGCGATGTGTTGACGTCTGGCGCAGGTATGTCAAGGTCGACGCCGACGAACTCGCTGATGGCGGAGAAGTAGTTCTTAGAGAGCTGCATGAGCTCGAACTGGCCGAGCTGGTAGGGGTCAACCTGGATCCCTCCCTTGGCTCCGCCGTATGGTAGACCCGCGAGCGCGTTCTTCCAGGTCATCCACATGGCCAGTGCCATGACCTCGCTGAGGTTGGTCTCCGGGCTGTACCTCACTCCGCCCTTGTAGGGGCCGAGGGCGCTGTTGTGCTGAACCCTCCAGCCTATGAAGACCTTGACGTTCCCGTCCCTCATCATGACAGGGACCTTGACCTGTATGACCCTCTCCGGCGTCACCAGGTAGTTATACACCTCCTTGCTCAGGCCAAGGATACTGGCCGTTATCTCAAGCTGCTTCTTTGCCTCCTCATAGGGGTCGGGCCTTACGGCCAACGTTTCACCCGCATGTATACAGCTTGGGGTTACCGCACATATAAAATGTTTGCAGAACAGGAGTCAGGTTTTTCTGATAGGAACCCAAGAAAAGTCACATTGTTTTTGCAAGCGTTTTCAGTGATGTGGCTATGGGTTCAATACGAGTATGAAGCAAAAGTTTTATATAGAGAAAGGCGTTCTCTACACGGTGAAAGGCAGTGTCACAGGAGAGGAGGATCCTCATAGACGCTAGGGGGCTCGCGTGCCCGGGCCCTATAACTCAGATAGTTAAGGCCTACAGGGAGGCAAAGAACGGGGATGTGTTAGAGGTCTGGGCCACAGACCCCGGGTTCAAGCCAGACGTTGAGGCCTGGATAAAGAGGACAGGCAACCAGCTTGTTGAGCTTAGGGAGGAAAAAGACAAGTTCGTCGCGGTGATCAAGGTCACGGCAAAAAAGTGATTTCTAGCCCTGTTTTTTAATTAAGGGGCTTACATCTCCTTGGCAACCCTCTTGACGAGCAGGTATGCCAGCGGTATCACAGCTATGGCGAACGCTATAGCAAGGCCCCAGCTGAATGCGTAGATTATCTGGGTCACGTTGTAGAACGGCTGTGCTATGATAGCTATGGCTATGAGCAGGAACATCAGGTAAAGGAGGAACCTGCCGTAGCCGGCGAGGTCCTTGAGCTCCGGGTGGGCCTTAAGCAGCTGGTCCACGACGGTGTCGGTTATCGTGAGCGTCGCGACGAGGATCACGGTAGCGATTATTATATCGTAGAACAGGTAGGGGTTTATGAAGTGTATCCAGTAGAATATCGACAACTGGACCGCGACCGTAATTATAACGGCATAGAGGCCGAACTTGAGTATGTTGTACACCGACTTGAGGAAAGGCGAGTCGCCGCCGACCTGCTTAGATATGTAGTCCACCAGCAGGTTCACGAGGGCAACGCCTAGCGTCAGCAGAAGTATGGCGCCGGCGAGCGACGGCAGGTAGTTGGCTATCATCTGCATATATGTTGTGGCCGGGCCTAGCTGCAGCACGGAGAAGCCTATCGCCAAGGCTATGAGTATGATGTATGCCTTGATAGCGCCTATGCTCATGTCGAGAAGCTCAACTACGGATGGGTACTGCCTCAGGAGCCTCCTGACTAGGGACCACCTGATGGCGCTAGCGACGCCGTAGGCAACTATGACGCCTATTATGACGATTATTATGAACTCTATAATGGATGGGAGCCAAGTCACGAGGGCCTGCTGAAGCTCACCGCCGATGCTTGCTAGGGCGCTCATAAGGACCCACAGATAATTATGGTTATCCAATATTTAAGCTTTTCTAAGGAACAAAGTGTAGAATTATAAAGTATTTCTAGTCAATGTAAAGATGCCAACGTTAATTAATCCTCTCGGCCTCCCTCCCTTCGGATGACCTTGAGGGGCGTCTACCCAGTCTCGCCAATAGTTGGCGTGGGCGCCCTCGTTATGAAAGACCAGAGGGTCCTGCTGGTGAGAAGGGCCGCCCCACCCGAGGCCGGCAAGTGGGCCCTGCCGGGCGGCAAGGTTGAGCTGGGCGAGGGCGTCCTTGAGGCTGCTAGGAGGGAGCTGATTGAGGAGACGGGCCTGGACTGCGAGCCGCTAGGTGTTGTAAACGTTGACCAGATTATATCAAAGGACCGGGACGGGAGGATCAAGTTCCACTACGTGCTCGTGACCGTCCTCATGGGCGGGTGCAAGGGTGAGCCGAGGCCCGCCTCCGACGCGCTTGAGGTAAGGTTCGCACACGTAGGTGAGGGGTCGGCGAGCCTCGAGACCGCGGAGTCCACGAGGAGGTTCCTGAGGAAGCTCCTCAAAGGTGAGGTGCCCTTGAGGGCCCCTATAATGGTGGAGACCTCGAGCCCTCCTGATTGACCCGTTCTTCCCTACGCCTTCAATTCAATCATCTTATATTAATTCACGATCGGGCGCACGGGCTTGGCCCTCGGCCACAGGGCCCTAGGGATCCCCGTTGGCTTATGGGCGGCGGTCGAGCCCAACGGCACGGGGCTCCCGTCTCCAGCCCCTCGCCCCGTCCTCGGAGCGTGGCTCCCACCGGGCAGAAGGTCACCTCCGCCGTAGGGTTGTGACATGAGCTAATGTAAAAGGGCTTCTGCTAACGTGAAGAAGGATTCAGCCCTCCTCTGCTACCTGCTGCCTGACCCTGATCCTCAGGTCCCTATCCTCAAAGGGCAGGAGGTCACGGAGCCTCTCCGGTACTGCCAGCCTCCTCGACCTGATCATCCTGAGCAGGGCCTTGTACGCAGTGTAGGCCGCGAAGGCGTCATCGTCAATGGCGGACCCCGCAATGGTCTTAGCCACATCGTAGACCACCCTGAGCTCCTCCTCGCCGTCGACTACCGCCACCTCGCCCTCGCCCCTCTCAACTATTTCAGCGAGCCTGCTGAAGTAGCGCGCGTCGAGCTTCACCGTCAGCCTCTCCCCCTTTATCACGGCCTCAACGCCGTCAGGCTCGCCCGCTCCGTAGAGCCCCTCTTCCTCCTCAACGCCGTCAGGCTCGGGGTACACCATCAGGGTGTCAGGGGCGTAGACCTCAATGATCGTCGACCTAATCTCCTTGAACATCTCCCTGGCCACATCGTTAACCAGCGCGTGCACCAGGAACACGGAGTCCTCATGTCCGTACACGTCATCGTCTACGTCCATGTCCTCAACCCCCTCATCACTTACCCCCTCCCTCTTGCCTACGACCTCTGACATGAACTGGGCGACCCAGTCGCTGAACCTCCTAATGGCCATGAGCAGGCCAAGGAAGGCGAGGAGGCCGGTCGCCGCCCCAATCGCTGACGGCACCCAGGTCGGCCCCCTCACGAGGCTGATGATCGCGTAAGCGGAGGAGAACGCCAACAGGCCAAGAAGCGCTGCGCCGACTACTGCTATTAGGGCCGACCGCGTCCCGCAGACCCTCCTGCCCCGCCATGGCGGGGGCTTATAAAGTGTTAGGCCGGTCGACAGCTTTATGTAAAAAGCCTTGAGTCGCGCCGGTTGCACGCAAGGTGTGACATGGTTGCCGAGGGTTGACGATGGTATGTATATAGTGGACATCGCTGACATCATGAGGGTTGAAGAAAGGGGGCTAGAGGAACTGACCTCTTGGGCCGTATCTGCCGGCGCTCTCTTCATAACGTCCCCTTCAATAGTCCCAGTGAAGGGCCGGGTGGGGGCCGTAAGGCTAAGCGTCGGCGTTGGCTCGCTCGTCTCCGCTGAGAGGCCGCCGCTGAGGCATTATGTGGTGGCCTCTCCCGAATGGGTTGACGCGTGCGCTGTAGGGCAAAAAGAGCCTACCTTTCGCGTAGCCTCCGGTCCACAATACTATTTGAAGGGCGTAGCGATAGCGCTCGACACCTCGCTGCCGGTCGCAACGATGCTCAACTCCCTCCCAGCAGAGGGCGAGTTCGTGGACCCCGGCGAGGGCTACCCGGCCCTCGTGGTTGAGGGGGAGGGAAGGCGAGCGATAGCCCTGTCAGTTTCACAGCGAGGCCTCACGCTAAGCGCCGTTAGCGGGAGGGTCTGGTCCCTGCTTAAGTACGGCCTAACGTTGTACACTAGCTGCCCTGGAGGGCCTTCCTGATCTTCTCCCTCAAGACCTCTGCGACCATCTTTCCGTCGGCCTTTCCCCTGAGCCTTTCCATGGCCCTTCCCATAAGGGCTCCGAAGGCCGCCTCGCCCCGCTCCCTGATAAGGTCAGGGTCGTTCCTGATCACCTCGTCGATGACGCTCTCGACCTCGTTCCTTCCAATGGACACAAGGCCGAGAGACCTGGCGGCCTCCTCTGGGCTCATGCCGGGCTCCTGCGCTATCTTTGTGAGTATGGCCTCGGCCGCCTCCTTAGCGACCCTCCCGCTCGCGATAAGCTCGACAAGGGCCCTGACCTTGTCCTCGTCTATTGAATCTACGTCGATTCCCTTCCCCCTGAGGCCCTTCATCGTGGTGACGAAGAGGGAGGCAATCACAGTCGGCGAGAGCCTGTCACCGTACGTCTCGATCAGCTCCTCTATCACCGGGAGCCTCGGGTCGGAAACGACCCTTTCGGCTAGCTCCCGGCTCAGGCCGTATTTCCCGACGAACCTCCTGACCTTGACCTCTGCTGGCTCTGGGACCATCCTGTCGGCCTCAGCATGCATGTCGGGGGTGATGCGTAGCGGGGGTATGTCGGTCTCAGGGTACATCCTTTCCCTTCCAGGCCTCGGCCTCATGTACTTCGTAGTCCCGTCCTCGTTGGCGGCCCTCGTCTCCTCAGGCACGCCGTAGATCGCCTGCCTCACCCTCTCCAGTATCACGGAGAGGGCCTTGAGCGCCCTCTCGCGGTTCTCGGCAACCATGGCGAAGGCGTCACGAGAAGGGTCAGCCCCTAGCGCTGCGTAAACCGCGTTGACCTCATCCTCGGTGATTCCATATCCCGGAAGCTCATCACTGTGGAAGAAGCCCTGTACATCGCTCCAGAACCTCACGTAGTCAGCTATCTCAGTCCCGAACCTCCTGCCTGGCTGCACGTAGGTGCCAAGTAGCCCTTTCATGCGGGGCAGCTTGGCCGCGAGTACGCGTCCCCCAGATGAAATCACCTTTGACAGGACCTTGCTCTTAGTGGCCTTAAAGGAGTCGGTGACGTCGACGGGCTCCTGCCTGAAGTCCTGCTCTGTTATGCCCCTGGCCCTCATCTCGTCCCTTATCTTTAGGAGGTTCACCTGCCTCATGACCTCGTACTTCACGATCTTGTCTATGAGGTTCAGCTCCTGTACGCCCTTGATCTCGGTCTTCGCCCCACCAACGACGCTGACGTTGAGGTCCTGCCTTATTGTCCCAAGGCCTCTCTTCACAGCCCCCGTCATCCTCAGCAGCATACCTATGGCGAGCGCGACGTCTTTGGCCTCCTGGGGCGAAGTCATGTCTGGGGCCGTGGCTATCTCTATCAGTGGGATCCCAAGCCGATCAAGCCTGTACCTCACGTCGCTTCCAGACTCTCCAACCTTCCTGGCCGCGTCCTCCTCAACAACAATGGTCTGGATGCCGTAGTCCTTGCCGGTAACCGTTATCTTCCCCCCAAGGGCGACGATCGCGGTCCTCTGGAAGCCGCTAGTGTTGCTGCCGTCTATCACGATCTTCCTCATCACGTGTATCTCGTCAACAATCGCGGAGCCTAGGGCCTTGGCCACTGCAAGGGCTATTACAACGGCGTCCCTGTTTATAGGATGTGGCGGCTCCTCATCAGCCTCGACGAGGCAGTGGTGGCCTGGCTGTGCCTCGTAGATGTACCTCCGGCCCTTCCTGTACTCAAATAGGGCGGCGACGTCAACCTCGCCGGTCTCGCTCCTCGTCGGCCTGAGCCACCTAGGGAACTGCTCTGCCCCCTCGGCCTCGGTGAGGCCAGTTGGGCAGGCGCAGAAGAGCTTGTGGCTAGTGTTCAGCTGCTGATGTATCTCAAGGCCGACCCTCAGGCCAAGCGCCGAGTAATCGAGCTCATCAGAGCCTGTCATGGTACCACCTCGGGAAGAGCCTAACGTCGTGTCTTGGGTTGATCTCCCCCGCAAGGTCCGTAAGCATGAGCCTCCTGACCTCCGTGATGTCCCTTGTCCTGGCGAGGACCCATGAGAGCTTGACGAAGGCAGTCTCCGGCAACATGTCCTCGCCTGGTATGACGCCGGCCTGCAGCATCTTGCGCCCGGTGCTGTACACGTTGAGGTTGACGCGGCCGAATATGGTCTGGGAGGTTACTACGACGGGGACGCCTAACTCGACGGCCCTCTCGAGGGAAGGTATGAGCCTGTTAGCTACGTGCCCGAATCCGGTCCCCTCTATCACCATGCCGTGGAACCCCCTGTCAACTAATACATCGATGATCTCCGCCTGTATCCCGGGATAGAACTTTACCAGGGCCACCTTCTCGTCGAAGCCGTTGTCAACATGTATGCCATCCGACCTGGGCCTGTAATCGTCCCTTAGCAGCTCAAGCCTGCCCTGATATGGCCAGACCCTCGCCAGCGGAATGTCATTAATGCTCTGGAAGGCGTCCCTCCTGCTCGTGTGCATCTTCCTCACCTTCGTCCCCCTGTGCGCCAGGGCATACGTATCGCCGGTCTCGCCGTGCATTACTACAGCGACCTCACCGAATGGCGCCTGGGAGGCCAGGAGGACGGCAGACGTAAGGTTAAATGCGGAGTCGCTGCTCGGCCTGTCACTGCTCCTCTGGGCCCCAACGAGAGAGACCGGACCGGGCAGGCCACGGTGAAAAGCGAACGACAGCGCGGCGGCCGTGTAGGCCATGGTGTCCGTGCCGTGGGCCACCACGACACCATCGTAGCCGGCCTCGAGCCTGCGGGCCACCTCGTCAGCTATTGAGGCCCACGCCGCGGGCGTCATGTCCTCGCTGAAGATCGACATGAACTGCTCTACTTCAACGGTAGCGTACTTGAACATCTCCGGTACTGAGGCGGCCAGCTCCTTCGCGTCCATATAGGGGTGCACCGCACCGGTCTCGTAGTCAACCCTGCTGGCTATCGTCCCCCCGGTGCCAACTATCAGAACCCTTTTACTTGGGGGCTTGACCTCAATTTCGGAGAGGCTTACCGGCTCCCCCGGGTGGGAGGTCAGAGAGCCCCTTGACATCAATCTGACCTCGCCGTTGTCGCTAAGCCTGACGCCGACGTTGTAGCCGTTATCCAGCTTCAGGACAACCACGTCTGGCGCGGAGAACTCGTCTCTTGGCAGCAGGACGCCCCTGAAGACAGCGCCATCACCTCTCCTGACCTCAACTAGGTCCCCAGGTCCCGCGCCGGCCTGCCGGAGGGCCTTGGCTACGCTGCCCTCGTAACCGTGGTACTCGTCCATAGGGGTCCACCCGAACAGAACTGGTCTGCCCTAAAAAGGCGGCAGCTCATGAGGCATGGGCCGCCCTAGCCTGCTGTGCGGCCTTAAGGACCCTCCTTGTGAACTCGACTCTGTTCCTGAGCCTGGGCGACGGGTTCTTCTTGGGCTTGGGCTCTATCTTGGGAGTCTCCTTCCTGACCTTCCCAGCCTTGGTCATAGCTCCGTGCGTGGGCATTCCCGGTCCCGGATCGTCGGCGTCAGCGACCCCTTAAAAATGCTTATTGAAACCGGACTGGGAGGGCAAAGCTTTTTGAAGACGCCCAGCCCTCTTAACCGAGGTGCCGCTGAGCCTTGAAAGTCTACGTCGTGGATACAATAGCAGGCTCCTACGCCATCGACGAGAATGGAAATGAGATCGCCTTCGAGCAGGGCCCAAAGAACGTTAACGACATAGTTGAGGAGGTCATGAGGTCATACGAGGGTGAGGTGTTAAGCTCTTTCGCCAGGCTCGCGGAGAGGCTCAAGCAGCTCTCCCCGGAGCTCGTGGTGGTAGAGGACGAGAACGAGGCCAAGTACCTGGGCCAGGCTGGAAAAAGGGCCGTTGTCGAGGAGGGCAACCAGGTAGCAAGGTCTGTCAGGGCAAGGCTCAGCCAAGAGCTCCTCAGGGCCGAGCTTGTCAAGTCCGCTGATGAATCGCCTCAGTTCATCTTTAGCGTGGCCTACGAGTTCACGAGAAGGGGCCTAATGGGGGCCGCCCAGAAGCGTGACCTGCTCGTCGCCCACTCCATAAGGACCGTTGACGATATAGACAAAACCCTCAACCTCTTCGTTAACAGGCTTCGCGAGTGGTACAGCGTTCACTTCCCTGAACTGAACGACATAGTCGACGACCACAAGCTCTACGTGACGATTATAACTAGCCTAGGTTACAGGGACGAAATGACTGAGGAGAAGCTTAGGTCAATAGGCGTGCCAGAGGGGCTCGCGCACAAAATAGCTGAGGCCGCGAAAAACAGCCTTGGCGCTGACATCTCTGAGCATGACATGGAAGCCATTGTTACCTTCGCCGGGATCGCCCATCAGCTCTACGACCTCAGGTCGCAGCTCGAGTCATACATAGGGAGGGTGATGAAGGAGGTCGCGCCCAACGTGACTGAGCTCGTGGGTCCGCTCCTTGGTGCAAGGCTGATAAGCCTGGCGGGCAGCCTTGAGCGCCTCGCGACCATGCCAGCCAGCACGATCCAGGTGCTAGGGGCCGAGAAGGCGCTCTTCAGGGCGCTCAGGACTGGCGGCAGGCCGCCCAAGCACGGCGTAATCTTCCAGTACCCCGACATCTTCAGGGCGCCGAGGTGGCAGAGGGGGAAGATAGCCAGGGCCCTCGCTGCCAAGCTCGCAATCGCGGCGAAGGTTGACGCGTTTAGCGGGAGGTTCATAGGCGATAAGCTCAAGGCCGAGCTTGAGGAGCGCATAGCCGAGATCAAGAAGCTCTACGCCGCTCCGCCGAGGAAGGAGAGGAGGCTGGAGGAGAAGAGGGAGAGGCCCCAGCGCCCGCTGCCGAGGAAGGAGAAGGGGCGGAGGCACGAGAGAAGGGGCGGGGAGGCGAGGAGGTGAGGTCACGTGAAGGTGTACGAGCACGAGAGGTGGAAGGGTGTCTACGTGGCCGAGCTAGACGATGGGAGCCTAAGGCTAGCAACGCGTAACCTGGTGCCAGGGCAAAGGGTATACGGCGAGAGGCTGATCAACTACCAGGGCGTTGAGTACAGGGAGTGGAACGCTTACCGCAGCAAGCTCGCCGCTGCTCTGCTTAAGGGGCTTGAGGAGATTCCTGTTAAGGGAGGGGACAGGATACTTTATCTTGGCATCGCTAGCGGCACAACGGCAAGCCACATCAGCGACCTTATAGGCCAGGGCGGCATCATCTATGGGGTCGAGTTCTCCCCCAGGGTTATAAGGGACCTGATGCAGGTCGTCGTTGACAGGAAGAACATACTTCCGATACTAGCCGACGCCAGGGCCCCAGAGAGGTACAGGTTCATGGTTGGCTTAGTGAACGGCCTTTACTCTGACGTGGCTCAGCCGGAGCAGGCTGACATCGTTGTGAGGAACGCCAAGTTCTTCCTGGAGGAGGGCGGCTACCTGCTCCTGGCGATAAAGGCGAGGAGCATCGATGTCACCAGGGAGCCAAGCCAGGTCTACCTCAACGAGATGAGGAGGCTTGCTGAGGGCGGGTTCGAGGTTAAGGACGTAGTGCACCTTGACCCCTTTGACAGGGATCACGCCATGGTCTACGCAGTATACAGGGGTCACCGCTGATGACGAGCGACGTCAGCGGCCTTGCCGAGAAGGTTAAGAGCAGGTGGAAGGATGACATAAGTAAGCTCAGGAACAGGTGGCCGGCTGAGCAGCTGACGCTTGACGAGCTGATCAACAGGACTTACGTGAAGTTGACCGACGGCACCGTTCACGACATGGACCCGTATGAGGTAAGGAGGCTCATCAGCATAGTTCCGCCCTACTTCAGGCCATTCATGAGGGTTCCGCTTCTGGTTAGCTACGTGAGGAACCAGGACGGGACCTCCAGGTACTTAGTGATGGGCGACAGATGGCAGAGGAGGCTGGCCGAGCTTATGGTGAGGGAGGAGTACTCGGCCGACGGAATTGGGGAGCTGTCAGTTGACGAGTTCGTATACCTCCTGAAGGGGTTCAGGTCTCTGGTTTTCGTGTCTCTTGGCATAGCCTAACCACCCTTTTATTTTGTCCCCCATCGGAGCCCTTCGGTGGGAGTCTGACAGGGCTAGAGGACGAGATTTACGAGGGCGCCCTTAGGGCAAGGGAGGTCCTAAGGGGGGTTGCAAGGGAGACTGTACTTGATCACAGCCACACCTTCTCAGCCATGACGGGAGGTGAGGTCTACCTAAAGCTTGAGAACCTACAGAAGACCGGGGCGTTCAAGGTCAGGGGGGCCTATTATAAGATCTGGAGGCTTGGCGATAGGGCAAGGACGACAGGTGTCGTAGCGGCGAGCGCTGGTAACCACGCGCAGGGCGTGGCCTACGCTGCCAGCCTGCTCGGCGTTAAGGCTACCATCGTAATGCCTGTCAGCGCGCCTCTTTCGAAGATCCTTGCCACAAGGTCGTACGGCGCCCACGTGGTCCTGCACGGGCAGATAACCGATGAGGCGGTGAGGAAGGCGATGGAGATATCCGAACAGACGAAGGCGGTCTTCGTTCACCCATTTGACGACATTGACGTCATTTCAGGACAGGGCACCATATCACTCGAGGTGCTGGAGCAGCTCGGCGGTGTCCCTGATGTGATTGTCGTACCTGTAGGGGGTGGCGGCCTCATCTCTGGTAACGCCGCTGTGCTGAGGGCCAGGTACGGCTCAAAGGTCAAGATAGTCGGTGTCGAGCCGTCGTATCTGCCAAAGTTCTCAGCGCTCAAGCGGGAGGGCCGCGAGCTCAGGCTCGAGTCCTCACCCTTTGGCCTCATGGACGGCCTCATAGTGAAGGGGTACGGGCAGCTGACGAAGGAGCTGGTCCCGGAGCTCGTCGACGACATCGTTACAGTCGACGATAAGGAGGTTGCCAGGGCGATGTTCCTCCTTCTTGAGAGGGCCAAGACCCTGGCCGAGGGAGCCGGGGCAGCGCCAGTTGCGGCCCTGATAGAGGGGAAGGTTAAGGTGAAGGGGGAGAAGGTCGTCGCTATAGTGAGCGGCGGTAACGTAGACCTTACCAGACTCGCTAACATAATCAACTACGAGCTCTTCAGAAGCAGGAGGCTTGTGAAGCTCAAGGGGGCCGTTCCAGACCAGCCAGGCATGTTAGACAGGGTGCTTAGGGTGCTGGCTGAGGCGCGGTTCAACGTAGTTGACATCAGTCATGAGAGGCACCTCCCCCTGCTCACTCCAGGCTGGGCCCTCGTAGAGGTGCTGGTTGAGGCGCCGGAGCCCGAGGCCGTCTCAGAGGCTCTTGAGGCGCTGAGGAAGGAGGGCCTGGACTTCAAAGAGGAATACTGAGGCCAAGCCTGCTCAGCGTCTTAAGGTAGTGAACGTCCCCGTATATTTCCTCCTGCTCCGCCCTCACCTTTTCGAGGAGCCCCTTGGCAGCCCTGGACACGAACGAGGCTATCCACTCAGCGTCCTCCCTAGCAGCCCCATGAGGCCTCACGGGCAGTGCCGCCCTCCCGACGCTTGCCTTGGCCAGCATCCAGGCCCCAACCGACATAGGGGTCGCAGTTGACGCAACCTCCTCCGGCGTTATACTGCCATTAGAGGCCCAGTACAGCTCCCTAACGAAGCTAACGGCGGCAGCCCTCCTGAGCTTGTCCCTCCACTCGACGAAGAGCCTGATCCCTTCGCCCGCGAGGCTGGAGGCGATGCCCATGTAGTCAGCACCCGTCAGAGGCGACCTAACGGCGGCAGAGATGAAGTCAGGGTCGAGCACGGGATCTATGGAGCCGTGAGCGAGCGAAACCGTCGTTGCGAAGGAGCTGTGCAGAACCGCGTTCATGAAAGCCTCAACCTCATCCCCGACACCTGGGCGTGACCCCATTAGGGTGGATACGACCTCTTCCGCGTCGGTGGGGTCTGTTATAGCCGGCCTCCCATCAACTATGATCCACGGGACGCTCCATACCCCAAACTTTATTGCATGCAGCCCGTCGGTGAGGGGTATCAGCTCAACCCTTTCGAGAAGTCCAGCCCTCTTAAGACCAACTATTACCTGTCTGCTGGTAGCGCAGCTCGGGTGAAAGTACATCCTGACCTGCAAGCTCACTTTAGGCCAAACAATTGGTTACGGTTAAAGCGTTTTCCCAGTAACAACGGGCTGGGAAAGGGGGAGGTGGCCTACCTCTTCCCCAGGCGCTCCTTCAGCCTCTTCGTGAGCACAGGCAGGAACTGATAGAGGTCAGCGACGACGCCGTAGTCACAGTTCTTGAAGATAGGTGCGGACTTGTCGTTGTTTATGGCGACGACCACCTTGGCGTCCGTTATACCAGCAAGGTGCTGTGGAGCCCCACTGATGCCGACCGCAACGTAGAGCTTAGGGGCCACCTTGTGGCCGCTCAGCCCGACCCAGTGGTCCTCGCTGAGCCACTTTAGGTCGGCAGCTATGGGCCTCGAGCACCCTATCTGGGCCCCCAGAACGTCAGCCAGCTCGAAGGCCAACTTGAGGTCCTCCTTCGACCTGAACCCCCTGCCAACGCTGACTATAAGCTCGGCGGCCTCGATGTTCACCCCGCCCTTCTCCTTAGGCCTCTTCTCGACGACCCGCACCGTGGTCTTCGGGGCCTCAATGGTCTCAACCGACCCCTTGGCGCCTCCGGCCTGCGTCCTGGGCGTCTTCCTTGGGGCCAGCAGAAGTATTGCGGGTGTGCTGGCCTCCTCCCTCGCTATGGCCCTGCCGCTAAGGAAGCCCCTGGCGTACGTTACGAAGGCCTGCGACACCTTGACATCATACACGTCCGTCGCCATTGGTAGGTCGTAGAGCCCTGCGAGCCTCGAGAGGGCGTCCTTGAGGTTCTTTGTGGTCGGAGCCACTATGAGGGTCGGTCTGAGCAACTCGTAGAGCTGCCTGAGGGACTGGTAGATTGCCTCAGGGTCGTCAGCGGGCAGGTGGTGTACTGGGTGGCCGAAGGCGGCCAGGGCCTCAGGGTCGGCCGGCTTAACTGACAGAATGTGCACGTCCCCTGCCTGACGAGCAACGGTAAGGGACTCAGAGGCGTCATCGACGCCCAGCGAGACCACTATGGAGGTCACGTCAATCACCTCACGCCTTAATCACGCCCTCAGCAGCGAGGGCGTCGATCAGCTTGTCAGCTATCTCCTCAAGCGTCTTGCCCTCAATGATAGTCTGCCTCCTCTTAACCGCAAGCACCCTGGCCTCAACCAGCTTCCTCTTGACCTGAACTGCCGCTCCAAGGTCAGCAACCGTGAGGGTCTTTTGTGGCTTCTTTGAGGCCATCCTTATCTGTATCAGCGTAGGCGGCCTAGGGACGTTTATCTCCCTCGTCACGCTGACAACCGCGGGGAGCGGCGACTCGACCACCTCTACGTAGTCCTCCACGTCCCTCTCGGCAATTAGCTTACCCTGGCTCACCTCCAGCTTCCTCGCG
Source organism: uncultured Desulfurococcales archaeon (assembly GCA_964342635.1). GTDB lineage: Archaea > Thermoproteota > Thermoprotei_A > Sulfolobales > Acidilobaceae > Acidilobus. The sequence continues at coordinate 15,673 of CAYFFY010000010.1, forward strand.
AAGCTCACGTAGGGTAGGCCTAGCTTTGCGGCGACCCTGCCAGCCACCTGGCCTGAGAAGCCGTCTATAGTGGCCTCACCGGCCAGTATGATATCAGGGCTCAGGCCAAGCTTCCTTATCGCGGCAACTATAGCAGAGGCGGTAGCCACTGGGTCACCGGGGATTACGGAGTCGTCTTCAACTATTACGGCCTCGTCAACGCCCTTGGCAAGCCCCTCCTGAACCGCCATCCTCACGTCCTTGTCCCTCTTCGACGTTGGGCCCCACGTTACGACTGAGATGGAGACTATCTTGGAGCCCTTCATGTAAGCGTCCCTTATCCTGACAGCCTCCTCGACAGCGTTCCTGTCTATGTCTGAGAGCTTGAGCGGCATGTAGTCAAAGTCAACAAGGCCGTCCTGGGTCCCCCTTATCATCTCTGGGTTTAGGGCCGGCTTCAGCAGCACCACGATGTCGCCCATACGGGTCCACCGAGGGGGTCAGCGACCTCCAGGATAATAAGCCGCAGGACGGTACGCGCTTATAGCAAGGCCTTGGGATCCGCTTATGTTGCTAGGGGCCTTAAACCTATTGTATAGCAATTACAGGATAAGTGACCTGAAGACCTGCACATAAGGGACGTCCTCAATGTAGATCTCAGAGCCGGGCGCGACCAGGCCTAGTCCCCTAGCCAAGGAGAACGCCCTGGCGCCGACGATAACGGCCATGTCGGCCTCCACAAGGGCCCTCGCGACCTCCTCCTCGTCGCCGATCCTGCCCCCAAAGAACTCCTCGCTTATCTCGACGGTAACGCCGTTGTCAGCCCTGAGCTTCCTGTTGATCAGCTCAGCGTCAGCTACTGCTACAATGACCCCCTGCTCAGTCCTGATCAGGTTGTATGCAAGCCTTGCCAAGGCCTCACCGTTAGGTCTGTACGACCCTGTCCTTAAACGCCTGGAACGGGTTCGTGAGCGCTCTCCCGTTAACTCCAATTGGCCTCTTGGCTGGCGACATGGTCGTGTAGCCCGGCATTATCTTCTCAATCCTCGCGTCAAAGGGCTCGACCATGGTGTTTCTGTAGAATATCCCGAGAGGTATCCTTGGCTCCCACTCCATCATCTTCTCCACGATCTTTGGTATCTTCTTCAGGTCCTCAGGCTTCTCTATGTTGGGCTCCCAGCTCGGGTCCTCCTTGTCTAGGTAGTATATCCTCTTCTCGTACCACTCCTTCGTCATTATGTCGTTATAAGTTGGGCACGGCTGCAGTATGTCGATGAGCGAGGTCCCCTTGTGGGCTATCGCGGCCTTTATCATCTCCTTCAGCTGGTCGACGTGGTAGGCGTACGCCCTGGCTATGAACGTGAATCCGCTGGCGAACGCTAGGAGCAGCGGGTTGACCGCGCTCTGTATGTTCGGCTGGCCTAGGGCCTTGGTCTTAAACCACAGGGGTAATGTCGGCGCGGCCTGGCCCTTCGTGAGGCCGTAGACGGCGTTGTCGTGGAGCAGAACCTTGATGTCTATGTTCCTCCTGCCGACAGCGACGAAGTGCCCCGCGCCAATGCCAAGCAGGTCACCGTCGCCTGAGGCGACTATCACGACCTGGTCAGGGTTCGCCAGCTTGATGCCCTGGGCGACCGGTATGGGCCTGCCGTGGAGGGTGTGGACGTTTGAGGTCTTAACGTAGTAGGGCATCCTGCTGGAGCACCCTATGCCTGATACTATAGTCACCTTCTCGTTAGGCAGGTCAAGCTCCGCGAAGGCCTTCTGAAGCGCGGTGAGTATGCCGAAGTTGCCGCAGGCAGGGCACCACTGGACCCACGCGTCCGTTTTGTAGTCCATCCAGTTACGAGCCATCGCTCACCACCACCATTCCCTCCTTCATCTCAAGGGCCTTCTTGATGCCTCTGTACACCTCGTGCTCCATCAGGCTCCTGGCATTAAGCTTTGCTATCCTCTTCTTAACCTCAAACCCTGTGAACATCCTTATGGTCCATACCATCTGCCCGAAGGCGTTGTTCTCCACGGCTATCACGTCGTCTGATGAGTCGATGATGCCCTTAACTACGTTAGTCGGGAACGGCAGGAACGTCTTGATCTGGAGGAACCTCAGGCGGAGGCCCTCGGATGACAGCCTTTCCATGGCGTCGAGTATCGGGCCCTTGGTTGTCCCCCACGAAACTATGGTAATCCTGGCGTCGGGGTCTCCGTGAAGAACCGCCTTGTCCGGGTCGGGTATCTCGCGCTCTATGGTCTGCATCTTCCTTATCCTCTTGAGGACCATTTTCTCCCTCATAGCCGGGTCCTCCGTGACCACGCCCTCCTCGTTGTGCTCGAGGCTTGAGACCGTGTACCTCACCGAGCCAAGTGGGGCCCTAAGGCTAACACCGTCCTCCGTCAGCTCGAACCTCCTGTAGGTCTTTGGGTCCGGGCTGGCAACGAACTTGCCTCTCTCGAGCGGTATCTTGTAGGGGTCAACGTCCTCCATGTCAAAGCTCATCATCGAGGCGGCCATGTACTTGTCAACGAGGTGAACAACCGGCACCTGGAACTTCTCTGCCCAGTTCAGGGCCTTTATCGTGTCGTAGTACGCCTCTATGTGATCACCGCTTGCCAGAACTATCTTGGGCAGCGCCTCGCCGTGACCTGCGAACATAGAGTGAAGGAGGTCGCCCTGTCCCTGGCGCGTTGCAATTCCGGTGGAGGGCCCTGTCCTCATCCAGACCGTTATCACAACCGGCGCCTCCGCCATCACCGCGAAGCTTATCGCCTCGTTCATTAGCGAGAGCCCTGGCCCGCTCGTCGTTGTCGCCACCCTCGCCCCGGCTATAGCGCCCCCTATGGCCATGTTGAGGGCAGCCAGCTCATCCTCAGCCTGGAGCGTGAGGGAGGTCATCTTAGGGGTGCCTAGCGCCCTAGCAGCCTCCTCATCAAGGTCGAAGACTCTGTGCAGCTCCATGTAGAAGGCCTCGTCCTGGCTGGGCGTTATGGGGTAGTAGGTCTCGAGGGTAACCCCTCCCACGATCTTAGCCATGGCGACTATGTCGTTCCCTGTCGCTACCATCCTAACCTTGTTCCTGTGAGGCCCGTTAGGCAGGGGCTTCGAGACTCCGAAGTTCTCCCTGACGTACTCGTATGCGACCCTTGCGGCCTCGACGTTCGTGTCTATGATGGACTTCCTTCCAGCGAAGTAAAGGGCTATCGATTTCTCCACGGTCTCGAGGTCAATGCCGAGCATCGCGGCCAGAGCGGTAATCGTCATGGTGTTAACGGTCTTAGACACGCTGACTATGGTAGTCTTCAGCCTGTCCGCGGTGGTCTTTAACAGGTCCTTTAGCGGAAGGCCGACGGTCTTAATGCCCTGACCTGCAAGGTACTTTACGAGCTCGGACGCTATGGGCTCGACTCCCTTCTCCTTTAGGTCCTCCCTGACCCTCTCCTTGGTCTCAGGCTCCATGGGGGCTATCCTGTCCATCCTAGTTGAGAGGCTGTCGTTGTCATAGATGAGATAGCTGCCCTGTGTCAGCTCGTGGTAATGCGTGAATATAGCCTCGCCGTCGAGCGCGAGGACAGCGTCGACGGGGAGCCTCACGCTCATGGGCTTCCTGGCCTTTATCCTCACGTTGTAGTAGCTGTGGGCCCCTATTATGTCGCTGTGGTACTCCCTTATGCCGAAGACGTC
>CAYFFY010000011.1:0-19124 GCA_964342635.1 uncultured Desulfurococcales archaeon
CTCAGCGCCCCCCCCCTCCTCTATTGATGTGAACGGCTTTACGACCGCCCCGCTTCTCACCTCGGCCTCCCTGCCTATGTAGGCCGGCCCTACCACCAGCGCCCCCTCCTCAACGACCGCCCCGTCATCGACGATGACGCCGCTGGAGGCTATGGAGCCCCTGGACACCTTTGACGTGCTGCTGAGCGTAATCGAGTTCTGAGGGAGCAGGACCTTGATTGCGTCAAGCAGGTCCCACGGGTAGCCTATCTCAGCCCACCTCCCCGGGAAGACGACCCCGCCGATGACGCCCTTTGAGGCCATTGAGGCCATTGCCTGCTCGAAGGGGGCGCTAGACAACTCTGCCAGGTGGTTAACGTCAGTCACTATCACGCCAGCGAAGACGTAGCCCCTCCCCCCCAGCCATGACTTGGACGGCTCACGGGGCTGCATGAAGTTCGTTACGGCACCCCTGTAGTCAAGTGTCACGAAGCCGTAGGTCTCAAGCCCTGTGGCCACGGGCGCCAGGGCTATCACGAGCGGGAAGCCGCTGGTCGAGTAGTAGTCTAGGGCGACCTTGGCTATGGTCTGGGGGTTTGAGATAAAGCCGGCGTACGCAGCGATGACCTCCTTTTCCCCTCTCTCGGCGGCCTCCTCGTAGGCGGTCCTGAGCGCGCCTTGGATGTCGACACCCCTCTGCTCGACGACGGACACCCTCTCGTCCCGGGGCTTCGCGTGCTGAAGGTAACCCGGCGTGGCGATGACGATCACGTCCTTGGCCCCAGCCTGCCTGAGTAGCTCTACGCTGTAGTCTATCAGCTGCCTGCCAAGGACCTCGATGAAGGGCTTAGGGACCCTCGACGTGAGCGGCAGAAGCCTCTTGCCGTAGCCGCCGGCCAGCACGAAGCCGATCATTGCGACCACCTCACTCAACCGTCACCGTCTTGGCGAGGTTCCTGGGCTTATCAGGGTTGTAGCCCCTGCTAACGGCGATTCTGTAGGAAAGCAGTTGGAAGATCGGCGTCAGTATGAAGGGCTCAAGCTCAAGGAGGCCCCCTGATGGAGGCAGGGTTACTTGCGTCACCTGGCCAGCCTTCGACCCGAGCTCAAGGCCTAGGTCGGCGGGCCTGACTACTAAGACCCTGCCGCCCCTGGCCGCCATCTCTACGGCGTTACCGGCAACCTCAGGGGCGTCGCTCGTGGCAACTATGAATACGGGGAAGCCTGGCTCCACGAGCGCGATTGGGCCGTGCTTGCTCTCGCCCGCTGGGTAGGCCTCGGCGTGTATGTACGCTATCTCCTTGATCTTCAGCGCGCCCTCCCTAGCAACGGCGTGGCCGACGCCCCTGCCGAGCACGTAGATGCTGGGCCTGTCAATGAGTCTCGAGAGCGCCGTCGCGGTGGGGTCCGAGGCCTCGATGGCTGAGAGCACGACGTTCGGCGCTGACCTCAGGGCCTCGGTAACCCTGGTCGCCTCGTCCCTGTCGAGGGCGCCCGTGCCCTGGCCCACCTTCAGGGACAGCATCTCAAGGAGCATGACCTGCGAGAGGAACGTCTTTGTGGCAGCCACTCCTATCTCAGGTCCCGCCCTGGTGTAAAGCCTGATGTGGGACTCCCTGTCAAGCGCGCTCCCGAGAACGTTTGTTACCCCAAGGACTGTCGCGCCGCTCTGCTTGGCCTCTGAGACCGCCGAGAGCGTGTCATAGGTCTCGCCGCTCTGGCTCACCGCTACTACGACGTCTCCCTTGCCAATAACGTCAGCTACGTAGTGGAACTCCGACGCGATTATGGCGTGCACGGGCAGCCTGGCCCTCCTCGCCATGAACAAGGAGAAGGCCAGTGCGGCGTGGTAGCTCGTCCCTGCGGCGACGGCGAAGACCCTGTCGGCCTCGGCAAGCGCCGAGGCGGCCCTCCCAACCATGGGGTCCTCTACGTTGCCCTCGTACGTGTCCCTAAGCGCCTGGGGCTGCTCGTATATCTCCTTGATCATGAAGTGAGGGTAGCCCCCCTTACTGGCCGCCTCGGGTGTCAGCTCGATGACCTTTGTCTTCGCTGCTATCTCCTCCTGCGTCAGCCTCCTGTAGCCTCCGCCTGGAAGCAGGCGGTAAACCACGACGTCAGTTGGTGTCACGTAGCCGAACTCCCCGTCATCGAGGAAGAGGATGGTCTTCGTTATGTCAAGCAGCGCCGGTATGTCACTGGCGACGGCCCTTACCCTCGGGCCTATGCCGACGAGCAGCGGGCTCTTCATCTTGGCGAAGTACACCCTTGACGGCTCCTTTGAATGGACTATGGCGAAGGCGTAGGTGCCCTCAATCTTGGCAAGCGCCCTGGCAAGGGACTCCGTGAATGAAAGTCCTGAGGATATCCCCTCCTCGATCAGGTGGGCTACCAGCTCGGTGTCGGTCTCGCTCCTGAGCCTGTGCCCCCTCGACTCGAGCTCCGCCCTGAGGCTGGCGAAGTTCCTTATGACGCCGTTGTGGACAACGGCTACCTCTCCACGGCAGTCCAGGTGTGGGTGCGCGTTGACGTCGTTCGGGGGACCGTGCGTCGCCCACCTCGTGTGGCCCACCGCAGTGCTCCCTGAGAGCTCGTCCAGAGCGAGCCTCCTCCTCACGACCTCGAGCTCGCCTGCCCCCTTCCTCAGGAGGAGTACGCTGCCTGACACGACTGCGACGCCGACGCTGTCGTAGCCCCTGTACTCGAGCCTCTGCAGCCCCCTCAGGACCATGGGCACAACGTTAGAGTCGATTGCCGTGACGCCTATGATACCGCACAAGGCGCGCCCAGGAAGCATCAGAATAGGAAGTAATTAACGCTTACCTAGGGCTTTTTACCTCCGCGAGAACTGGACGTGCGGAATGACGAGACCACGGGGCTGAGCGCGGCGATGATGTAACCTGTCTCAGCCGACTCGACACAGGGTTATTAAGTCCCAATAGCCATTACTATACCGGTGTAAGGGCTTGCCCAAGGAGTATGTCTTACGAGAGGGGGCGAGATTCACGCTGCGTAGCCCCTCGTTCCAGGACGGCGGGGCAATACCGAGGAGGCATACTTGCGACGGGGAGGACGTAAGCCCGAGGCTTGAGTGGGAGGGCCTCCCCGCGGGTACGAAGAGCCTAGCCCTGGTAATGTACGACCCAGACGCGCCGGCAGGGACGTTCATACACTGGGTCCTATACGATGCGCCCCCGTCGCTGGGACATATACCGGAGGGGGTGCGGCCTGAGGCCGATGTCGTTGAGGGGGTGGGCCGCCAGGGCGTCAACGACTTCGGGCGCGTAGGATACGGCGGCCCGTGCCCGCCGAGGGGGCATGGGCAGCACAGGTACTACTTCGCCCTTCACGCCCTAAGCGTAGAGAGGGTAGCCCTAAGGCCACCAGCCACCGCCCAGCGGCTCCTGGACTCGATGAGGGGAAAGGTCCTTGGCCACGCCCTGCTCATGGGCAGGTACGGGAGGGGATAGGTTGGTCGTCATTTTAGTAATCTTCAATAACAATATTAAGCTCTCCACCGGAGCCTTTACGGAAACTGGTAACCGGGGAAAGTGGTGAAGCAGTTGTCAGGCGAGGAGGGCCAGGAGGAGCTGGAGAGGAGGGCGCTGGAGCTGCTGAGGCAGAGCAAGGACGGGATGCTCCAGAGCGAGCTGTGGAAGAGCCTCAAGATCTCAAGCAGGGAGGGGTCGAGGCTCGTCCTCAGGCTCATGAGGAAGGGTCTAGTAAGGCGAGAGGAGGTCACGGTAGGGGGGAGGAGAACATACAGGCTCTACTCGGTTGAGACGGGGGCGGCGAAGTTCACCGTACAGGTAGGTATGGCGAGCATCCTTGACATACCATGCGCTACATGCCCTCACCTGCTTGACTGCGGCGCGGGGGGCTTCTACGACCCGTCAACGTGCACGCTGCTCGAGCTGTGGCTCAGGAGGGAGGCGGCGAGGCTCCAGCAGGTCCAGCGGGCGCGCTAGGTGGCCCGCTTGACAAAGGAGGAGTACGAGGGCAGGACCGTCGTGTGGCCCGTGTACCTTGACTCACAGGCGTCCAGGTCGCAGGGCAGGAGGGTCCCGCTGAGCCTGGCGGTCCCGAGCCCTACGCTTGACGAGATAGTCAGGGCTGCCAGGGACCTCGGGCTTGACCCCGTCGTGGAGGACAAGCCGTACCCCAGACTCTGGTACCAGTACAGGGCCAGGGTCGTTGTGGCTGGGAAGTTCGGCAGGGCCGGGACCCTAAGGGCGCTAGCCCAGAAGGTCAGGGAGCTGAGGAAGAGGTAGCATATACGGGCAAATACAGCATAATATTTCCAAGGGCACACGACCTATCCTCGCCATGCCAGCATGGCCGCTTGAGGAGAAGCCCCTGCTCGTGTTCTGGGAGACCACCAAGGCCTGCCCGCTGGCTTGCATACACTGCAGGGCCGAGGCCATAACGAGGCCGCAGCCGGGCGAGCTGAGCCACGAGGAGGCGGTGGGCCTGATAAGGCAGGTGTCAGAGTTCGGCAGGCCCTACCCGGTGCTCGTCATGAGCGGGGGTGACCCCCTCTCTAGGGCTGGCTTATGGGAGCTGGTTAGGGAGGCCAGGTCGATAGGGGTCCCTGTAGCCATGGCCCCTAGCCCCTCCCCCCTCCTGCTAGAGAACGTTGAGAGGATAGCCAAGGAGGGGGTCTCGGCTGTCTCCATTAGCATAGACAGCCCTGACCCCGAGGTCCACGATAAGATCAGAAGGTACAGGGGGTCCTGGGAGGCCGCAACGGAGGCGACGAGGGGCCTGCTCAAGCTCGGGGTCAAGGTGCAGGTGAACACCGTAGTCATGAGGTCGACCGTGAGGGGGCTCCCGGGCATGGTGACGCTCCTCAGGGAGCTCGGCGTAACCACCTGGGAGGTCTTCTACCTCGTCCCGGTAGGGAGGGCGAGCTGGGACGAGGACCTGACGCCCAGGGAGTGGGAGGACGTCAGCGCCTTCCTCTACCAGGCGAGCAAGTACGGCATCAAGGTGAGAACGTCGGAGGGACCCATGTTCCGGAGGGTATCCCTCGTGGCGAGCTACGCTGAGAGGGTGGGCAAAGACCCTGCCAGCCTGCTTGGCCTAGGCCCCCTGTACGCTGACCTGACGAGTGAGATCATGTCAAGGCTTGGGGAGCCGCCGGGACCCCCAGTGTTTGAGACCAGTGGCACAAGGGACGGGCTCGGAATCGTCTTCGTGTCCCACGACGGCTACGTATACCCAAGCGGCTTCCTGCCCGCCCCGCTGGGCAACGTGAGGAGGGCGAGGCTGGTCGACATCTATAGGGGCTCCGAGCTGCTCAGGAGGCTTCGGGGCTCGCAGCTGAGGGGAAAGTGCGGCGCCTGCGAGTTCAGGAGGGTCTGCGGGGGCAGCAGGGCCAGGTCGTTCGCCAGGTGGGGGGACCCGCTAGGCGAGGACCCGGCCTGTCCTTACCTCCCCGGGTCCCTCAAGGGCGTTGACCTGAAGGAGGTGCTAGGCAGATGGCTTCCCTAACCCGCGCTGATGTGGAGGCCTTAATGGTCCTCCAGTACGACTTCAGGCCCCTGGCGGCAGACCCGCTCGCTGACGCGTCCGTAAGGCTCGGGCTTCACGAGGAGGAGCTCCTGGCCTCGCTTGGCAGCCTCCACGCGGCTGGGGTGCTGAAGAGGATCGGGTTCTACCTGAACTACAGATCTCAGGGGAGGGAGGCCGCGCTCGTGGCTCTCGACGCCCCTGACGTAGACGCTGTAAGGGAAGTCGTGATCAGTGACGACATGGTGACCCACGCCTACGTGAGGGACGACCCTGACTACAACGTCTGGCTAGTCGTGAAGAGGTCGGGCCTGAACGAGCTCGTAAGGTCAGCCCAGGAGATTTCCGCCAGGGTCGGCGCAAGGAGGTACGTCGTGTTGAGGTCCATGAGGGCCTACAAGCTGAGCGTAAAGTATGACCTGCGGGCAGGCGTCTCGAGGTCCGGTCCATACTCGCTGCTCAGCCCAAACCCGCCGAGGCCCGAGGAGCTGGGCGTCAGCCCGGGGCTTCCGAGGCTCGCCTCGAGGCTCCCCTTGGCCAGGGACCCCTACGGGGTCATCGGCGCCTCCCTCGGGATCAGGCGAGACGAGGTGATCAAGGCCATAGGTAAGCTGCTCGACGCTGGCGTCCTCGCGGACCCGGGGGCCGCGCTCGATGGCGAAAAGGTAGGGTTCACACACAACGGCATGGTCCTTATCGACACCGACCTGTCCGCCGAGAGGGCCTGCGAGGCCGCGTCCCTGCACGAGAACACCACCCACGTCGTTTTGAGGGAGCCATACCCTCCCTCATCATATCACTTCCGCTGCTACGCTATGGTCCACGCGGTAAGGAGGGAGCTTGTGGAGGGGGCTGCTGAGGGCGTGGCCAGGACGGCGCGGGCCGCCTCGTACAGGGTCCTCTACAGCCTTAAGGACCTCAAGCCCGGCGTGGTGAGGTAAAAATGATACCGGTCAGCGTAATGGTGACAGGCAAGGGCACGGTGTCTGTCAGGATCAAGGGGCGCTACGCCCCAGGCTCTCCATCAAGGTTCTCCGAGGAGCTGAGGCCTGTGGTCTTTTGGAACATAACATACGCCTGCAACCTGAGGTGCGAGCACTGCTACATCAACGCAGGGCCAGAGCCTAGGAAGGACGAGCTGGGGAGGGAGCGGCTGCTCGGCGTGGCCAGGGAGATAGTAGAGCTCGGCCTCCCCCTCGTGATATTCAGCGGCGGGGAGCCGCTCCTAAAGAGGGAGTTCTGGGACGTGGCGGCCGAGCTGGCGGGGCGCGAAAGGCCTAGGCTCGCCCTAAGCACTAATGGGACCCTGGTCAGCAGGGACGTTGCCCGTCGCCTGCGCTCCCTCGGCTTCAGCTACGTCGGCGTCTCCCTCGACAGCCTCACGCCAGAGGCCCACGACAGGTTCAGGGGCGTCAAGGGGGCGTTCGAGGCCGCTGTGGGGGGCATCAGGAACGCCGTTGAGGAGGGCCTTGACGTAGGCCTCAGGACGACGGTGACGAGGTGGAACTACAGAGAGGCAGCTCGCATGGTTGACCTGGCGGCCAAGCTCGGGGCCAGGAGGGTGAGCTACTATGTGCTGGACTCGATAGGCAGGGCGAGGCTCATAGTCCACGACCTCCCAACCCGGGGGCAGCTAAGGGAGTTCGTCGACGCGATCATGTCAAAGGCGAGGGATTACGAGGGGGTCGTTGAGGTTGAGCTCGTCAGGTCTAACTTCGCGGGGATATACATAGCGGACAGGCTCTCGAGGACCCCCGACGAGTTCAGGCGGCACCTGTCCCTGATAAGCGCCCAGGGCGACTGCGGCAGGAAGACCATAAGTATCTACCCGGACGGCACCGTGAGGCCCTGCCAGTTCATCGACCAGTACGTGATCGGTGACCTGAGGACCCAGAGCCTCAGGGGGATCCTGAGCCTTGACAACTTAGAACTCCTCAGGTTCGTAAAGCTTTACGAGGGCCTGAGGGGGCCCAGGTGCGGGTCGTGCCCGTTTAGGGTCGTTTGCGGGGGCGGCAGCAGGGGGAGGGCCGAGGCCGCGGCCGGCGACTTCTGGGGCGACGAGCCGCTCTGCTTCATAGACCCCCTTGAGATAGCCAGGAGGTGGGGGATGGCTTGACGTTCATCCCCCTCTTCATAGACTTCAGGGACAAGTGGGTCATAGTCTTTGGGGGCGGCAGCGTCGGCACGAGAAGGGCGCTGGAGTTCGCGAGAGCCGGGGCAAAGGTGACCGTGGTCGCTGACAGGTTCAGCCACGAGCTGGAGGTCGCGGCCCTATCTGGCGAGGTCGAGCTGATAAGGAGGTCCCTCAGGCCAGGCGACGACGTGGCTCCCCTCCTGCGGGGGAAAGCGCTTGCCGTCATAGCCACGTCGGACCCAGCCCTAAATGAGTACCTGTCAGAGTCCGCTGCCTCGGCCGGTCTCCTGGTCAACAACGCGACCGAGGCCTCGCAGGGCGACGTAGTCTTCCCCTTCAGGGCCGAGCCTATCCCGGGGCTTTACATAGCTGTAACCACGCTTGGGGCCTCAGGCATCGCGGCCAGGTGGGCGAGGGACAGGGCCCTGAAGTGCCTGGCCTCAGATGGCGAGCTGAGGACCCTACTCGACGTGATGACCGAGTTCAAGAGGCAGCTGAAGTCAAGGGTCGGCGACGCTAAGGAGAGACTGGGCCTTTACTTCATGGTCGAGTCCGACCCGACATTCAGGGACCTGGTATCCAGAGGCGACCGAGAGGGCGCCCTCAGGAGGGCGCTCGAGCTGGCGGGGCTCCTCTAGGCCTCACAGATTCTCCCTGGGCGCTCACTCCGACCACTTCACGCGGGCCCATCCCAGTCATAGGACGGCATGAGTTGGCATAAAGGAGTCTATATGACACTAAAAGGTTTTACCTCCCACCACGGACCGCCCTGAGGAGTTGCGACCTATCCCCCCTCCTCAGGGCGTCAAGGGACTCGACTACTTCCTTGGGCTCCAGGCCCACGGCCCTGAGCGCTATCTTTATGGCCGCCTCCACGTGCCCCTGCGGGGCGACCGCGATGGCCTCCCTGTAGGCGGCCACGGGGTCAGTAACGAGGACCTCAAGGAAGGGCCTGCCGAACCTCGCGTAGGACCTCGCGTTTAGGCTCGACAGCAGGCCTATCGCCGTGGACTTCAGCGCCGTCTCGGCAGCTGCTATGGACGCGTCTAAGCCCTGTGGTTTACCCGACGCGGGGGACATACGCTCGCATCGGAATTTAATGTATGATTCAATCTTAAAAATGTTAACCAATACAAAATAAGAGCGTAAACCCCTCGTAGGCCATCTAAGCTATTACCTTAGGTGTTGTCAAAAACGTCGTGAACTTGACGGAAGGCTTATTTGATTTAGCGCTAGGGAGTGTAAGGGTATAGCTAGGCTGTGTCTCAGGACAGGCCATCGAATAGGCTCGGCATACCGGGCCTCGACGAAGAGATGGGCGAGGTGCCGAGGGGCTTCATAATTCTCGTGGCCGGCTACCCCGGCTCAGGCAAGACAACGTTCGCCTCGCAGTTCATCTACGAGGGGCTCAGGGGCGGGGAGAGGGGCCTTTATGTCAGCTTCGTCGAGCCCAAGGAGGAGTTCTACACGAACAGCATGAAGTTAGGGCTTGACTTCGCCCACTACGAGGCCAAGGGCCTCTTCAGGTACTACGAGGCTCTCAACGTTAGCACGCCAGAGGCCCTCTCCGACCTTATTCAGGACGTGATGACACAGGTCGACTCCATGGGGGCCTCCAGGCTGGCGGTGGACAGCGTTACCGCGATCTCGCAGCTGGCCGGCGACGCTCCAAGGGTGAGGGAGGTGATGCACAGCGCGCTATATGCCGGCCTCAAGAGTAGGGGGGTCACTACGGTTCTGATAGCCGAGATGCCCGTCGGCGCCAGGTTCACGGGGCTTGGCCCCGAGGAGTTCATAGCGGACGGCGTTATAGTGATGAAGTACAGGTTCGTCAGAGGGAAGATGGAGAGGTACGCCGAGATCAGGAAGATGAGGGGCTTCAACGTGAGGAACGCAAGGGTCCCGATTGCAATAACCAATAGGGGCGTCGTCTTCCCGCCTCCCATCAGCAAGGACTCCCTGCTCAGCGGCCTAAGGCCGAGTAAGGTCGTAAGCTTGTTTGGGTTAGAGGTCCCGGAGGGCTCCTCCGTTCTCATAGCGTATGACCCGTCCATCGACCCGCTCCTGCTCGGCGTCCGAAAGGTCGTTGTGCCGCTCCTAAGGGCGGGGCTGAGATTAAATTACACCTCATACATTCATGGGCTAGCTACGCTAAGGCACGCGGTTGAGAACTGCCTCGGAGGGGTCCCGGACGACAGTCTTATGCTTGAATCGCTGGACGCCGTCAGCACTACGGCGGGCGAGGCCGAGAATCTAAGGTATTTAATGGAGCTTGACTTCCGGCCAGATGTGGTTCTGGTCGAGGGATTGAACATGCTTGCGGAGTTTCTTGATAAGAGCGACTACATGAGCATAATCTATAGGACGCTCATAAGGAGGGGGATGAGGGGGATAACGACGATACACCTATACGCAATGAACAGAGAGAACTTGTGGTCCATACCTCTTGTCAACTCCTATGACTACGTTATGTACGTCGGTCGCTCGGAGCGTGGACTAGTTCTTGAATATCTAAAGAAGCTGGGTTCCGTGAACCCTTCCGAGTCCCAGGTCATAACCTTTAATGAGGGGGACTGCGCAGCGTAGGTGATGTCTAGATCCTGCATAGCTGTCACCTGTGGCGACCATTTTTAGGGACGCTGAAATACCTAATAATATGTGATAAGCTGAAGATAACTAAGTGCAGCTTTTCGCCTCTGTATACGCATCCCCCTGCGCTAAGCGTGTGGCGGACCCGGGGGGATTTGAACCCCCGACCACCGGCTTAGGAGGCCGGCGCTCTGTCCTGGCTGAGCTACGGGTCCACCGGCCTCCCTTGACGCCCAGCGCACCGCCTCTCTTTAATAGGTTTTTGCCTTCTGCCGTTTGTCCCCACGCCCTAATTTCAACCCCCTCAAGTCTTTTCATGATCGAGCGTTGGGACATGCCCTCGGCCGCCCGCCCAGCCTGACGGCGGGCAGGTCATGGGACCCCGTCGAGCCAGACGGAACGGGGCCTGCATATCAGAGTTCCTCGCCCTAGTGAGCTTCTCTCCCATCAGGAGAAAGCTCCCTAAAGTGTAGGACGATGCGAAGTGATACGAAGCGGCTTTCCATCAACACGGGAAAGGACTCAGCCCACAGGCTCCCTGGCCAGCACACCTGTCAGGCAGTGCACGCCCCCGCCTCCCCTGAGGACCTCGTCTACGTCTACCTCTATCACGTCAATTCCCTCGGCCTCAAGGAGCTTCCGGGGGGCCTCGCAGCCGGTGCCCATCACGACCCTCCGCGGCCTCAGCGCCACCATGTTCATGCACAGCCTGCCCCCTATGCCGCCAGGCAGCTGGGAGTACTCGACCGTCAGCACGTTGAAGCCAGCCCTCCTGAGCCTCTCAGCTGCCTCCCAGGGGAAGACCTGCCTGACGGTGACCATAGTATTGACGTCGACCTGCGCCGTGTACTCGTCTATGTGTATGCTGTTGATCGGGGTCTGGACCTCTATGACCTCATCGATGCCGGCGTCCACTAGGACCCTCTTGAGCGCCTCCAGGCCGGCCCTGTTCGTCCTCTCGCCGACGCCGGCCAGGGCCAAGCGGGGTGAGAGTATCATCGCGTTGCCCCCCTCGAAGACCTCAGGGTCTCCCATCACCTTGACGACAGGGTAGCCGAGCTTCTCTATAGCCTCCCTGTAGGCCCGCTCCTCACCCCTCCTCACATCATACATGAACCTTGAGATCACGGCGCCCCTAGGGGTCATCAGGAAGGGGTCACGGGCATACATAGCGTTGGGTCTGTCCTCAAGGCCCTCGACAAGGTGTACCCTGACCCCCTCCGACCTGTAGAGCTCGGCTAAGCTCATCACCTCCTCCCTGGCCCTCTCAAGGTTCATGGGCGACCTGAACAGGTACTGCCTGTAGTTGCTCTCGTTAACGAGGAGGACCTCCCTACCAGGGACGTGCATGATAACGTCACGAAGAGGCCCAACCTCCGAGTTGATGAAGGGCAGGCGAATGCTCCTCACCGTTAGCCTGTCAGCGGCCTTCAGGTTATATTTTCAAGCGCGCAAGGCCTACCCTCTTCCCTCCCTATATGGGCCTCCTACCCCCTGACATGGCCTTGGCAGCCTCATAGGCGAAGTAGGTTATGATCATGTCGGCCCCAGCCCTCCTTATCGAGTACAGCGACTCAATCATGGCCGAGTCAAGGTCGATAAGCCCTGCCTTGGCTGCTGCCCTAAGCATGGCGTACTCGCCGCTCACGTTATAGGCGGCAACCGGGACATCAGGGTACGTCTCCTTAACGAGCCTGATCACGTCAAGGTACATCAGCGCCGGCTTGACCATAACTATGTCAGCCCCCTCCTCAAGGTCAAGCCTGACCTCCTTGATGGCCTCCATTGCATTCCTGGGGTCCATCTGATAGCTCTTCCTGTCGCCAAACCTTGGGGCCGAGTCGACGGCCTGGCGGAAAGGCCCGTACATAGCGCTCGCGTACTTGACCGAGTACGCCATTATGCCAACGTCGTTGAACCCGGCGTCGTCAAGGGCCTCCCTGACGGCCTTGACCTGGCCGTCCATCATGCCGGAGGGCGCGACGAAGTCCGCCCCCGCCCTGGCCTGAGATATCGCTATCCTCCGGTAGACCTCAAGCGTCGAGTCGTTATCGATTATGGTGCCCCTCCTTGAACTCGCTGGGAGGCCGCAGTGGCCGTGGGACGTGTACTCACATATGCATAGGTCAGTCATAAGGACGGGCTCCCACCCGAGCTCCGCCCTTATCCTCCGCAGGGCCCTCTGGACAGGGCCATCGTCAGCGAACGCCCTACTCCCAACCTCGTCCTTTGACGATGGAACGCCGAATAGGAGGAACGACATAACTCCCGCCTCCATCGCCGACGATGCAATCTTAATGAGCTCGTCCGAGTCAGGCGGGTACGTGAGGTATCCCTCAAGGCCTGGGGTGGGCTGCGGCCTCGAGAGGTTCTCGTCGACAAACAGCGGCATAATCAGCTTTGAGGGCGCGAGATCAGTCTCCGCTATAAGCGACCTGAGGGCCCAGGACGACCTGAGCCTCCTAGGCCTGATCCTTGGGAACCCCGCCACTCCTATCACCCCTTAGCGCTAGCATCGACTCGTACCTGGACGCGATCTCCCTCGCAAGCCAACCCCTCGACTCCGGGTCCTCCCTTATGTAGGAGAGGACTGGGAAGAACGCCCTCTTGACCGTGCTGTTGAGCGCCGTCAAAACCGCCTGGTAAGGGTCATCGCCGGCCGTTATCCTCTTGGCGGTCTCCCTCGCCTCCTCCTCCACGATCATCCCGACCACCCTCATCACCTGTGACAGGTACCTGTCGACTGACCTCCTCCTCAGGTAGGCGTTGAGCTTGGAGAGCTCCTGGGCGAGGAGCTCCTCGGCCCTTGGAACCTCCTCAAGCCTGGCCCTCGCCGACCTCTCGACGAACGACTCGGCGTCCCCTGAGGTGAAGTCGGGCGAGGGGGCGGCCGGAGGGGTTGATATGTCGACAAGGACTCTGGTCAGGGCTCTTAGGGACTTGAGCTCATCCCTTGGGCCGCCCTTAATCCCCACAAGTGCCAGGTCAACCTCACCTACCGTGGAGGCCGCCTCGAGCGGGAGCGCCTTGGCCCTGGGGCAGTCCTCAGAGGCCTCCGCGGCCTTTGAGGGGGTCCTGTCGAGTACGATCACGGAGCGCGGCCTCCACTTGGAACACAGGTGCCTAAGCATCGCCCTCGCCGCGACGCCAGCGCCGACGACTACGACCCTGGCGTCGTCGAGGCCTCCGAGGGCCTTAGCGCCTATCTCGACCGCGGCCTGAGGGTAGCCGAGCACCCCCCGCGATATCCCCGTCTCCCTCCTGACCCTCGCCCCGGCGCTTACCGCTGCGTGGAAGACCGCGTCCAGCAGCTCGCTGGTGTAGCCCTTGTTCCTCGCCTCAACCCACGCGTCCCTGACCTGGCCGAGGACCTCGTCCTCGCCGATTATTGCTGACTCGAGGCCTGAGGCTACCCTCAGCAGGTGCATGGCCGCTTCCTCACCCCTCAGCACGCGTGGTGACCTAAGTAATGACCTAGCCACCTCCTCGGTCCTCGGCTCGGCGGGCGAGTCCATATAGACCTCAAGCCTGTTGCAGGTGGAAAGTACCACGACGCCCCTCGAGAGGGGCGAAAGGGACTCATAGGCCCTCTCCTTGATCGCCTCCGCCAGCGGCCCGACTTCAGCGAAGCAGGAGTCCCTGAAGCCGACGCCGTAGAGTGTCAGGAAGCTGATGTCGAGGTCCCCCAACACCAAGCCTGCTCGTCCTTGTTGGCGGCCTCCTCCATATTACCTGTGAGTGATGAGGACTGCGCATCTTTACTATATGCGTATATACTCGGCTCTTAGGCCTGGCAGCGTGAGCAGGCATGCTCTACCTGGTCTATCACGACCCCGGAGACGACGATGGGCCCGTACGCGAGATCGCGAGGAGCGTGGACGGCGTCGCTGTCACGATTTCGGAGCTCAGTAGCAGGGAGGCCGAGCTCGGCCCTAACGACGTTATTGTGCTATTGATGCCTATGAGGGGCGGTCACCACGCTGAGGTCGCCGAGCTCGCCAGGAGGAGGGGGGCGAGGTTCATGGGCAGGATACCGCCAGAGGTGACCGGGGCCGCCGTCTCACGGGCGGCGTCCTCGGCGGGCTGCGGGAGCGTCAGGCTGCACTTCTGGCCTGCCGAGAGGTTCGCCGAGGAGCAGCTTGACGACGTGGGAAGGATCGCGGCCGTCCTGACGCTGTCAGGCCTTGTAGTGGTCCAGGACGGCTGCGCTGACTGCACCGTCCCTTTGGCAATGCTGGGCGGCAGGATAGCCGGCGAGGCCGAGGAGCTCGCGGAGGCCTGCAGGTCGAAGCCACTGCCCCCGCTAGCCGAGCTCGCCAGGCCGGAGCTCGTGGCGTGGCTTAGGTCGATTAGCTCGGCTCAGGCTTAAAGCTGGCGTGCGTGACGGCTAGGCGGGCAAGTCTGATGAGCCTGCAGTGGGACAGGGAGCGGCTCAGGCTCCTAGACGAGCTTAGGAGCAGGGGGGTAAACCCGTACCCCCACAAGTTCCAGCTGACGCACACCATAGCCGAGCTTAGGAGGCTGGCGTCGCACAGGCCCGACAAGCCCCACGAGCCCTTCCTCACTGGGGTCTCAACAGCTGGCAGGGTGGCCAACATAAGGAGGCACGGGAGGGCCTCATTTGTCGACATATTTGACGAGGGCGAGAGGATACAGCTCTACCTCAGGGTTAACGACCTCGGCGACAGGTACGAGGATTTCCTGAGGTACGTGGGCAGGGGCGACATAATAGGCGTTAGGGGGGACCTCTTTTACACTATGAAGGGCGAGCTCAGCATACTCGTCAGGGATTACCAGCTGCTCGCCAAGGCGCTCGTAGAGCCCCCAGACTGGACGAAGCTCACCCCAGAGTTCAGGTACGCCCACAGGTACGTAGACTTCCTCTACAACGACGAGGCCAGGAGGCTCATGGAGCTTAGGTTCAACGTGATAAGGGAGGTCAGGCAGTACCTCTACTCAAAGGGATTCATGGAGGTCGAGACGCCGATACTTCAGCCCGTCTACGGCGGAGCTCTCGCAAGACCGTTCACCACCAGGGTCAACGCCCTGGACGAGGAGTGGTACCTAAGGATCTCACTTGAGCTCTACCTGAAGAGGTTCATCGTCGGGGGCTTCAACAAGGTGTTCGAGATAGGCAAGGTGTTTAGGAACGAGGACATAGACGTGACCCACAACCCCGAGTTCACCATGCTTGAGCTCTACTGGGCCTACGCCGACTACAACGACGTAATGGACCTCACGGAGGACATGGTTAGGACAGTCGCTATGAACGTGCTGGGCTCAGCAACCGTTAACGTACTCCTTCCCGGCGGCGACTCCGCCGAGGTGGACCTGGGCCAGAGGTTCAGGAGGGCCACCATGTTCGAGCTGTTAAGTCAGGAGCTCGGGAGGGACCTGGAGCAGGTTAGCGACGAGGAGATGAGGGCACTGCTTGACAGGTACGGCCTGGTCCCGAGGGGAGGGGTATACTCAAGGGGACTCATGATAGAGAAGCTGTTTGACAAGCTGGTGGCCCCAAGGCTGATCCAGCCGACCTTCGTTACTGACTACCCCATAGAGACAACGCCCCTGTGTAAGCCCCACAGGTCCAAGCCTGGCCTGGTTGAGAGGTTTGAGCTCTACGTGGGCGGGGTTGAGCTTGCCAACGCCTACACGGAGCTGAACGACCCGGTCCTGCAGGACCAGCTCTTCAGGGAGGAGCAGGAGATGAGGAAGAGGGGGGACCAGGAGGCCCACCCCTACGACGTTGACTTCGTCAGGGCCCTCAGCTACGGCATGCCACCCACGGGCGGGCTTGGGGTCGGCATAGATAGGCTGATCATGATGCTTGCCGGCGTGAACAGCATCAAGGAGGTCCTTCCGTTCCCCATGGTGAGCAGGAGGACCATTCAGGGTGACTGACCCCCTTTCCGGGGGCCCGTCAGGCTGACCGCAATGTGCACAGCCCTAAGGACAAGGTATGCCGCCAGCCTCGCGGTGAGGCCCCCTAGGTCATACGGGGGTGCAACCTCGGTCACGTCTACCGCTGCAACCGTCGAGGCCTCCCGGAGCCTCTCAATGACGGCTAGGCTCTCGGCCGGCGTCATGCCTGCGGGGTTCGGGCTGTTGACGCCGGGGGCGAAGGATTGGTCCAGGTGATCCATGTCGATGCTCAGGTACACCCTGCGGCCCCTCACGAAGTCCCCGACAGCCGCCAGCGCCTCCTCGGGCCTCCTGGCCAGGAACGACCTCGGCACCACCTTGACGCCGAGCTCCTCGGCCCTCCTCGCCGCGTACGGGGGGTTGAGGTAGTCAGAGACGCCGACGATCATGACGTCTGTGCCCCAGCGGGCCTCAAGCAGCTCCCGGAGCCAGGAACCGCTCGTGACCCCCTCCCTCACCGACCTGAGGTCATAGTGGGAGTCCAGCACGAGGAGGGAGGCCCCTGACTCGATGAAGGGCCTCGCGACCCACCCGGTAACCGAGTGGTCGCCGCCAAGGAATACAGCGGGTACAGACCTTGATGATGAGGCCTCCATGACGGCCCTCGCGGCATCAGTTGCCCTCCTGGAGGTCTCCAGCGGGTCCCCGCCGACGACGTCCACGTCCCCCAGTTCTTCAAACCCGACCTCAAGGCTGCCTAGGTCATGGGAGAGGGGCCTGAGAGAGTAGAGCTCCTGCCTTATCAAAGCTGGGGCGAACCTGGCCCCCGGCCTGCCGGCTGTCGACCAGTCCCATGGAACCCCCACGAGGGGGACCAGGGGCCTTAGGTCGGAGACCCTCACGTCCCCCGGGTCCTTCAGTAACCTCGCCTGTCGCCCCGACAAGCCGACCCCCGCGCTGGTCGTGGGCCGCCGTAATAAGCCGAGGTGGCCGTAAACCGGGTGGTTAAAAATCGGCTGAGGTCGTCCCGGCCCGGCCAGCGTATATTGCCGAGCCCCGCACCAAACCAGGCGGTGCGAACTCGTGTCCGTACCTCAGAAGTACAGGGGTCAGCCCATAGAGGAGCTCATATCGGCCGGCTATTATGACCCTGAAACGAGGACCGTCCGCGCCATCACAGGGCCTGAGCTTCACGTCCGTAGCAGGGACTGGCAGCTTGAGGGCCCCTTAAGGATGCTCTTCCACGTTCTGGACCCAATAGTAGCAAAGGACCCCAAGAACCTGGTCGTATATGGGGGCACTGGTAAGGCGGCCAGGTCATGGGATGACTTCGAGGCCATAGTTAACTCCCTCCTCACAATGGACCCTGACGACACGCTTGTCGTACAGAGCGGCCAGCCGGTAGCCATATTCAAGCTTGACCAGAGGGCGCCAAGGGTCCTAATGAGCAACGCCATGCTCGTGCCCAAGTGGGCTGACTGGACGTACTTCTGGGAGCTCGAGAAGAGGGGGCTCATAAGCTTCCACCAGATGACGGCGGGGTGCTGGGCTTACATAGGGACGCAGGGCATACTGCAGGGCACCTATGAAACCATCGGCGCGGCCGCCGAGAGGCACTACGGTACCTTGGAGGGCAGGCTTTACGTCAGCGCCGGCCTCGGCAACATGGGCGGCGCCCAGCCGCTGGCTGTGAAGATGCTCGGTGGCGTCGCCCTCATAGCTGACGTTGACAGGAGGATGATAACGAGGATGATGGAGACCGGCTACCTCGACACGTGGGTTGACGACATAGACAGGGCCATTGACATGGCGCTGCAGGCCAAGAGATCCAAGACCCCGACGAGCATAGGTGTCCTGGCAAACGCTGTTGACCTCCTGGAAAGGCTCGTGAAGGAGAACATCGTTCCCGACATGCTCAGCGACCAGACGCCGGCCCACGACCCGCTTTCGTACGTCCCTCAGGGCCTCAGCGTTGAGCAGGCGGAGGCGCTGAGGAGGGAGGACCCCCAGGGGTACATGCAGCTGGCGAAGCAGACCATGAAAAGGCACGTGGAGCTCATGCTTGAGCTCCAGGCCAGGGGGGCCGTCACCTTCGAGTACGGCAACAACCTAAGGAAGCAGGCCTACGACGCCGGGCTCGCGGAGGCCTTCAGGATCCCCGGCCAGATGGAGTACATGAGGCCGCTCTTCGAGGAGGGCAGGGGGCCGTTCAGATGGACCAGCCTCTTGGGTGACCCCAAGGACATTTACAAACTCGACGACGTGCTGCTCCAGCTCTTCTCCAGGAACGAGAGGCTGGCCAGGTGGATAAGGGCCGCGCACAAGTACGTCAAGTTCCAGGGCCTGCCCGCGAGGGTCGTGTACCTAGGGTACGGCGAGAGGGCGCTCTTCGGCAAGGTGGTGAGCCAGATGGTCAGGAGGGGCGAGCTCAGCGGGCCCATATGGTTCGGAAGGGACCACCTCGACAGCGGCTCGGTCGCGTCGCCGTACAGGGAGACCGAGAACATGCTCGACGGGAGCGACGCTGTCGGCGACTGGCCGGTGCTCAACTACGCCCTGAACACAGCCTCAGGGGCCACCTGGACATGCTTCCACCACGGTGGAGGCGTCGGCATAGGGTATGCAATACACGCGGGGTTCGGGATGGTTGTTGACGGCACCCAGCTCGCGGAGGAGAAGGCCCTAAGGGTCTTCACCGTTGACCCGGGAATAGGCGTCGTCAGGCACGCCCACGCAGGCTACCCGAGGTCCCTCACCGTGGCCAGGGAGAAGGGGGTCAGGATCCCAGTAATGTCAGCGCTTGAGCAGAAGTCGGAGAGGGTCATAGAGGAGGCGAGGAGGGAGGGGAGGGCCTCGGACTTCACGTACCAGAGGGTCAAGAAGGACCTTGAGGATTACAGGCAGAGGAGGACTAACTACAGGCCGCCCTTCAACACGTGACCGGACTGGCCTGCTGGCCCCTCCTCGTGAAAAGCTTAATAGAACCCCGCCCCTAATGGCCAGGCGGTGGGCCCGTAGTCCAGCCTGGTAGGATGCGGGGTTCACCTTC
>CAYFFY010000012.1:0-18169 GCA_964342635.1 uncultured Desulfurococcales archaeon
GACCGCCACCTCGAACACCCCCTCAAGCACGCTGGCCGCCCCTGAGCAGCCTGTCATATACCCTGGAGAGGGCCGACGCCGCTAGCGCGGCGGCCGCGTCATCCTCAAACATGGGGAGGCGCGACAGGAGTAGCCCGAGCCTGTCCTTGGCTGAGTCGGCCCAGTAGGTGGCTGTTAGCGCCTTGAAGCCGTTGATGTAGATGCTAAGGGCCGCGGCGAGGAGCTCGTCCGCTATCACCCTCTTTGAGTCGGCCTCGAACTCCTCACGGCTCAGGCCGGGAATTAGGCCCGAGGAGCCAACGATGTCGAGCTCCCGGGCCGCGATAAGAAACGCCCACACGTTGGGGTCGGCTAGCAGATCAGCGAGCTCGGACTTCACTAGGCTGCCCACCCTGTCCTCGGGTGCGCCCGGCACAGGGGCGGACCTGTAGAGCTTGAGCGCGTCCGAGGTCAGCTCCTCGAGGCCGAGTCCAAGCACTTGAGAGAGGACTTCGTCGCTCCCCCTAGACGCTGACGTGATGGCCTTGTAGGTAAGCCTGGCGATCTTGCCGCCGACGCTCGTTGCAGGCCCAGCCCAAAGGTAGCCGTCGTCGCCGAACTGAGAGGCGACTGTGACGGCATCGCTTACGGTCCCTGTGGCCCTCCCATCGCACCTAAGCAGGAGGTCGGCTGCGGCGGCGGCCTTCGCCTCCGCGACAGTCCTAAGGAGGTCAAGTAGTCCTTGGTTTGTGAGCCTGTCTGGGACCCAGGCGATAACGTTAATTGTTGAGGGCCTAAGGGGCTCGTAAAGGTTCCTCATGTTTGGGCAGGCGGCGTCCTTTAGGCCCGTTGTCGCAAGGACCCCATAGTCACCCTCCTCCTCTAGTACGTACCTCCTGACATCAGCGGCCGTCAGCATCAGGGGGTCTTCTGGCCCAAGGCCAAGCCCTGCCCTCACCCTCTCCTTGAGCTCCTCAGGCCTGGAGAGGTTCTCGTCTTCGTCGACCTGATAAATGGCAACGGTCGAGGAGTTCACGAGGCCCCTCACGTGAGCCGTAGTGGCGACCCGCCTTGGTGAGCCGAAGTCAACGATTAGGGCCTTGCCGCGTACCTCAAGCCTTACCAAGCCTCAGCAGCCTCCCGTACTCCTCGAATATGGCGCGCTTCAGCACCTCCTCGCTAATTCCAAGAGAGCGGTCGAGCGCCATGACCCCGCCGGCTCCAACGCCCTCCTTCACGAAGCCCTCCTCGTACATGGCCAGGCCCTTGTAGGGGGAGTCCGACAGGTCAACGTCTGCGACGAGGAGCCTTATCCCTCCCCCCACTACGTCGGCGACGGCCCTGATGTCTGATGAGCGGTCCTCAGCAATCCACCTCGTCGTGGCGAGCGACACCCTCCTGGCGTCAAGGGTCCCTAGGGCCCTCATGATCGCCAGGACAGCCCCCATCTGGGTGCCGCCTGCTAGGACGACGCTAGCCCCCTCCTCGGTCACGCCGGTTGCGATCCCAGCTATAGTCACGTGGACGGGGTCGCCAACCACGTCGACGACCTCAAGGGGGTCCTTGATGCCGGCGGCCCTCGCGAGCGCCCTTTCAACGACCAGCCTCTTAAGTTCCTTGGGGTTACGCGGCGAGGCGCTGCTTACTATCGAGACGCCGTCGAAGCCCAGCGCGCTCATTATCGCCGCGGCAACCGTGGTGCCGCCGGGGATGGACTCACCTATTAGGACAGTTTCCTGGCCCCTAGCTATCGTCATCCCTAGCGTCCTGCCCTCAGAGAAGAGGGCCCTTGCCGTCCCCCTTGGGAACGCCTCCGACTCTGATATATCATTTCCGTATCTCGCGCTCGGAAGCCTGACGTGGGGGACCTTCAGTCCATAGTATGTGCCTGCATCTATGACAAGGTATGGGATCTTAACGAGCCGCAGGGCCGCCCTCGTCAAGACCGCTGGGGTTGGCAGGCCCTCAGGGCTAACAGGAATCACGCTGAGGCTTACCGGCGTTCCAGATACGAGGTACTCTAGGTCAAGGGTTGGGGTGTACAGGGTGTCCCCTGGCGTGGACCCTGCTATGCTCAGGCCAGGCCTTGTTGACGTAAGGGTTGAGCCTCCTACGAACAGAGCTATCGTCAACTTGATCCTGGATAGGGTATCCAAAAGTGAAATAAAAGAGTTTAAGGGCCATCACTCAATTATCATTATGTTCTCCTCAGGGAAGCCCATCTTAACAAGGAGCTCCTTCGCCTTCTGCCTGTGGTCTCCCTGGATCTCGATTCTGCCGTCCTTGTAGGTACCCCCCGCGGCGAGCTCGCTTTTCAGCCTCGAAGCTATCTCCTTGAGGTTGAACTGCTTATCGTCAATGCCCTCGATTATCGTGACCTGCTTATTGAACTTGCGCACCTCAAGCCTTATCTTAATAACTTGTTGCTCCGCGTTCAGCGCCTCACAAATCTCAGGAGGCAGACCTCCACAATCAAGCTCCTTGGGCATGGGCTTTCTCTACCACCCCATCTGCTATTTGCTTCAGTCGCAGCTTAAGGATAAAAGTGTTTGCTGCGAGAGGGTTGAGGGTCTGACATGTCGGACGAGGAGAGGCCGCAGGAGGAGATGCCAGAGGAGCAGCCAGCCGCGGAGGTCCCCTACGAGGAGACGACGCCTTATGGCATAAAGCCCAGGGAGGTATACTACATGTGCCTCAACTGCGGGTATAAGATAAGCAAGAGTGAGCTGGAGCAGTACCAGACGATGATGTGTCCCAGGTGCGGCTACAGGATATTTGTCAAGATAAGGGCCCCGACAACTATTGTAGCCCCCAGAAGGGTCCACGCGGTCTAGGCGGACCTCCTGCTGGTCAGGGCGTAGTGTTTAAGAATTACCTCGAGAAGAGCCTTTGCAGCAAGCGACGAAGTTACACCTCCCTGGTCATAGGGCGGCGAGACCTCAACTATGTCTATGCCGACCAGCCTATCATCTACGACCCTGTTCAGCACCGTAAGGACGTCAAGTGGCGTGAGCCCGAGAGGCTCCGGGTTGCCGACGCCAGGGGCGTAGGCCGGGTCGAACACGTCCATGTCAACACTTACGTACGTCGCGTCACACCCCTTCAGCTCACTGATCACCGACGACGCCACGTTCGCGGGCCCGAGGGATATGAAGTCCTGGGCGCCCCTTATCACGATCGACAGCTTCCTGGCGGCCTCAAGCTCCTCCCTTGAGAAAGCCCTGGACCCCATGTATATTACCTTCGGCGGGCTGCGGGTCTCGATAAGCCTCCTCATGAAGGTCGCGTGGCCCACCTTCAGGCCAAGGTACTCGTCCCTCAGGTCGAGGTGGGCGTCGAAGACTATGAGGCACGGCCTCAGGTCAGCCAGCGCCCTGTACGCTCCCAGGGTTATCGTGTGCTCGCCCCCTATCAGGACCGGTATCCCGCGGCCCGCGACCTCCTTCACTGCGGCCTCTACCCTGTCGAGGGTCTCGGCAACGTCCCCTATGGAGACCGCCACGTCACCCTCGTCGTAGGGGGCCGCGTCCTCAAGGTAGACATCCTTCAGGAAGAAGCTGTTGCTCTCCAGCGCGGCGGCCGCCTGCCTGACGGAGTCTGGGGCAAACCTTGTGCCCGCCCTATATGACGTTGTCGAGTCGAACGGGACCCCAAGTACCCTGTACCTGGACCTCTCACTGCCCTCGATACCGGCGAAGCGCCTAGTCGCCTGGGTTATGTAAAGGGAGCCGAGGCCCATCAGGACCCCGCTTGCGATATGGCCTGCAACCTGAATTAAACCCTCTGCTTATATTGTGGCCGTCTTAACGCAGCATAGGTTAAAGCCCCAAGTCCCCTGCAGCCAAAGGGAAGCCTAGGTGTCCAAACAGCAGGACGTCTACGACAAGGTGATAGACCTTGCGAGGAGAAGGGGGTTCTTCTGGCCAAGCTATGAGATCTACGGCGGCGTTGCGGGCCTTTACGATATAGGCCCAATGGGCTTCCCCATCAAGAGGAAGATAATAGAGCTGTGGAGGCGGAAGTTCGTCTTCGAGAGACAGGACTACGTTGTAGAGATAGAGACACCTTTGGTTGCCCCTTCAATAGTGTTCGAGGCCAGTGGCCACGTCGAGAGCTTCACGGACCCAATAGTGAGGTGCAGGAAGTGCGGCAGGGTATTCAGGGCAGACCACCTGGTCGAGGAAGTTCTCAAGGTAAGCGCTGAGGGTCTCAGCGTTAGGGAGCTGACCGATAAGATCAGGGAGAACAACATAAGGTGCCCTGTCTGCGGAGGCGAGCTCGGAGACGTTGAGACTTTCAACCTGTTGTTCAGAACCCAGATAGGGCCCTATGAAGGTGACGTTGGTTACCTACGCCCTGAGCTTGCCCAGGGGATGTTCACGTCATTCAAGAGGACGCTTGAGAGCATGAGGGGCAGGCTGCCTCTTGGCATAGCGCAGGTCGGCAGGGTCGCCAGGAACGAGATAAGTCCTAGGCAGGGCATGTTAAGACTCAGGGACTTCACAATTATGGAGATGGAGTTCTTCTTTGACCCTAAGTCAAGCCATTGCCCAGGCCTCAGCGACGTTCTTGACAGGAGTATCCCCGTTAGGCGCTATGAGGACAGGCTGGCTGGCAAGGAGCCGACCGCGATGAAGGTCTCCGAGCTGATCGAAAAGGGGGTCGTGGCGCACCCGTGCATGGCGCTCTGGATGGCAATCGGGCAGGATTACCTATCAACGCTTGGCATCGGCCCTGAGGAGGCCTTCTATGAGGAGAAGGGCCCGCACGAGAAGGCCCACTACGCCACCCAGGTCTTCGACCTGCTCGTAAGGAGCCCGAGGTGGGGATGGGTCGAGGTTGCCGGCCTCGCCTACCGTGGCGACTACGACCTCTCGAGGCACATGAAGTACAGCGGCCAGGACTTGCAAGTATTCGAGCCGTATAAGGAGCCGATAGTTGTTAAGGTCAAGAAGGTCTTAGTAGACAGGGCCTACATAGGGAGGACGTTTAGGGAGACCTCTTCATCCATAATAAAGGCGCTAGAGTCTTTGCCGCCTGAGGAGGTCGAGAGGCAGCTGAGGGAGAGGGGCGCTATCAAGGTGAACGGCGTTGAGGTCCCCGACGCGGCGGTGAGGGTCGTTGAGACCGAGGAGAAGGTGTCTGGAAGAAAGTTCATACCGCATGTCGTGGAGCCCTCCTTTGGAATAGACAGGCTCCTTTACATAGTCCTCGAGAGGTCTTACGGGGAGAAGGAGGGTCGTGTCGTGCTCTCCCTCCCAAGACACCTAGCGCCCGTGGACGCTGTCGTCCTCCCGCTCATAGAGGGCGACGAAAGGCTGTCAAGGGAGGCCCTCAGGCTAAAGGACGTGTTAACGTCGGAGGGCTTCATGGTAATGTATGATGACGTAGGCAGCATAGGCAGGAGGTACGCGAGGGCTGATGAGATAGGGGTACCCGCTGCCTTCACCGTTGACTATCGGACCCTTGAGGACGGAACCGTCACAATGAGGGACCGCGACACGTGGGGGCAGGTTAGGCTGAGGCTTGAGGACGCCCCGGCGGCCTTGAGGAAATTCATATATAATCTGGTGGACATAAAGACGCTGGGCGAGCCCGTGGCCAAGGGTGAGGGTGAAGGGGCTTGAGCTCCGAGGAGAAGGTTGGCGTAGATAAGATGCTCTCATTCATACCTCCGGCATCGTCCATATACTCTAGACAGGTCAAGATATCCGAGAAGAGGGTAAGGCTGGGGTATGACCAGTCGGTTGAAGAGGGGAAGCTCATGATGTCAAAGAAGCTCGCAGCGCAGCTTGGAATAATCGACAGGGTTGAGCTCTCGGTAGGAGGGGGTAGGGTAAGAGTTGTCCTAGCCGCGGTTCTTGACGAGTCCTCCACCGACGACACGAGCGTGAGGGCCAACCCGGACCAGATGAAGGCCTTAGGGGTCGCTGACGGCAGCACCGTCGTGGTGAGGGCGCCACGCTAGGCGAGGGCTGCGACCTGGACTGCTCCCTCGCGCGTGCGATGCTTGAATTCAGCGTCGACAGGGTCGCTCACGTGCTGGAGGAGCACAGGCAGCTTGTGTTGAGGTTCTCTGAGGCCGTCAACAGGGCGCTCGCGTCAACTGGTGAGCAGAGGGAGCAGGAGATACCTGGCATAAGGGACCTGCTGATGGGCCTCAGGGACGCAAGGGAGGGCCTCTTGAAGGGCGGCTCAGACTACCTTAGGATAGCCAGGTGCTGCCTTCGCAGGGACGAGTCGCTCGAGGCGCTGTTCAGCTATTATCTGATCGCGGGGCACAGGATAGAGGAGGAGGCCATCCAGAGGGCGGCGGGGCTGGTCGGCGTCAAGGAGGAGCTCGATCACATAAAGATGACCATGAGTGAGCTGCAGGACCTTCTCGTCAAGGTGTCTGGCCTCAGAGGCCGAGCTTCTCGCTGAGGCCCTGGATAACGATGCTGACCAGTCTCTCGCCACTGTAGTTTACTATGACCCCGCTCTCAAGCATCGCCGACTCCTCCGCCTCCCCCTTACCGAAGCCTATGTAAAGGGTGTCGCTCTGCCTATCGTACTCGACCCAGATGTCCTCCAAGTCCTCTACTACGAGCCTCCTAGGCATCCCCTCGCTGGCCACCCTAAGTCACCTCCGGCCAAAGGACCTTGGCTGTTTAAATGCGCAACGATATGGGGGTCAGGCCTCACACGGCTCCTCATCCTGTCGTCAGACCGAAGTCGGTCCTCACTCCCCCGTCCTCACGTCCGGGCGCGGGTTAATGTTGTTTTGACAGAAGCCCCTCAGCTCAGCCTTAGGCCCCAGAGCTTTCGCGCCATAACCTTAAGCCCGGCGCTGATCGCGTCAAGGACCCTTGGGTTTATCTGCGAGGCCTCGCCGGATGGATGATAGGCCCTACTGAGCTCAACGGCAAGCCTGAGGGCTGAGGCCAGGACCTCGCGTGAGCCTGAATACCTATCACCCCTGACTAGGTCATTGAAGTAGGCGGCCCAGGACGTAGGTTGCCTGCTTCTTCTCACGATTATTAGGAGGCCACCAACGGCAGCCCCTACCGATTCCGCCAGCCTGTACGAAGTATAGGACGTTGACCTTACCTCCTCGGTCGCGAGGCCGTCCCTAGCGAGCGACTCAGTAATAGTCCTATAGACTAGCTCAGCCCCCCTGCCCGTTAACCTGACCAGAGTCACCTCTCTTCCCTTTGCGCCTGTGGCCCTGAACTGGACCACGAGCCCCCTGACGGTCCTCCTCAGAACAATCCTGTAGACGGCCTCTGATAGCTCCTCGTCAGACATGGTCTTGTATGGTGATGGTCCTTAAGCATATAATATGCCTTGCTGCGACCCTCACAGCAGCTTCCTTACTCCGGCCAGCTCGTCCCACTTCACGCCAAAGGCCATCAAGAACTGCTCGAAGGCTGACCTGACGTACTCCAGGTACTTGTTTGTGTCAACGTCGGTCAGCCTGGCGAGCCTCACGGGCTTCACACCAAGCTTATCCTTGGTCTTCACGAAGGAAATAATGTCCCCCCTCGTCACCTGTATGCCCTCCTTCATAAGGAGGAGGGCAGCCTTAACGTGCTGCGGCGTGTTCTTCTTGTACTCGCTGGGGTCCTTGCTCAGCATCACCTCTATAGCTAACTGGTCAAGGGTGTACTCCTTACGCCTCAGCCTGTTGTATATCTCCTGAACCTTCTCCCTTAGGGCGTCCAGCGTCTTCTCAAGGTCCTCGGGCCCCCTCATGGAGGCAAGGATCTTCATGACCTCCGAAGTCTCGGCCTTTATGAACTCGGGCGTGTTGCTCTTCTTTGCCAGCATCCCCTTTATGACGAAGTTGCCGTCCTCAAAGCCAACGTAGTTCTTCTTCAGCCCGCTGAACAATACGAGCCTAAAGGTCTTGTCGACCTCTAGGTCAAGGCCGTTTGCCGTCTGCACGTACTTGACTATCTCATCCAGGGACTCCTTGGGCGGGTCCCATATGAAGAGGCTGTCGGTGTCGCCGTAGAGTATGTGCAGGTTGAGCTCAGCGGCCTTCCTCAGGGTGTCCAGAAGCACGGCCCTGCCTATGGCGGTCACGCTCTCGGCGACTGGGAGGCTGTAGAGCGCGAACCCCTCGTTTCCGAAGACGCCATAGCTGGCGTTGATGTAGACCTTCATTGCGGCCTGAACGGTGTCGTACCAGACCCTCTCAGCCTCTGAGAGGCCCCTGTCCTTGACCTTGCGCTTGTAGACCTTTACCCTGAAGTCCCTCAGGAGGCCCACGAGCTGGCTCGATATGCCCTTCCTGTCCGTGCAGATCCTGTGCCCGACCTCCGGCGCCTCAACGTACTTCTGGCAGTACGGGTTGTTGACGGTCTCGTAGCTCAGGTTCCAGTTCCTTATAACTGACGGGTACAGGCTGGCGAAGTCAAGGACGACGACGTTAAAGAACACGCCCTGGGGCGGCTGGAGCACGATGGCGCCCCTGTACTTCTTGTCCTTTATTATGGCGACGCTCCTTGGGGCCTGCGAGCCCATGGAGGCTATGTCGTCAGGGCTCGGTATTAGTAGCCCCCTCTTCCTGTGTTCCCAGTAGAGGGTGCTCCTTATCCAGGCCGAGACCTGCGACCTGGACACCTCCTCAAGGCCCATCCTGCTGATCCTCATCAGGAGTATCAGCAGGTTCCAGGTTAGGTCATTGCTGTACGTGACGAGGCCCATCGTAAGGACGGCGTCCTGTAGGTTATACGCGGCGAGCTCATCTAGGCTAACGTAATTTATGAACTGGGCGAGCTCGCGCTTGCTCTGCCCGAGCAGGGCCTCAGCGACGGCTTCCAGGCTCTTCTCCCTGTACTTGTTTCCGTAGGCGTAGGTCTGCAGGGCCTTTATGTCGAATAGTCTGTGAAGGTCTAGGTGAAGGGCCCTCCTGAAAGTGACGTAGTCCTGAAGGAACACGATCGGTATATCGTCAGGGTTGACGCCTAGGTTGAGCAGCCTATTGTATATGTAGGGCAGGTCGAAGTTGTCGCCATTGAAGGTGACTATGACGGAGTAACGGCTGATTCTCCTGAGCGCCTCCAGCAGCAGAGCCCTCTCGCTGTCGAAGAGCTCTACCTCGGCCTGGACATCGTTCCTGCTCGTGAACTCGGCGGCGTCCCTGGCGAGGAGGAGGACCTCCCTTCTCCCGCCGTCGTCGACCAGCGAGACGCTCATGACCGGCATGTCAGCCCTCGCCGGGTCTGGGAAGTGCCCCTCCCCCGGCGCGATGACCTCAATGTCGACGGCGACCCTAGGGGCCCTGGGCGAGGGCTCCTCGAAGATGGGCGCCCACTCAAGCGCCAGCTGCTTTAGGTCGTCAGCGAAGGACCTCTCTATCAATTCCTCCAGGTCCTTGCCGCTCTTCCAGCTAAGAGGCCTCCACGAGTTGGAGACCTCATAAGGCATCCCAGGTATCAGCTGGAGGTCGTAGATGTAGTTGAGGAAGTACTTTATGTCAGCCTCCCACACCTTGAACCCCCTGTCAGCGAGGGCCTTCCTTAACGTCCTTACAGCAAGTGGGTCCTCAACTACGACCTTGGTTAGCTTGATCTCCCTGTTTGAAATCGGGTCCCGCTTAGTCACCAGAGCGAGGTTGCTGAACGACTTGTGCCCCGTCAGGTCAACGGGCGGCCTGCCGTCATCACCCTCTATCGGCATGTCGGTCAGGAAGTAGGGCTTGTGGCCTAGCTTGTCTGCCCACTTGAGAACCTTCCCCTGCTCCGGGTCGAAAATCAGGGCCACTGCCCTGGCCAGGTCGCCCTCGTACCTGACCTCAAGCAGGTAGCCCCTCGCACTGTCAACGTAAAAGTCCTCAAGAGCCGGCCACCAGCTGTTGACCTCGCCGGTTGCCCCGCTGACAACAACGTAGTCCTGCGATGGAGTCAACCACTCCAGCTGGGCGGGGGGAGGCGTCTCCTGGGCGACCTGGGTTGCCTCCGGCCGCGCTTTGGCCACGTTCTCTTCGGCCTTAGGCGACCTCAGGGTCTCAGGGACCTCCTCCTTTTGGGGAGGGGGCTGGGGCAAAGGCTGGGGCCTCGTCTCCCTGACAGGCCCGGGTCCCATGAAATCCAGGATATTGACCTTTCTCTTAGCTGGGGCCTGCTGAGGCCTCTCCTGTTGTCCTTGGGGGGTCGCCTTGTCCTGCCCGCCCATGGCGTTGGTCTGCTGCTTGAGGTCAGACTCAACGCTCTTGATGAACGAGTCAAGGTCAACCTGCCTCTTCTTTGACCCGGCCTGGCCTCCCTGCGGCAGTCAGGACCCCCTGATCCTCCTCCGCGTCTCGCCTATTATAGGGCAAGGCCCACGGTGCCCGGGCAGACGGTCCATCCTCCGCGTCTCGTGATCGGCTTAAGTATGGGGCCAAAGTTCCATGCTTATATATCATGAGGGTAGGCCGGATTCCAACGGCGTTGGGGTTGGGGTACTACATAGGCATCTACAACTTCGTCTGGGTGCAGAACTACGAGGTCCTGGTCTACGTGCTGGGGGTCGCAGTCTTCCTCTGGCTGCTGTACGCTGCCTACGAGGGCTACGTGAGGTGGACGAGGGGGTCCAAGGGATGGCGTCTCATGTGCTGGCCTAGCGGTTACCCTGTAAGAAGGGCCCTCACTAACTTCGCTAAGTACGCCGTCCTGCAGTGGAAGGTCCTCAGGGACAGGTTCCCCGGCGTAATGCACGCGCTGATATTTTACGGCATAGGGTGGCTTTTCATAGCGACCATCCTTAGGGCCCTAAACGTGCACGTCGCGGTCTTCCTAGTCGGGCCCGTGTACTATGCGTATAAGCTGCTCAACAACATCGCCGGCCTAATGGTCCTCGCCGGGGCAAGCGTCGCGATAGTTAGGAGAAGGCTCAGGCTGACCCCTAACCTCCCCCAGGACCCTTACTACTACCTTGTCCTGTCGCTCCTGATAGTAATTGTGATAACTGGCTTCATAGTTGACGGCATCGCTGCGGTCGCGTACAGGTTTGGCTGGGAGAGGCCGTGGTTTGACCCTGTAGGCTACCTGGTCTTCCTCTGGGCCCGCACGGTCACACTCCCCACGCTTGAGGTCACCTACAGGGCCATGTGGCTCCTCCACATGAGCCTCGCAATGGCGACGCTGGCCATCATACCGCTGACGAACCTGTGGCATATCTACGCGGCCGCGCTGAACGTGACTTTCCAGAGGGAGGGCGGCCCGGCCCAGGGCGTTAAGTCAGTTCAAGACCTCGACGAGAGGCTGGAGGCCGGTAAGCCGATAGGAATAGTGAAGCTCTCGGACACCACGTGGAAGCAGAGGCTGGACTACGACGCCTGTACGAGCTGCATGAGGTGCACTAACGCCTGCCCCGCGTTCGCCTCCAGCAAGCCGCTGAGCCCTAGGGACGTGATAGTTACAATGAGGGACGCCATGTGGTCAGGCCTTTGGGATCAGCAGGCCTGGGGCGAGGGGAAGCTTCAGGTGAACCCTGAGGCCGTCTGGAGCTGCGTGACCTGCGGTGCCTGCGTCTACGAGTGCCCTGTGACTGTCCACCACGTAGACACGATCATAGACATGAGGAGAGGCATGGTCAGCGTAGGCTCAGAGCACGTGCCAAAGGACGCGCTCGACGCCCTTTACAGGGTCCAGACCGTCGGCAACCCGCTGGGGACCAACCCGTATGACAGGGACCAGTGGCTCTCAGAGCTTGCCCAGAGGCTCGGGGACGACGTTATAGCCAGGGAGGGGGAGGAGTACGACTACCTGTACTGGCCAGGCTGCATAACGTCATTTGACCCGAGGATTAGGCCTGTCGCCGAGTCCGTGCTCTATCTGCTCCGCAGGGCCGGCCTGAAGGTAGCTGTGGTGCCTGAGCACAGCTGCTGCGGTGAGCCAGCCCGGGCCGTAGGTGACGAGGCGCTCTACGTAGAGCTAATGAAGCAGTCGCTGACCATACTTTCTAAGTACAGGTTTAAGAAGCTGCTCGTGAGCTGCCCGCACGGCTTTAACAACTTCAAGAACAACTACGGGCTGTACAGGGACTACCTCCTGAAGAGCCAAGGGACAGCAGACCTCGTTAAGGTGCTCGACTCGTTAGACGTCGAGCACCACAGCGTTGTTTTGTCGAGGCTGCTGGCGGAGGGTAAGATCAGGCCTTCAAGGACTTTGGACTACGTCGTGACCTTCCATGACCCGTGCTACCTTGGGCGCTGGAACGGGATATATGAGGAGCCGCGCCAGGTGATAAGGGGCGCTGGGCTCAGGATAAGGGAAATGCCGAGGAACAGGTCAAGTAGCTTCTGCTGCGGCGGCGGAGGCGGCCAGCTCTTCTACGAAGTCAAGAAGGGGGAGAGAATAGCAACCCTCAGGGCCGAGGAGGCCTCTAAGGCCCTGGGCGAGGGCGGCAGGAAGGTCGTGGCAGTGGCCTGCCCGTACTGCAACACAATGTTCAGGGCCGAGGCCGGCAGGTTCAACTTCGACGTCAAGGACGTGGCTGAGCTCCTTAAGGAGGCGGTCGAGCAGGGGGCTAGCGAAGGGCCTTCCTGACCCTTATAACCAGGATCCCGCCCCTCATGGTGTACCTCGCCGTTGAGGGGTCGACCCTAAAGGGAAGGCTATACTCGCCCTCGTAGCGACTTATGTTGCGGGCCCAGTAGGCCTCGCCGAAGGCCTTCCTCACGAACTCACCCCTCACCGAGGCCTTGACCTTAATCGCCTCAGGCATCACCTGTACCTCAACGGTCTTCGGGTCCGAGCCGGAGAGGTCTACCGTAAGCACTATTTCGTCGCCGGCCTCATGGATGGACACTATTGGCCTGATGACCCCCCTCTTCAGGTCTGACAGCCTCTCATTGAGCAGGCGCTCAGGCTCGACCGTGCTCTCGAGGTCCTCTATCATGCCCCTCATCCACGCCTCCATCTCGTCAAGGTCCGTCATGACGTCCCTTACGATCCTCAGGGCCCTCCTCCTCATCCTCTCAAACACGTCATCGAATGACAAGGCCCACCCCTCAGCTGTATATCAAGGGGGCCCGGTACTCGTACCCCTTCCCCATCTTGGCAAGGGCGTCCTTTGCCTCGCGGGCCATGCCCTGTAACCTCAGCCTAAGGGTCTCGGCCTCCTGTAAAAGCTGGGACGTGTCAATCTTGACCCCCGTGAGCCTTGAAAGGCCGCCAACAACGAGGGCAGCGGCCTCGGGGTCAGGTATGTCAACGAAGGAGTCGCTAAGTAGCAGGATCGTGTTGACACCCCTTTTCACGGACTCCTTCAATATGGTCGCGTACGGGCCGACTATCATGCCATCAGGGAACCTCTTGGCGCTTCCCTCCATCGTCGAGGCGAGCCTCTCGGCGTCCGGGGTCGTGGCTATGTAGTAGAGCTGGGGCTGGGACTCTGCCCTCATAGGGTTGCCGACGCCGCTGAGGCCTACCAGGTACTGAACCCCCCTCTTCCTGGCGAACTCGACTATGGCTATGGAGAGGGGCACTATCCCTGAGGCTACGGGTGTTATCTCGGTGACGAAGACCGACAGGTCACCCTTGACGTACAGCCTAAGCGGGTACTTGACCGACCCCCCGAGCACGACGGCGGCCGGGGGGAGGTAGCCGTAGCTCTCCACGCCTATCGCGTCCTGCATCTCAAGGGTCCTGACAACGTGGCCTGACGCAATCGGTCCAACAAGGCCGGCGTCCGGGAGGCCGAGCGCGAGGAACTTGGGTCTGCCCAGGTCACCGTACTCTATGAACGTGTAGCCAAGAATCTCCTCCTCATACGCCGCAAGGGGCAAAGCAGGCACCTAACATTAGCCTGGGCTGTCCACAGACTTATTTGTTGCACCCAATGATATGTCAGTGTTATTAATGAGGGAGGTAATTAGCAAGGCTTATGTACCAGCAGTAGAGCGAAGATGCGGGTGAAGGGTCGTGCTCAAGGTCACGGAGGACCCAAGGGACAACTGCATTGCCGACATGGTGTGCGTGAGCCTCTGCGGCGATGTGTTCGAGATGAGCGACGTCGACGGAAAGGCCCAGATCATAGCCAAGTGGAGGATTGACCCAAGTGTTATAAACATTGGCCAGGTCCCTGACGACATGAAGGACTGCGTTGAGGCCGCCGCCCAGAGCTGCCCAACTAACATAATTCACGTAGAGCCGGCCTGATCCGGCTCCCCTATGATAGCTCAAAAACATGAAGGGTTTTAAGTCATAGGTTCATGTACATGTAGAGCTCTATCGGTGACGGGTACATCCTGGCGGTGTCAGCCTCGGCCCTCTTAACCTCTATGTATGAACCAATCAGCTCCTTGCTGAAGACCGGCCTCAGGTACTCGTTGTCGGACTCAAGCTCGTCAAGGGCCTCATCAAGGCTCCTGGGGAGGGTTGGAGGTCTCTCACCCTTCACCTCGTACACGTTTCCCTCGAACGGGTCGCCGGGGTCTATCTTCCTGGCTATACCGTCATAGCCGGCGAGCAGTGTTGCGGGCAGGGCGAGGTAGGGGTTGCAGAGCGGGTCCGGGCTCCTGAACTCTACCCTTGACAGCGAGTAATCCCCGCCTGTGGCTGGAACCCTGACGGCGGCGCTCCTGTTAGAGTAGCCCCATACGAGGTAGACCGGCGCCTCGTACCCAGGCACAAGCCTCCTGTAGCTGTTTGACGTGGGGGCCACGATGGCGGCGAGGCTTCTCCCGTGTTCAAGTATCCCACCTATGAAGTACCTTGCCAGCTGGGTAAGGCCCCCCTCCTCATCCACGAACAGGTTCGCGCTTCCCTTGACGTCCCACAGACTCAGATGGAAGTGTAGCCCGCTCCCGTTATCTCCGAAGGCGGGCTTTGGTAGGAAGACCGCGACCAGGCCGCTCTCGAGCGCCGCCTGCCTCGCCACCTGCTTGAACGTGATTATCTGGTCTGAGAGGAAGAGCGGTTCTCCTGCCCTGACGCTGACCTCCGACTGCCCGACGGCAACCTCGTGGTGGGTAGCGTTGAAGCCGTACCCCATCGCTGCGAAGTAGCTGAGCATCCTCTCCCTCACCGCCTCCAGGGTGTCGGAGGGCTCGGGCGCGTGGTAGGCCTTCTTAGTCCTCAGCAGGCCGGTTGTCGAGTCCCACGGCGCCTCGGTCGACTCGAGGGTGTAGCCTATACCCTTAAGCGGGTTCTCGACGTCGACCTTCACTGACCTGTATAAGAAGAACTCAACCTCAGCGCCCACGAGCGGCCTGTACCCCTTCTCTGCCAGGAAGCTCGTGACCTCCTGGGCGATGTACCTCGGGTCCTTCTGGTACCTCCTGCCGTCAGGCCAATAGATCTCGGAAAGGGCCCTGGCTCTCTGCGGCCTCCACGGTATCCTTGCTAGCGTGCTGACGTCGGGCCTAAGCATAAGGTCGCTCCTGTTGATTGGCTCGAAGCCCTCGACGCTTGATCCGTCGAACGCCGCGACGAAGCCCTGCAGCCTCTTTGCGTACGTCTCGTAGGGGACTACGACGGACCTCAGAAAACCCGCCAGGTCGACATATTCTAAGTCAACATAGGATACGTCCTTAACCTCAGCCGCGCCCAACGGCTTCACAGGCGAAAATGTATGTTGGTGCAGTGGCTTATAAGCCTTGCTCTCCGATCACCTATGCGTATAGCTCTTGTATGTATTACCCCAATATTCCCTCTATTTAAAGTGGTGAAGGAATTTATAGGACCCACTACTCTTTTCATACAGGGAAAGTAGCTTGGAGTCCTCCGGTGCGGCCACGAGCGAGGGCCGCGTCGTCTCGCGTAAGGTCCAGAGGCTTGGGAGCTCGTCCCTCATAATCACGCTTCCCCGTGAGTGGGCGAGGACCCACGGCCTCAAGGCCGGCAGCCAGGTCATGGTCGTGGAGGACGGTGACAGGCTGGTAGTGGTCCCGCGCGCGGACGGCAGGGCATTCTCCGCCTCGTTTTCCCTGAGGCACCTGAGCCTTTGCAGGCACCTGGGCAGGGCCCTGTTCTGTACCTACCTGACCGGCCTGGACAGGGTAACGTTCTACTCGAACAGGCCTATCAGGGAGGACCTTGTTGAGAAGCTCTCCCAGGCCGCCACGGTGTTCGGGGACCAGGTTAGTATAGGCCTTATCAGCCCCTACGAGGTCGAGGCCGTCATAGACGAGTTCAAAGGGGACGTCGTGTCCTCCCTGGCCAACTACGGCAGGCAGCTGGCGTCCGCCTTCTCCAGGCTCGCCGAACACACCAGCGGGCTGGCCATGACCGAGGGGGAGTTGGAGGAGGCTTACAGGGACCTAAGGGCGCAGGTGTTCAGGCTGCTTAGGTCAGGGTCGAAGGGGTTCCACGCCGGCGTGTTCCAGGACCACCTGGCCAGGCTGCTAATGGCAGGCGTCGGCCTCATGGCTCTGGCCAACGACTCCTACTATGTGCTCGCCAGGGACGTGCTGGCGCTCAGCGGTTCGCTTAGAGATGATGAGAAGGAGAGGCTGAGGCTCCTCCTCCAGCTCCTGGAGGTCTCCCTCGTCGCCTCCGCGGCCGGCATAGACCCACCGAGCGTCAAGAAGGAGGAGGACGCTTACTACAAGCTGAAGATGCTCCTTGACATTGAGAACCAGCTTGGCGACGTTGTGAAGGCCTCCAGCCCAACCTTCACATACATATTGGCTAAGATCCTTGACGTGGCAAGGGTCATAAGGAACTTCGAGGAGACGCTGCTATGCTACGCCCTGTTCAGGAAGTACTTTGAGGACGGGCAAGAGATACAAGTACTCTCTCGGCAGCTAGAACGTTAGACACGAAGTCGGTAAGGTTAGACGTCACCGAGCTGGCAGGCACTGTAACCGATGGAGACCTCAGCTCCCAGGCCAGCTGCGCTATGCTCTGGACGGCGTTCTCAGCGGAGTTGATGTACTGGAAGTACGTAGAGTTGGCCTTCATGTAGGAGCCCAGGAAGGCCAGCGCCTTGAGGTCCTCCATGGTCGCGTTCGTGGCGTTAAGGGCTATCATTACAAGGTACTCCCTCGCTATGGGATCCGTAGTCTGGTTCGCCTCAGAGAGGGTACCGGCGACCAGGGCCATGAGCTTAATCGACTCCACGTCAAGCTCGAGGGAAACGTTAGTCGCTGCGGCGACCCTCTCAGCGTCCATCGCTGTAATGGTCGCGTTGAGGAGGGCCGTGAGGTTCTTGTAGGCCTTGATGGTCTGTAGGCTCACGTTAAGTAGCCTTTCAGCGTAAATGAGCTTCGCGGTAACGTTCTCTAGGGCCCCCGTGACCTGACCGTATTTTGAGCTAAGCCTGCTATAGGACATATACCAGAGGACGTTACTTACAGCCAAAACCGCCGCGAGGGCGACAATCAATATTGCGAACAACCTCGACGTCTCCTTACTCGTCAACCCAATACCCAAGGGTAGCCCTGGGCGGACACTATTAAACTAAACTGGCCAATCGCTCTGGGGGCAGGCCTTGGACTGCGGCGACCGCCGACCCGTGATCGTCGTCTCAGGCCAGCCCGGATCCGGCAAGTCAACCTACGCTAGGAGACTGGCCAAAGACATGAACCTTAGGTACTACACGACCGGGCAGGCCTTCAGGGAGCTGTCCGAGAGGCTCGGGGTGAGCCTGGTCAAGCTCAACGAGATGGCGGAGACTGACCCGAGCATAGACTTAGAGATAGACAGGGCTGCGCTCAGGGAGGCTGAGAAGGGGTGCGTCGTGATAGACAGCCACCTTGCAGGTTGGATGCTCAGGGAGCTGGCCGATGTCGCGATATACGTCAAGGCATCGCTCCCTGAGAGGGCCCGAAGGATAGCGACCAGGGACTCTAAGCCTTACGAGGAGGCGCTAATGGAGGCCTCCCGCAGGGAGGCAAGCCACTGGGTTCGATTCCTGAGCTACTATGGTGTAGATATAAGGGATCTATCGGGGTTTGACCTCATTCTCGACACCACAAGAATCGGCGTCGAGGAGGCCTACGGCATTATACTGACGTTCGTTAAAAACCTCCTTGGAGTAGTCCGTTGACCCTCTTTAGGCCTTGGCCAGGCAGATCTCGATGCTGCTGACCCTCCTCGTCCTCTGCTGGTTCGTCTGCGGGTCGGTCACGGTTATGTCGTGGCTGCCTATGTCAATTCCCTTAATGACGACGTTCTTGGCGAACCTGCTCCTGACTATCTCAACGGTGTCGACGGCCTTGGTTATGTTCCTTCCCCTGGCCTTTATCACGACCTGGTTCACGTTCTGCTCCATG